>JAPPIE010000242.1 GCA_028874765.1 Gemmatimonadota bacterium
AAATACGCTGTTTCAATTCGTCCCAGCTTGAGTTGTAAAATCATCTCTCTAATCAGTCGCTCTTCTTTTGTTGGCACAAAAGATCGATTGATCGGCAGTTGCCCTTTTCCAACAGTTTCGATATAGGGATCCCAATGCGTCTGGTTTTGAAAATGCATACCACCCACATGTGAAAAAGAAGCCACACCCGTACCGATGAGATCCGCGCTGCGCCAAAGGGCATCTCGATAGACGAATTTATTCAGACGACCTTTTTTCACCAGCGTATAAGCACTCGATGTCTCATAACCCGCTTTGGCAAACTCTTCAATCGCATAATTGTGCCACGCGCGCTTGGTAGCCCAATCTGCGACCGGTAAACCTCCTCCATCGCGTATGGCTTTTGAATACGTCGTATTAAACGGCAATTCCATCTGATAGATAGTAACGCTATCCGCATCGAGATCAATGGTGCCCTGCACTGTATCTCGCCATGTCTCCCACGATTCCCCAACCATACCGGAGATTAAATCCACATTGACCTGTGCAAATTCCTGCGCCTTGACCCAGGGCATAGCCCTGTAAATTTCTTTGCTGACGTGCGCGCGGCCATTCTCCCGCAAAATATCGTCGTTTAAGTTCTCCAAACCCAGGCTCAAGCGCGTGACGCCAATTTCCCGAACAGCCTCAACTTTGGACTGTGAAAGCGTACCCGGCTCGCACTCAAATGCCACCTCTTCCGCATCATCCCACGGCATCACAGCCTTGACCCTGTCAACCAGAGCCTTTAAGTGTTTGACACTAATATAAGACGGCGTACCACCGCCAAAATAAACAAAGTTCAATTTTCTACCTGCAACACGCGGCAAGGTACTATACGTTTCCACCTCTTTTGCCAAAGCATCTAAATACGTTTGAATTTCAGCACTATTGCGATCTGTATAAACCCGAAAATAACAGAACTTGCACCGCTTTCGGCAAAATGGGATATGCATATAAAGGCCCAGAGGTGTTTCTCTATCCCCCGAATCGGATGCGTGCAACATCTCTTCAATCTCTACTGTGTTTTCGTCGCGCCAGAAAGAGTAAGGTGGATAGTTGGAAACAAACACGCTTCCAACATCTGTTTCCTTCCACACTTTACGGGTCGTTGCTGGCTCTGGAATCTGGATTTGCTCGCTCATTCTTCCGCCTTTCCAAAACAATATAACGTGCCGTCTGTCGTGCCAATAATCAGTCGCTCGCGCGCCACACTGGGCGAGGCAACAAATTCCGATCCGGTCACAAATTCCCAATCGAGTTCACCGATCTCGATATTTAATGCCACGATTTTGCCACCTGAGGTCCCTGCAAAAACGCGATCACCCACCACAACCGGAGATGCTTCAAATCGGGATCGGGACGTGTAAGTCCACAAAACATCGCCCGTATCGGGATCAAGCGCGTGAACCATTTTGTCGCGCCCTGCAACAATAACCCGCTCAGGAGTTATGGATGGCGATGCAAAATAGGGCAATTTTCGCTGCGGATGTTCGTATCGCCAGACAATTTCTTTTGCTGTTAAGTCAAGGCACAAGACCTGGCTTTCATAAGTCCCCACATAAGCCCGCGTCTGATGAACGGCTGCGCTGGCACCCACATAAGCACCGAGTTCAATTTGCGATTGCTCTTTTCCGCTGGCAATATCGATAACGCGCAAAAGACCATCACACCCCGCGATCAGCGTATGCGCTTGTGCGATAGCCGGCATACCGTGAACATAACCATCCGTTTCTATCTTCCACAACAAAGACCCGTCGTCCGGCGCGAGGCAATATAAGAACTGATCATAAGACCCAAACAGGATGCGCCCCCCGGTTGCATTTGCCGACGAGATAATCTCCCCATCCGTTTGAAACGTCCACAATGCATTACCTGTTTGTGCATCAACAGCGTGAAAAACGCCATTGCCATCGCCGAAAAACACGGTTTTTTCAAAAACCAGTGGCGACGACTTAATCTCACCCGTAGCCACATAGGTCCACTTGATCGCACCGCTATCAAAATCAAAAGCATACAGCTTTTCATCCAACCCGCCCACATACACCGCGTCTTGCCAAATTGCGGCGGTGGATTCAATCCCTATTTCGACTTGCGCTGTCCACAACACATCCAGTTCAGCGGGCAGGCTACTATTTGCAACACCCGTAGATTGTGCATCCCCGCGAAATCGGCTCCATTCTTCTGCCTGGACGGGAATTAAAAATAAATCAAAAATAAGAAAAAAAAGAAGCATTCTCATTGCGGATCAATACACAGATTCGTAAAGGACAAAAAAATCATCTTCATCCACAGGTCTCGGATTAAACGTACCTGTCCATTGTTCAGTTGCATCTTTTGCCAGTGTTGGGAGGCTGTCATGTGCTACACCGAGGTCGCGCAGTTGAAAAGGCAGATTTGCACATTCTTTCAGAAAAACAACCTTCTCGACGAGTTCATCAACATCGGATCCAAGTCCACGATAGCGCGTGCCTGCGGTTTCTCCATTAAATTGGACGACAGCGGGTAGCATAAGTGCCACAGCAACACCATGTGTAATACCAAAATGCGCGGTCAATGGATTGGCACACGCATGTGCGGCACCCAACATGGCATTCTCAACAGCCGCGCCGGCAAAGTGCGCCCCCAAAAGCATTTTTCCCCTCGCCTCGCTATCGGAAGCATCCTTCAGCACGCTTTCAAAACTCGATGAAAGCAATTGCCACGCCTTTTGCGAGAACATCATAGAAATGGCATTCCGGCGCGTGCAAACATAACTTTCGATAGCGTGTGCAATGGCGTCTATACCCGCTGCTGCTGCGACTTTTTTCGGCACACTTTCGACCAGTGACGGATCGAGAATAACACTTCGAAATCGCGCTTTCAGATCGCCGCAGGCCATCTTGACATGCGTTTTTGCATCGGAAATAAGCGCGTAGGACTGTGCTTCACTCCCAGTACCCGCAGTCGTTGGAATCCCGATAGAAGGCAACATGGGTTTTGCCGCATGGCCCATACCCCAATAATCTTCCATCTGACCGCCGTTGGTCAGGATAAAATTGATTCCCTTAGCGCAATCCATCGCGCTCCCCCCACCCATACCGACGATCAAATCAATATTTCCACGCGATTTTGCAAACGCGACACCGGCCCCAATGTGCGCGGTCGTGGGATTTTCATCCACACCATCAAACACAAAAAAATCCAGGGAAGCGCGCTGAAGCACCGCAATCGCACGGTCTGCAAGCCCGGCACTTACAATCCCTGGATCGGTCACAAAAAGAATACGGCTACCGCCCAATTTTTCTGATAGTTTCCCCAATTGCGCGAGTGTGCCCTCCCCAAACATCACGCGCGTAGTGGGATAAAAATCAAATGCATCCATCTCCTAAGCCTGTTTCGCCCATTGCAGCGCGCGCTGACGGTACAGGTGTTCGAACAAATTGCCCTCGTGCGGTTGATCCCATGAGATCTGAGGCGTGGGAATCGCGCCCACATTGAGTCTTTCCACATGGGGCGAATTGAGCAATTTGTCGATAAATGCACTGTCCTCTGTTATTGCTGTCACCACGAGACTCGGTCCAATCTTGTCCAGAATTTCCGACTGCGGAACTTCGACCACGCTCGCATAAGGGAACAGATATTCGGTATTTGCAAGAGGATGTTCAAAATCATCGCACCAGACAACCGTGGGGTTTAAGAATTTCAATCCATCGATCTCGACCAGCCGATCACCGCGCAATTTTTCAGTCAGATCTTCAGCCCCTGGAGTTTTTAGATGAATGTCTATCGCTGTCGAAATTTGATCGGCAAATGTGGGATTGGTAAATGCCGCGATCTGCGCTTCTGGATCATCCAGAGGTCTCCCGACTACTTTTGCCAATCGCTCTGCGAGTGCTTCGGCTATCTCTCGACCATGCGCGGGAACCCACACGCCCGACGCATTGAT
Source organism: Gemmatimonadota bacterium (assembly GCA_028874765.1). Classification (GTDB taxonomy): domain Bacteria; phylum Latescibacterota; class UBA2968; order UBA2968; family UBA2968; genus VXRD01. The sequence goes on from JAPPIE010000242.1 coordinate 3,947, forward strand.
GCAAGAGCGACCGCCATTTGCAGCAATTGAGGCAACCGCGATGTCGATATAGTCTTCCCAGCGGTCTATCACATCTTCGCCAATAATGACCTTACTCTGCCCAGGCCCGTGAATTTCCACGCGGGGATCGCTCAGCCAGGGCGCGACCGTCGCCCCGCCCCCAAAGAGCATGGAGCGACCACATCGGATCAAAATTTCAGTGGCACCACCGTGGTCCGTCGGATAAAACCCAAATGCTTCTGGCGGGCACCCCGCTTCTATAAACGCCTGTGCAATTCGAAAAGGCGTCCATGGCTCTTCGCGCCCGGGTTTTAGAACGAGAGGAACTTTGAGTGGGATGGATGGAACCCACAGCGCATGTACCCCCGGCGAATTGCTCGGCAATATAGCCCCGAGGGCATCGGCCTGGCAAATATAGCTGAGAGAGCGACCATCCTGATTGTACCAGCCCTCATCGAGTACTGCGAGATCTAACCCGCGTGTGAGACCCCATAGAATAGCTTCGATCTCCGTACACACGAGTTGAATCTTTTCCATATTCGCGCGGCAGAGAGCTTCGGGCATGCCCGTTGTGCCAGACACCTGTTTGACATAGTCATCGGGCGTCTGAATATGGTCGCCAATGGGCAAATCGGCTTCTGCAAATAAGCGCGCAGCTTCGCGGGTTATGCCCACGAGTTCGGATACACTCAGCCTGTCGAGCGCGTGTTTGTTCGCCGCCGCTGCATTTAAGTCTTTCGCGACCAGCCCCCGGTTTGCCTGACTGACCTGAACGAGCGGCTCGCCAGTTTGAATATGCGACACTTCCTGAACGCTCAAACTCGTGTAGGGTTTTCCCGCGCGTAAAATAGGTAAGTGAATCATGTATTTCGCCTCTTTGAAAGACTGAAACCACAGTATGGGATATAAAAGATCCGTTCGATTTAATACACCCCAACGACGACTGATTCCTGCAACTCGGAGAACAGACCCAAATTTCTCACGCCATCCCAGGGATAGGCTTCAATCGGTTTGGCGCGTTCGGCCTCATCGCGTTCGAGAAAGCGGGGCATAAAAAATTCTTTCGTAAGCGTCGTCAGCATCACGCGCCCGACTTCGTCGTAACCGACTTCTTCATCGGGATTATTTGGATTCACCAGTTCGATAAACGCGCGGGGCACGGGTGGATAATAAGTAATCGCGTAATTGTCTCCGGGTTCGAGCGGTTTGGAATACGCCAGTCCCATCAGGGTATTGCCGTAGGTAGGAACAAAATCGATGCCCGGGATAAGCTCTTCTCTCGCAAAGCGATTGAATTGTGCGTTCATCTCAGTTCCGCCGCAGAAAATGCCACTAATCCCGGCTTTTTGAAGAGAAATTTTTTCGCACAATTCTTCGAGGAGCTTGGGAGTCGTAAACATGCACTTCACATTGTCATTCGCGCGCAGAATCGTGAGCGCCTGATCGATAACATGGGCTTTGTAGAGTTCCAATTCCTGAAGCGCGCCGCGCTTGATCAGCTTGTTGACCCATCGCGGATCGAGATCCACGAGAAAGCAAATCCCACCGCGAATCTGACAGAGATATTCGACAGCCAGACGCAATCGCCGGGGACCTGTTGGCCCCAACATCAACCAGTCCGCTCCCTTTGGAAATGTTTCTTCAGAAAGGTGCTCGCTAAACATTTCGTAGTCAATTTGAAAATCGTTTTGGCTGATCCGATATTTGGGAACCCCAGTTGAGCCGCCCGTTTCAAATACATAGGTCCGCTGTTCCTTACTCCCCCTCGGGATCCATCGCCGCACGGGACCGCCGCGCAACCATTCGTCCTGGAAATGTCCCAGGTATTTCAAATCGCTGTATCCACCGATTTCCCGCCGCGGATCAAAATCCAGTTCCGCTGCAAATTCCAGCCAGAACGGACATCCCGTACTCGGATTAAAATGCCAGGCGACTATATCTCGCACATGTGCATCGAGGGTATCGCGCGCATCTTTGATCTTATCAGCAAAAGATGTTGCCAACACTTCCATATTGTAATGACCTCTTCTATTCGCCCTTAATCGCATACAGCGTATTGCGCGTGCCAATGTAGAGCATGCCATCTTTTGCAATAGGCGTGGTATATACGGCGCTGCCCATATTGATTTCGTTGATCAATTCAAATTGTGTTCCGGCTTTCAAAATCGCCACATCGCCATCTTCATCCCCAATGTACACCTTCCCGTCAGCCACAAAAGGCGACCCCCATATCGCGGCAAATGTATCGTATTTCCAGTGCTGTGTGCCGGTTTTTAGATCGAGACAATAGACAAACCCACTCAGGTCTGCCGCATAGAGCAGGCCATCGCTGATGCCCACCGTTGAAATGGTACGGTT
>JAPPIE010000410.1:0-4621 GCA_028874765.1 Gemmatimonadota bacterium
TTTTCCGAAATAGCGATACCCACAAGCTGACCAGCGTCATAGGCTCCCAGCGACAGACCACAATTGACAAGTTCGCTGTAATTCCTGAAATCCTCTTTTGAGAACGACCAGCGTTTCACGTAAGGCTCATTCAATTTTTGACGCTTCAGGATAAAGCAAAACTCATCAGCGGTCTCAGTCTTCGAGACATGGTACCTATCAGTTGAAACATACCCATCCATTATATGTAGATCTCCGCGCCGTAGCTGCTCCAATTTCCTGATTTCGATCATGTAGCTCTTTTGCCTAATATTGGACGATGTACGGATGGAACCGTATCATCGTTTGATTTAAACACGTCCAGTCAGCCAGTTCTCGCTGAGCCAATCCTCCCATCGATGCGCCAGATCCACTCGAGCAACGCGAAGCGAGTCCTCCTGAGAGGGTTGTCCAGGTACATAAGGAGGTATCAGCGGCAATCGCTGTCCTGTTATAGCTTCCAGTGCATCTCGTCGGGCAGCGAAATTCGCTACGCGACCCATCCGAGCGTCTTCTTCAAGACCAGCAACGATTCCCTCGGCGAAATCTGGATAAGCCATTCTTCTCGCAAGGTGCAAGGATTCAATACGGACATCTAAGCTCGTATCATTGAAGAGACCACTGAGAGACGCTTTACATTCAGACCACAAATCTGAACGACCTCGTAGCAAGTACACACCCGCCATCCGGACAATTGGCGAAGAATCTCGAAAAGCACTCAGTATATAGCCCGAATCCACCTGGGACGGCGGCCCGCCAGTAAGAGCGCATAAAGCCGCCGCGCGAACACTATCTACGGGATGCTTTGTTTGCTTGCATATTAGACTTACAGCTCGATGCGGAAGATCATCACCAACAAAAGAGAGGATTACATCTCTGACTTCATTGGGATTGTTGCTCTTAAGCCCATCCAACCTGTGATCCAGAGAGCTCTTTCGCCAGAATGACCAGTTCTGGTAGGGGCTCGTCACCTGCCCCTGTACGACATCAGGTGCGCCATTAGCCATAGCACCGCTGACTGACACCAGGCCAGCGCGTAGATCCGACCATCCGGGCCTCTTCATCGATGACGATATAAGAGCGGATTTCATTTCACGGGCTGTCCAACTCGGATGAGCTTGCCACAGACAAGCCGCTGCCCCAAGGAGAGCCGGTCCCGAGAAAGATGTACCACAGGTGCGGGCGTAACGAAATGGAATGTCATCTATCTTTGCATAAAAATGGTTTTCTATCTCTTCGTCATTCCTATGAGGAAGGACAACATTCTCCGCAGGTGCCAGAATATCCGGAATCCATTTTCCCTCAAACGTAGTTCCCCGGCATCCTTGAAACATCCTGGCCCGATATGGATCTCCATCCGAAGGAATCGCTACCCCTCCAACGGAAAGCACAGACGGGGCTGCGGCTTCAGCTATGCCAGTAGTCTCGTCTGGTCGATTCCCCGACCCGGAAACCACAAGCACGCCCTCAGAAGCTAACTCTTCACACAGAATGCGACGCGGGTCCGTCTGCCACGGGAAAAGACCTGAACCTATCCTACTTTTGCGTGCTGATAATACCCCTCGTATCTCGTACTTCCGCCAATTATGCAAAACCCATTCCAGCGCCTTAATATGTGCCTTCTCATTCTCAAACCCCGGATCGCGTGAGTACTTAGCAACAAGAAACAGATCTGCTTCGGGTGCTACACCCTTGTATATCCCCTGCGATTCGGCGCCTGATCCCCCGGCAGCAGCCGCGGCACACAGCGCATGCCAGCCGCCTGACCACGGCCCAGGCTCCGCCTGAAATATCTCGGGAGACGTTTCAGGCTCTGACATTCCCCGTACCAAGTGGGATGTACGCCGCTCATTTGTACTGATATCGGGGTGGTTTGGAAATTCTCCATCCATGACGGCTATGCGGACATTTTTACCTGTAAGTTCACCGGGAACCCGAAGAAAGTCCCTCAAGGACGGCCACATATATCCTCCTGTAGGTTATTTTTATCTATTCTCTTCCAGCCCAACTGACCGATTTTTTATTTTATGTGCGTCACCTATTTCGCTGCAATCACAACCATCTCCACAAGCGTATCTCCCTCCAGTTTGACCTCCACACAGGCACGCTGGGGCCAATTGTCGGCACCAATCCAAGCGTCCCAAACCGCATTGAGAACGGGTTTCTTTGACATATCTGTGATATAAATCGTGACGGAAAGAAGGCAAGACTTATCGGTTCCAGCCTCGGCGAGATTCGCATCCAACTGTTCGAGCACCTGCTGAGTCTGACCCTTGAGGTCTGCGGACACATCCGGTGCGGTGACAACTGTATAGACAACGCCATTGTGCTCAACGGACTTGCTGCGACCAAATGCCTTTCCCGGGTATCGTTTGATAGTCATAAATGCTCCGATAGATAGCGTTTTACAACAGAAATTTTACTGATCTTGTGACAATTCTATCAACAAGATGGTTTCTGTGATGCACACGATAAGTTTTTTGGGAAGGACCAGGATGACTGGCGATAACGGTCTGCGGATTGCTGAAGATGAGAGAAAGGTTGGATGGATTGGATAAAGAAAGGATTGGGAATGGGTGTATTACATCTCCTTCCGGTGTGTAAGACCAGTCTCTTGCTCGCTTTTCACTTTCGACAAATGATGAAATGTTCCATCCACAAATGCCAGATATAATCTACGGATCGAAAACCCGCCTCTTTTAGCCATTCAACCTGGGAAGAAAAACGAGAGATCCGATCTCTCTCAGGACTGTCTTCATCTACCTGCTCAATAATCTCACGCACCCGGTTCGCCTCTTCAATATCAATCCCAGCTTCTTCGAATCTCTCCTCTCGGCGAAAATTGAGCCGCCTTCGCCCTAACTTATAAACATCGTCGTCAAAGCGCGTGGACATAGCATCGATCAAAAAGAACCAGCCGCCTGTCTCAAGCACATCGTAAATCTGCCTGAATATGCGGGCCTTATTCTCATCGGTAAGATGATGGACAGTCGAAAACGATGCGACAAACTGAAAAGATCCCAAACCTTCTGGCAGCCCCTCATTGAGGTCTCTCTGAAGAAACTCTACACGATCTGAATGCGTGCTCATTTTCTGAGCCGCAAATCTCATCATCTCATCCGAAAAATCAATAGCCACACACGTTGCTTTTGGATATTTCATCAGCACACAATTGAGAAATATACCCGTTCCACATCCCAAATCGAGCATCCGAAATTCCGTCTGGTCATCAAACGGAATAAAATCCATAGCCAGACTGTGATAAAAATCAAACATCTCAATCCGAACTGGTTGCAGTCGATCATACGCCTCAGCACGGGTTGAGAACTGAACACTTTGAGATTTCTGATTCTTTTGATTATTCATCTTTTCGGCCTTTGTGACAATCTCGATTGATAACATCCAGAGCCGCTTTCACCTCACACCACGGAACCTCATGGGGCAACCTATCCGACAGAGCGGCTCTGGCCGCACAAACGCCAGCAGCCTGTCCCATAGCCACGGCATTACCAGTCACCCGATAGCTCGAATGCGCTATAAAATCACCACTGATGCAACGCCCTGCCATCAGCAACCCATCGACATCCCGCGCGATCAGCGCCCTGAGCGGAATATCATAAGGCTGCGACCGATGCGGCTTGGCCTCTACGATCTTCGTTTTCTTCGGATCAGTCGAATGCACATCAATCCCCATCGTAACCCGACAGACCGCATCCTCGAACCGCGCACCCCGCAGAAGGTCCTCCCCCGTCACCTCATACCGTCCGTGAATCCGACGTCCCTCCCGAACACCGATCTGCGCGCCCGTTGCCACCACGCGCATATCCGACCACACACCGCCGTGCGCCCGCAAAGCAGCCACCTGTATATGAATCTCCCGACGCGCGCGAATCATCGCCTCTGTAATCGCATTGGCATCATCGCATTGCACGCCGTACTGATGATTCGCCATAAGCGCGAACAAATTGTCCCTAATCCGAAATAACGTCGGATGACCATACGAAGGCGAAACACCGATCTCCTCCATCAGCGCGCTCAGCCTCTGCTTCGGCTCTGCCATAGACCCGCCCACGTAGGGCTCGATCTGATCGAAATGCAACCCCGTAATCAACGCCATCAGACTCATCGGCTGGACAGCCCCGGTCTCCGGATGACCGACATCAAACCCGCATCCGCAAAGCGCACCCAGATCACCATCGCCAGTCGCATCGACAAAAACCTTCGCATGCCACGCCTCTCTCCCGGCTTTGGACTCCGTAATCACGACCGAAAGCCTATTCTCGCTATCCCGCGCTGCCCCAACCACGCGCGTCAACAGCCGAATCTCAACACCCGCCTCGACACACATCTCGTCGAGAAGCAACTTCATCTCTTCGACATCATACGCGTAATTCTTCCCACCCTGAGCGCGAAGCCTGCGCGCATCCCGTGCATCGAGCCGAGATGTAATCTCCGCCATAATGCCGGGCTTGTCTGCCGAATCGATAATCCAACTCAACGCACCCGTCGTCCACACCCCCCCCAGGCTACCGTGCAACTCGATCAACCGCGTCCTTGCACCCTGCCGAGCACACGCAATCGCAGCGGCAATACCAGCCGGACC
>JAPPIE010000410.1:4721-6297 GCA_028874765.1 Gemmatimonadota bacterium
GCCTTGAACCGGTGGTCGTGACCGACAATCCAGCTACTCATAAAACCGCCATAACTATAGCCGTGAACCCCCAACCGATCCGCATCCACATAGGACCGCTCGCACAGCAGATCAACCCCTGTCATCAAATCCAGAAAATCTGCTCCCCCCCAATCTCCCAGCACCATCTTCAAAAACTCCGGACCATAAGATGACGACCCCCTCGGATTCACAGCCAGCACAATATAGCCCGCACCCGCCAGAACCTGATGCGTGACATCGTACGAATCCGAAAACCGGCCATTTGGTCCCCCGTGAATATCCAGCACCAGCGGATACGACCTCGCCTCGTCGAAACCCTGGGGAAACAGCACCCGCGCCTGAATCGACTTCCCACCCCGCTCGAACACCAATTTCTCCACGCGCGCACCGGGGTGCGCCTCCAAAAACCCGGCATTCACAGCCGTCACCGCGCGTTGACGCTTCGCTCCCACATCCATCACCACCACATCGCACGGACACACAGGCGAGGACATCACCATCGCGACACGCGCACCCATGCGGTCAACCGACAAACCCGTACAAACCTGACCACCCCCACCCAGGACTTCAATCTCCAGGGAAGGATCATCGGGATTCACCCGACACAAAAAAGATTCACCCGCCCTATCACCAATAAACAATATCCCATCCCTCGGCGTCCAGCACCGCGGCGCAAGTGGTTGCACAACCGTATAAATATCACCCGCCAGGCACACCGGTGCCTCGTCTTCCTCCAGCACAAACAGCCACGACTGCCTCGAATCCCACACATCCCCATCGTGCGCTCCCGCAACCACCAACCGCTCTCCATCCGGCGACCACGCCACAGACTCCGCGCGGCTCAACCCCTGCGACCAGCACCGCGACCTCCCACTCGTCTTGTCCATCACATGGACCTCTGAACCCCGCATAAAATCGCGCCCCTCGACGCAATCCGTCACAAATGCAATCCGGCTCCCATCGGGAGACCAGGCTGGCGCCCCGTGGTCGCCTTCCCCATCCGTAATCTGCTCTGCCTCGCCCGTTACAGCATCCACCAGAAACAACTGCGAAAATGCATCGCCCCGCCAGCCACCCTCGTCATCGCGATACCGCACGCGACGGGCAACCTGCGTCCTCGGCACCTTCTCCTCGCCATCTTCCACGCGATCTGGATCCACGCGCGACACAACGACAAACGCCGAACCATCGGGCGACCACGCCATATCCTTCACACCGTCGGGAAGCGTCGTCACCTGCCTCGCATCCCCACCATTGACCGGCATCACCCAAACCTGCTTTTTATCGTCCTCTCCCGAACGCAAAAAAGCCAGCGTCTTCCCATCAGCCGAGAGCCTGGGTGCCGTATCCCCGGTCGCCATATCCACAGCATCCCCACTCTCAAGCGACTGCACCACAATCCGCGACTCCCGCTTCATCGTCTCCTTGTTGATCTCCTGCCGAACAAAAACCACAGTCGGCCCATCCCCCGCAATCTCAACTGCCGATACCTCAATCAAATTGTATATATGCTCGGGTTTAATTGGCGACATATCTATCTCCCACGCGACGTATA
>JAPPIE010000223.1 GCA_028874765.1 Gemmatimonadota bacterium
TTTGATTTTGTGTGTTCTGTCAATACTATCGCGAGCCATCGACCTGCACCGTAATGATGTCTATGCCGTGATATTTCCGGTGGCGCACAGAAGACGCGTAATGCCGCAACAGGCGGAACGATATCTCGCTTTCCTCTGGAACCTCGACCTGTTCGCTCAGGTACGCCAGCTGGTCTTCGATGTTCTCCTCTTCGAAGACCGCCAGAAACTCTATCTCTATTGTCCCGTTGTTGGGACGCGCAAAGAGGATCAACTTCGGCGCATTATCAGTCGCGTAGTTACCCCCCAACTGTAACAGACTCGACAGTGCCTCCTCACCGGCGGCACGCAGCCGCTCTGTCGAAGCATCATTCCAGCCGCTCCTGGAGGCGAGGTCGCGGAGTAATGCGTCAATCCTGGGCAGAGCGGAGGTGTCCAACGCGGTCTCCAGGCGTCTGCGCCTCGGGTTGGTCAGTTCTGTGAATGAGGTCATCAGAATCGCAGCCAGAACACCGGCTGTCATGCCGTTGCCGAGTGACGCGCCCCACGTCTGGCCCAGCAGGTCCAGGAGGATGTTCTGATTCTCCAGGCCCACCCCGATCGAGAGTGCCAGGCCCACCGCCAGAGCCTTTCGATGGTCGAGACCGTCCTGAAAGACTGTCCTCATACCTTCCACGAAGAGCAGCCCCATTATCATCAACAGGAATGCCCCCATGACGTGACTGGGAATTGTGAGCAGGATAGCCGCCGTCTTGGGTAAGAACGCCAGTCCGACTAAGATGCCCCCAATAATATATCCAACGCTGCGTGCTGCGACGCCAGTGAGGGTGATGAGCGACACGCAGGAAGGCGAATAGATTATAGTGGGCAGCGTTCCTGCAATTCCGGATAGCAGCGCGCCCAGTCCGTTGGTGTTGAGCGTGCCCTGGACCAAGCGGAAATCGGTCGCCTGTGGCCTGCGTCGCGAAATTTGTTGTATGACAACGCTATCGCCGCTGGTTTTGATGGCGACTACGAGACTCACAATCACGAACACTGGCAGAAGTGCCCAGAACTCCGCACCCGGTCTCAGATCGAGCCCCGCCCATGCTGCGATATCCGGCAGGTCAAACCAGGGCGCTTCGATTACTCGCTGAGCATCGTACAGTCCGAAGTATGCGGCGACCGCGCAACCCGCTGCGATTCCGATAAGTGGCGACCACAGCCGCCAAATCCCTGAGGCGCGCAGTGCCAGTGCTACGGCGACGGTCAATGTCACTGCGGCACTGACTATACCCGCGGCCAGAGGCACCCCTTCGGGTACTTCTTTCAGCCTGTCAAATGCGATTGACATGACTGTGACTGCTATTAGCATGATCGCTGTACCTGAGACGACCGGCGTGATAATGCGCCGCAGCAACGGGAGCCATGCGGCCAGTGCGAACTGCATCAGCGACGACACGACGATGAGACTCGCCAGCATGGACAGTTCGCCCTCCTTTAGCGCCAGGACAGAGATCGCTATGAAGTGGGGTCCGGCACCTGTCATGAGCACCTGCCCTGCTCCCAGCCGTCCGACTCGGCCAGCCTGTAGCGCAGTAATAGCGCCACCAATTATAAGCGAGGAAAAGACGGCCCACGATAGGTAGTGTTCACTCTGGCCGGCCGCACGGAAGATGATGGTCACAAACAACACCGTGTTGGCCAGGGTGAGCATGACACCCTGAAAGGCGACGCCAATCGACACTGAGGGTGGACACTGCTCGTCAGGCTCGTATTGGATGGTTTCACTTTTGTGTGCTATACTCAAAGATAGCTCCCAATTCAAACTAATTCTGCGGGGTCGTTGATGCGCGCGCCTTCAGGGGCAGAAACTGCGCCTGCGAGCAGTGGGTCGTCGGTTGTTTCCATCCAGGTTTGGAGGCGATGGCGCAGGTCGTCTAACGCGTCCTGATATTTGGGATCAGAGGCGAGGTTGTTGGTTTCATGGGGGTCAAAAATGAGGTCGTAGAGTTGTTCAGGGGGTTGGTTTTTCTGCCGCCAGCCCTGGTCGAGAAAGTAGGATTTGCTGGGGCTGCCGTCGCAGTTGATGTCGCCAGGGCGCAATGTGGGATACCAGTGGCGGATGTATTTCCATTTTTTTGTGCGAATGGCGCGTTGTGGGTCGTAATAGCTGTGGTAGTTGACTTCTGCGAAAATTTCATCGTGGATTTCATCTGTTTCTTCGCGGACGAGTGGCAGTATGGATTTGCCTTGTAGCCAGTGTGGATGGTCTATGCCGATCACATCGCACAAGGTGGGGAAGAGGTCAATTTGAGAGACTATGCCGTCGATGACTTTGCCGCCTGAAAAACCCGGTCCGCGCATGATGAGCATGACGCCGATGCCGTGATCGGTGAGGTTGCATTTCATCATGGGGAATGCGATGCCGTGGTCTGTGGTGCTGATGACGATGGTGTTGTCGGATAGTCCGGCGCGATCTATGGTGCTGAGGACGCGCCCGACTTCTGTATCGAGGATGCGAACGCAGGTTTTGTATGCGGCGGTGTCGTATCGAGTTTCGGGGGTGTCGGGAAAGGGCGCAGGGGGTATGCAATAGCGCGGGTCGTCTCCGGGACCCGGTTCGGGAAAGCTGCGATGGGTGACGGTATATCCGACGTCGAGGAAGAAGGGTTTGTCGTGAGATCGGTTGATGTATGCAATGGCTGCGTCGGAGGTCGCCTGTTGATTTTTAGAGGTGTCAAATATTTCGTCATAACCGATTTCTGAGGGATCGGCTGCGGGGGGGCGACCGACGTGCTGAAACCCCGATAGAGCGGTTGTGTAACCCGCTTTTTTGAGGGTGTGGACGAGGTGATGGCTGTAATTGTTGAGCCGAAAGCCGCGGTGGGCAAGCCCCAGCATGCCACAACTGTGGGGCGATTGTCCAGTCAGGAGTGCTGCGCGGCTCGGCGAGCAGGTCGGGTTGGCGCAAAATGCCTGGCGAAAGAGAACGCCCTGTTCGGCGAGGCGCTGAAAATTTGGGGTGGGCATGGCATGCCCAAAGGGCTGAATGTAGCGACCCGTATCGTGAGAATGGATGTAGAGGATGTTTGGATGGGGCATTGAATTCTCCTGTGATTATTACGTAGGGGATAGATATGCTCGAAGGTGTTTGAGGGCGTGACCGTTGTCCATTGTTTTTCGCGCCTGTTGAATGGCATCGTGGGGGTCGGCGGTGAAACCGAGCAGATGATCTGTGAGGGCTGCATTGAGTACGATGCGGTCGTAAACGGGTCCTTTTTCCCCAGAGAGGGCTGCAAGACCGAGTTTGGCAAAGGTCTGTGCATCGACGGCTTTGGGGCGTGGATTTTGTGTGTAGTGAAAGCCGTAAGTGGCGGGATTGATGTCGCAAGCATAAGTTTGATTGGCGCGAAAGCCCTGTGAAAAATTGATGGCGTTGCGCGTTTTGTCGGTGGGTTTTCCCAGGCGAAGGGAAAAGTGGCTGGTGCCTTCTTCTCCCTTGATCGCTACTGCAGATGTAAACCCGGTCTCGCGTGCGATTTTCAGAAGGGGGATTTCGTATCCCGAATGGTAATAACCGATGATGATGTGATTGCTGCCAGCACAGGTGAAGAGTTGCTGCGCTTTTTCTGTGGCAGACCACGGGGGGCGTTTGCCTATGTGGGCGCGAAGGTCGCGGGCAGCGTAGGCCAATGGCGCATATTCGCGTTGGCTGATGTAGGCAAAACCAATCTCGGGATTTTCGAGTCGTTCGGCTGCTTCTGGAAGCGACAGATTGGTGCGGGCATTGAGGGCGTTGAGGATCAGTTCGTCGGTTACACCCCATTTGGGGGGCATGGCATCTACACCGTGAAGCACGGTGGGACGACCAAGAGCCGCGCGCAGTGCCGCGACAAAAATGGTGGGTTTGAAGTAGCGGGTTGAGCCATTGTAGGGTTGACCAAAGTGGGTGAGGTTATTCACCTGTACTGCGTGGATGCGTTCGGGTGCAAAGGTCGAGTGGAGGTATCCTCGCACTTCGTCATAGGATTCGAGGTTCATGCGTTGGCCAATCAGCGCGGCACCTTTGAGGCTGCCGCGAACGCTTTCGGTGAGAATGGCTTCGCACATAAGGCGCGTTTGGTCGTAGGTGAGATGTCGTCCAGCGAGAATGGTTTTTAGCGAGACAATGACGGTTTGCTCGTCGGGTGATTCTGCGGGACAGTGATCTTTAAAGCCGAAGATATACTGGAGGTCCGGTGGTAGGTGGGTTTGTAGAAGGGGGGTATATTGTTCAAATGCATTGATTTCAGTCTGGCTCCAGGCTGTTTTAGGCGGGTAATTGCGCCGCAGACGCATGGCGGCAAAAAACGCTCCCATCTGGATATCGGAGACTGGATGAGGCGCTTTGTTTTGCAGGGTATTGAGGATGGCATCCAGTACGGGTTGCGGCTGTGGATCGCTGGATTTGTTGCCCAGGGGACGAGATTGCGTGGGGCCTGTACACACACGCGCCTGGGCTTCGAGGACGAGGGGGTTGGGATCAAATAGTGGCATAGATGGAAGGTATTGCGGGGATGCGGTGTTGTCAAGAGATTGAAAACGCGAAGGGTAGTGCAGGGGAAAGTCACGGAGGGTGTAAAAGTGCTATACATCCCCCCAATTTGTTTGTATTATGTTTCCCATTAGTCTCACTCCGCGTTTCGTTGGAGAGTATAAATTAGAAACTGAGGAATTTTCCAATGTTTTTCAGGTGTTCTCGTTTCGCTTTTCTGATGGGACTGTTTCTGTCCCGTGATGCATTTGCACAGGATGCTTTGGCTGGCGAGTCGTCTGGCGCGATACAGATGGTTATTGACTTATTGAATGCAGGCTTAGGTGCGATAACCAATTTTCTATCTTCGATTATATTTTTTGATTTTGGTCTGGGTCTTCCACTCGTCATTATTGTGCTCGTAGGTGGTGGCATTTATTACTCTTTTTATTGTCGCTGGATCTCTCTGCGCGGAATGAAACATTCGATTGATGTGATTCGCGGAGGGTATGACAATCCGGATCATCCCGGTGAAATTTCGCATTTTAAGGCTTTGACCAGTGCGTTGTCTGCCACTGTGGGCCAGGGGAATATCGCGGGTGTAGCGATTGCGGTGAGTTCTGGGGGCCCTGGTGCTGTTTTCTGGATGATTGTCACAGCTTTTTTAGGTATGGCGTCCAAGTTTGTATCCTGTACTCTGTCGGTGATGTACAGAAGAATCTATCCCGATGGGCGCGTGTCGGGTGGTCCGATGTACTATCTGGAACAGGGCTTAAAAGAAAAAGGACTTGGGATTTTGGGGCGCGTGATGGCCGTGATTTTTGCCGTGTTGACAGTTGGTGGTTCTCTGGGCATCGGCAATATGTTTCAGGTGAATCAGACAGTTGAAATGCTCGGTACTGTATCCGAGGGATTTAAGACCTATAACTGGGTTGTTGGACTTTTAATGGCAGGGGTGGTGGGCGTTGTCATTAGTGGAGGCATTAAGCGCATTGGCACTGTCACAGCGGGCATTGTACCCTTCATGTGTGGATTGTACGTGCTCACATCCTTTCTCATTATTCTCGCGCGTATTACCGAATTGCCCAATCTGATTGTGAATATCATTTCCCAGGCGTTTATACCCGAAGCCATGTATGGTGGCTTCATGGGAGCCCTGGTTCAAGGGGTACGCAGGGCGGCTTTTTCCAACGAAGCGGGGTTGGGTTCTGCGGCATTTGCCCATGCGGCAGCCAAAACCGATGAACCCGTGCGTCAGGGGATAGTGGCGATGATTGGACCATTTATTGACACCGTTATTATATGTTTAATGACGGCATTGGTTTGTATGATTACGGGTGCGTATCTGTTGCCCGAATTTCAAGGGCAAAGTGGATATCTCGTGGGAATCCAGATGACATCTGTGGCATTTGATTCGTTCGCGCCCGGGTCGCGTTATGTCATCGCAATTGTGGCAATGTTCTTTGCCTATACGACGGTGATCGCGTGGGCATATTACGGCGAGCGAGCGTGGGAATATCTTTTTGGATTGCGATCTACTCTGACGTATCGAATTGTTTTTGTGTGCTTTGTATTTATCGGGTCTGTCACCGCGCTAAAGAGCGTGGTCGATTTTTCCGACGCGATGATTTTTGCAATGGCGTTTCCGAATATTGTCGGCTGTATTATTATGTGTCCGCAGATCAAAAACAGGCTCAACGAATACTGGGGGCGTTACAAGGCGGGTGAGATAAAGGCGTATCCGAGGAACACATATTGATAACACTTATACCGGCTATATTATGA
>JAPPIE010000347.1 GCA_028874765.1 Gemmatimonadota bacterium
CCAACACCATCTGCAACAGCGCCATGCGAATAAAAACACCGTTGTGTGCCTGGCGAAAATACGCAGCGCGGGGATCCGTATCAACAGCCGGATCAATCTCATCCACCCGGGGCAGGGGATGCATCACAATCGCATTCTCCGAAAGCGCCGACATCGTCTCCACATCGATAATATACTTTCCCCGCGCCCGCTCGTAATCTTGTATCCGATCGCCAAACCGCTCACGCTGAATCCGCGTCTGATACACCACATCCACCTTCGACATCACGTTCATCAGATCGTCTTCTTCCTCAAACGCTACCCCGTGTTCTGTCAGATACCCCTTGATATCATCTCTCATACGCACCATCTCTGGCGCCACAAAATACAACTTCACATCTTCGTACTTTGTCAACAAATAAGCCAGCGACCGCGCCGTCCGACCATTTGCCAGATCGCCGACCAATGCCACATGAATACCATCTAACCGGCCGATCTCTTTCTGAATCGTGTACACATCCAAAAGTGCCTGCGTGGGATGCTGCCCCGGCCCGTCACCCGCATTGAGAATGGGAATCGACGCCACCTCTGCTGCCCGCCGTGCAGAACCGCTCTCGTAGTGCCGCAACACAATCACATCGGAATACCCCTCTACAATACGGATCGTATCTTCGAGCGTTTCGCCCTTTGCCGCCGATGAAAACTCCCGCGCGCTCTCTGTAGTAATCACCTCGCCACCCAGGCGATACATCGCCGCTTCAAAAGACAACCGCGTGCGCGTACTCGGTTCGTAAAACAAAGTCGCCATAATCCGCCGATTCAAAATATTCGAACCATAACGGCTGACCACATGCTCCATCTCTCGCGTCACGCCAAAAATCTCATTCATGATATCTCGACTAAATTGCTGCGCCTCAATTACGTGAAACAGACTGTCCATCTCTTACCTCCCGCGTAAAAAAAAACGCCCCCTTGTGAGGGAGCGTTTGTATTTAATTTTACCAGTAGTCATCTATCCAAAATATAGGCGAGAAAATGGGCTTTTGCAAGAGGAAAAAACGTGTGAAACCGACCACAAGTTGACACAAACTAAAAATCAGGGTATCATTTGACCTTTGACCACGATACACCAACCGAGGAACCAACCGTGAGCAACCACCTGAATTTTCAAGACCTGATCATGCGCCTCGAGCGCTTCTGGGCCGACAACGGCTGTATAATATGGCAACCCTACAGCGAAAAAGTGGGCGCAGGCACTATGAACGCCGCCACAGTATTGCGCGTACTCGGCCCCGAACCCTGGAACGTCGCCTATGTTGAACCCTCCTATCGCCCCGACGATGGGCGCTTTGGTGAAAACCCCAACCGCATGCAAATGCACACCCAGTATCAGGTCATCCTCAAACCCGATCCCGGCAACCCGCAGGAACTGTATCTCAAAAGCCTCGAAACTCTGGGACTCGATTGCAAAGCACACGACATCCGCTTTGTCGAAGACAACTGGGAATCCCCAGCTCTGGGTGCATGGGGCCTGGGATGGGAAGTGTGGTTAGACGGCATGGAAATCACGCAATTTACCTATTTCCAGCAGGCGGGCGGCATGCAACTCGATCCCGTTGCCGTCGAAATCACCTACGGTCTCGAACGCATTGCCATGTATCTTCAAGGCGTGGATGAAGTCTGGCAATTGCAGTGGAATGACACAGTAACTTATGGCGACATCCTCAAAAGACAAGAAATAGAATACTGCAACTACGAATTCTACTGGGCCGACGTCAACCGCCTCAAATCCATGTACGACATCTTTACAGCCGAAGCCCAGGCAGCTCTTGACCGCGACCTCGTCATTCCCGCACACGACTACGTCATTCGCTGCTCGCACACCTTTAATCTGCTCGACACGCGCGGTGCCATTGGCGTAACCGAACGCGCCCGTTTTTTTGCCCAAATGCGCGACCTCTCGCGCCAAATAGCCGAAGCCTATGTCAAACAACGCGAAGACCAGGGACATCCCCTCATAAAACCATTAAAGGACAAGCCCTCACCGGTACCCGAAGCCGAAGAACTGCCCGAATTAAACGCCGCCGATCTCCTGCTCGAAATCGGTTCGGAAGAACTGCCACCTGCCGATGTGGTCAGCGCGATAGCACAACTTGAAAAACTGCTGCCCGAACACCTCGGCGAAGCAAATCTCACGTACGACAGCATCGAAGTCAGCGCCACGCCGCGCAGACAATATGCCATCGTCAAAAATCTGCTGGGACGGCAACCCGATGAAATCAAACAAGCGCGCGGACCAGCCATCCGCATCGCCTATGACAATGACGGCGATCCCACCCGAGCACTTCAGGGATTTGCCCGCGGACAGGGCATTGATCCGTCAGAAGTAGAACAGCGCGACGACTACGTCTGGGCAGGCATCACCATTTACGGACGCAAAACCCAGGAAATCCTCTCTGAACTGCTACCCGAACTCATCGCCAAACTCAGCTTTGGCAAAACCATGCGCTGGAATTCTGAAGGAATCGCATATCCGCGGCCCCTCCGCTGGATTGTCGCTCTCTTTGGCGATCAAATCATCCCATTCACTTATGCGCGCGCAACAGCAGGACGCACGAGTCGCGGGCTGCGCCCCAACGCCTCGCCAGAAATCGAAATCGCTTCTGCTTCTGACTATTGCGCGCAAATGCAAAAACACGGCATCGTAGTCAACCGCGACAAACGGCGCGAAACCATCAAACAACAAATCGAAACAGTAGCCCAACAAATCGACGGCAACGTGCCCGACGATCCCGACCTGATCGACGAAGTCACCGACCTCGTCGAAGCCCCGCACGCGCTTTGTGGCACCTTTGAAAGCGCGCGCCTTTCCCTACCCCGCGAAATGCTCATCGCCGTCATGAAAAAACATCAGCGATATTTTCCAATACTCGACGAAAAAGGCGATCTCAAACCCAACTTCATCACTGTATGCAACGGAATACCCGACGACCCCGACCTCGTCGTCAAAGGCAATGAAAACGTCATACGCGCCAGATATGCCGACGCCAGATTCTTTTACGAAGACGACACAAACAAAAAACTCGGCGACTTTCTGTCGCGCCTGGACACCCTCACCTTTCAAGAAAAACTCGGCTCTATGCGCGACAAAACCCGCCGTGTTGAAAAACTCGTCAACGACTTATCTGCCGCGCTTGGACTTCGGGAAAAAAATAAAAAAACGGCTCTGCGCGCAGCCGTATTGTGCAAAGCCGATCTGGCGACCAGCATGGTCGTTGAAATGACCTCTCTGCAAGGCATCATGGGCCGCTACTACGCCCTGTCTTCCGGCGAAACGAAAGCCGTTGCGCGCGCCATTGAAGACCATTACCATCCGCGCTTCCCGGGCGACTCACTGCCCCAAACACAACCCGGTCTCGCTGTCTCAATAGCCGACCGTCTCGACAGCCTCGCCGGTCTTTTTGGCGTGGGCATCAAACCCCGCTCAAATGCTGACCCTTATGGTCTCAGGCGCGACACCCTGGGTCTGCTTTCAAATCTCCTCGGTTACAAAATGCATTTTCCCCTGCGCCAGGGCCTCAATGTAGCCGCCAATCACTTGTCCGTTGTAGTCAAACGACATGCCCTCGACGAAGCCTTTGACTACATTATCCGTCGCCTCGAAGTAGTCCTGCGAGACGAGGGCCTGCGCCACGACGCAATTTCCGCTGCGATTGCGGAAAATTTGGATGACCCCTATCAAATCCAGCGGATTGCCCGGGCATTTACCGCGCAAATCCATTCCGATCAATGGCTCGACATCCTCCATGCCCATGCGCGGTGCAAACGCATTGTGCGCGACCTCTCAGAGCACTACGATCTCACTCCTGACCGCGACCCCGAAGAAGCCTCCCAGGCACTGCACAAAGCCTATCTCGCCGCGCGCAAAACAATGGATGCAGCCGACGACAAACTCACCGCCCTGATCCAGGTCATGGCCGAATTGCGCGACCCCATCAACAGCTTCTTCGAAGACGTGCTCATCATGGTCGATGATCCCGACCTCAAGCAATCGCGCCTCGCCCTTGCCCAGCACATCGCCGCCCTGCCCGACGGCATTGCAGACCTGAGCCAGTTTGAGGGGTTCTGAATAATTTAAAGCTGTATCTTTGTCTGAATATTCAAAATCCGTTCGCGTCGAAATCCGCCGGAACCATCTGGCAAATAAGTAAATTCGGCCTCCATTATCACCACTGTATTCTTTACGGGTTCCAGCGCAACCACATATCCAAACCGCGTATTGGGCGTGCCATCGAATAAATTTCTCAGGCTGATATTCTGAAAGCGCTTCTCAAAATACCCCTCTGCCCGTGTCACTTTTTTTAATTTGGGCATCTGTTTCAAAAATTCTGGTATCATACCCGCGCGGCCTTCCACAATCTGTGCATTGCTGGCATCTCCGCGCAAGTGCTGATAGGATCCACTTGCCACAAAAATGCCGTAAAATCTCACAAGAGCACTGCCAAACACCCCTTGCATCGGCTCAGACTGCAACGTAGCTTCCCGCGTTGTAATAGCCCCCGTACGCGAATCGACAAGGGCGCGATTAACATCGTAGAGCGCGTCAAAATGCCCGGCCTGAAACCTGCCGTTGACCCAGCGATACTCCGCCTGCAATCGCGCTGGCCCCACATCAACCATCACACCGGGCAAAGCGAGACCCGTCCCACTATCCTCATCCAAAATTCGCCCCGCGCCCGCATACAGCCTCGCCCTTAGATGCCGTCTATCGATAAAGGGATAGCCCACATCAACACTCGCGGCCGCAAATGCATCGCGCGGCAGATCTGCGCGAATTGAATCGGGCAAGCCACTGAGTTGATCCGCATCCACAACCGCCGTGACGCCCATATCCAATAGCGGAACCGGTTGAAATTCGACGCGCCCCCCAAAAACGGGTCCACCGCTTTCTAAATCCAGCAAATTGCCGATCACGGCGCGCACTGTCAAACGCCTGAAAATATGGCGAATTCTCATGTCCAAACCCGCGCGTTTTATCCCCGGCGAACCGTGCGTATTGCGATAGTTGCGCATCACCAGCCCCGTGCCCAATGTCACCCATTCCAAAGCACCGACGTGCAGAGACAATCGCCGATTGCGATCATCGATATCTCCATAGCGCACGTAGTGAATTTTTCGCAACAGACTCTCCACCCCTCTTCGGCGACTCGAAAAATCCCAGCCACTGTCCCGAATGCGCCCCTCATGATCCAAAAAAATCTCCAGATCAAAAGCCGCAGACAAGTCCCCCATGCGTATGCGAGGCTGTATATTATAGCGTTGCCGCTGCTCCTGCTCAACCGTTACAGAACCCAGTATCGCAGACAAGTCCCCTGGAATTCCTATTGCATCTGCGGAAACACCTTCAAAAATCAGCCCCCAAAACGCAACAATCCAACAAAACCGATACCGCATTAAATCCCCCTAAATGGTTTAGATCCTCTTTTGTCCATTGCTTCAACATAAGACTCTTCTTTTCAGAGGGTCAAGTACAGAATCGCAAAAACCGGAACCGCCCCATCAGTCAGGCGTTATCAACATAGCCTCATGTACGATGTTGAACCGATTGGAATCTGTTGACAAAGACATCGCCTTACAATATTTTAACAAATACTAAAACACATCTGGTCCTCCGACTTTTCCATCGGGAGAATACCATGAAAATTGGATTGCGGTTCTGGATGGTTGTCTGCTGTGCCTCTTGCATTGCACTGCCTCTTTTTGCCGAAGAAGATGAAACGCCGCAACAAGACAAAGCCTACCGAAATACGATGTTTGCCCTGGGCCAGCGTCAAATTCAAGCGGGTGAAATCAACGAGGCCATGGCAACCCTGCAACGCATATTAGAACTTTTCCCCGAAGATGCCCATGTGTATTCCCAACTGGGTTATATCTATCTTAAACGGAAAGAATATAAAGAAGCTGAAAGCGCCTTCAAAACAGCTAAAAAATTCGACAAAAGCCTCGTTGAAGCTTATGTCGGGCTTGGCCTTACGTATGCCGAAGCACCCACGCGAGGAATGCAATCTTATTACAATTTTCGCAGAGCCATTAGCGAGGCCAAGCGCGCCACCAAACTCGATCCCAACTACGGTCCGGCCTATCGCTTGCTCGGCGAAGTCTATGAGCGATTTCAAG
>JAPPIE010000293.1 GCA_028874765.1 Gemmatimonadota bacterium
GCCGCTTCAAAAATTCAACCGTCTCCCTGTAAAACCGCGCCTGAATCGCCCCTTGATCCTCCCCTGCTACATCTTCCCGCATCCGCACCACGCATTCCACACCCAGCGCATCCATCTTCTCCTTCAGCACCTGCCCGAATATCGGATGGTGGATTCCCTGTCCCGCATCCGGCTCGGGATCCATCGGCAAATTTGGCGTGGTGTACCACAACATCACGGGCGGCGCATCTTTAGACACATAATTGATTGCCGAAGCTGCTTTAAACATCGCCCGGGCCTCTGGCTTGTCGAATTCCTCGGGCGAAAATCCAAAAAATAATTGCAGTGCCTCGTGTGCATACGCCGGCCCCGAAATAATCGTCCGGATAAAATGCGGATCGTAAGAACACTGCCCCTGCCACGACGCCACGCACGTCAACCGCGTGGATTGTCGGGCCACCGGATCTTCGCTTTTCGGCTTCGCTTCTTCCCCGCGAAACCCGATCCACATCGAAATCCCGGCCCCCGCAGATCCACCTCCAGCCGCCACTCGAGAAGCGTCCAGGTTCCACTCCTCTGCCTTTGACCGGATAAACTGAATTGCCCGCCGGCTGTGCTCCATCGCCGCCGGATACCGGTCCGTTCCTGAAAGCGGATAATTGATCGCCGTCACAGAAATACCCGCTTCCAGACAGCCTTTGAGCAACACCTGCGAAATCCCTGCTTTGTCCCCACCCCGAAATCCTCCGCCGTGAATATACATATACACCGGTGTCGGACCTTCCGAATCTGCCTGATACAGATCCACCACATCCCGCTCGTGATCTCCATACGCCACATCTTGAAAAGTCGGTTCGCCCATTGTTCCCCCTTAAAAATCTCAGTTATACATCCTCGAAATTGTACGTATAAGGTTTCCGATAGCATTGGTCGAGCTTACCTCGCCACTCGCCTAAAACGCCCCGCAGATCGGAATTCCGTATATTCTGGAGAAACCATTCGGGAACCTCGTAATACCGCATATTACAGTAGAAGGGCGGAATAAATGTATAAGTCATCGAATACCGCGTATTCTCGGTCAGGATATGGGGCGCCGAATGCATCAGCGATTCCGTAAACAAGAAGGCGTCTCCCGCTCTACAAGTGGCCTCAATAGGCTCACAGGACTTACTCACTTCCGCGTAGTCACCGTGAACCTTGTGCGACTTATCCATAGCCCAGGTCCCGCCATCACCAGGTCCCACATCCGTCAGGAACACAAAGAAATTCAGGTAAGGGAAATGATGCATTCCCGGGTGACACTCGTCTTCGTACATTCCCCACTTTGGCGCACTACCGCGATGCCAGCCCTTCTTATAGCTCATGTCTTGCTTGTATTTTTGGACCTCTTCAGCGTTATGACGAAAATCAGCAGGTCGCTTGATAAAAGCCCAGGAATTCTTGAGTGTGGCTGCAATGCCGCCGATCTCGGTATAAGCTTCCAGAATACAGGGGATTTTGATGAACTCGATAAAAGAGTCGTCCCGAAGAATGAGGGTATCTATTCGAGTGGTCGTCATGTCATTGCCCGTCAGCGACCAAATACCAGACGCGATGCGATCTAACGTGGACTTATAAGCATTTATTTTTTTTCCATCCAATACGCCCTCCAGCCGCACCCAACCGTGTTCTTCAAAATGCTGACGCATTTCTGATATCATAACCTTCTCCTTTTAACCCAGATTGGACTCGACCATGCGAAATCGCCCTGTGCCACCTGCAAATTTCCACAGCGCCCGCCCATCGGCACCCGGCGAAGTGGCTTTAGTCGTACCTCTACATAATAAAAATGTTCTCCAACACCTGGCTCATCCTCAAACCTCAAAATGGCCTGTTGTTTTCCGACCCATTGCTCCTGTACCTGCTCTCCATCCCTGAACAGCGCGACTTCCTGCACCATTCGGGAAGCCTGTACGCTACAGATTAAGCGTACCTGCCCTGCCACCTCCACCTCCGATCCCATGGGCATTCCGTTCACCCGGACATCCAGCATAACACGAGCACCGTTGGTGGCAAAACACCGCCGTGCCCACAGGGCTTCAAATAGCGCCTCCCGGGTCAGAGCCTCCGCCCACACACCCGTCAGAGCACCCCCCATCCCGGGCACAATTCGATGGGAATCGCTATTCCCCATAAACGCCAGGCGATAGCCCTGCCGCAGTGCCTCTGGAATCGTATCCCGCATCTGAATGTAAATATCCCAGCACGAACACAGTTCCACGCCCCCGAGCCGACTGCTCGGAATCACCCACCAGGTAGGATGGTGTGGAAATGTAAAAGTCCGCGTCCTCTCCATCACCGCCACCCACTTCTCCAATGTATCCGCATCGGACTCAGTAAAATGATACAGCGGCACTGCCCCGTCCGGAAAAAGCATAATCCGATGGTTCGGTCCGCTCTCCGATTCTTTACGATAGGTGCGTTCATAGGCGGGGACAGCCACAAACCGTCCCGGATCGTCAAAGTGATCGGCCTCCGCCAGAATCAGCTCGAGCTCAGATGGCGTGAGAATATTATCGTAAAGCGCATCATTATCCGTCACCGCCATAAAATCCAGCCGTGCCTTGTAGCGCCCATACGCGTAATTCTCGTCGATCTCGCCTTCCGCATCACCCGACAGATTGCCGTGACAGTGGAGGTCCCCCCAGTAAAGCTTATAGGTCTTTCCCTTCACCTCTATTTCGGGCCGCCGATTAAAAACATGCGGTTCGGGCAGTCGGATCGGCCGCCACGACCGCCACGCCGAAGCCGGACGTTCCTCCACGGGCTGCGCCCGATCCAGTGGCAAACTTCCGGCACAGATATCCGCATAATATCGCCCCTCGGAAATCTGGGCGGCAAATGGCAACCTCCCATCCACCACAGGTAAATCTCCATTCACCGTATAGGCGTGTACCGCACCATCTACCTCGCGGGACCGCCCCTGATTTCTCCCGGTCAAGGGACGAGCGTAAAACAGCGCATCCGGACCGTGCCGGTTGACCAACTCGTCCTCTTTGCGCTCGTACAGAACCCAGACATCCCCATCTGTTTCCCGCACAATCTGCGGCCGTCGCCGCCACCCCACAAACCCCATATAATGCTCGCGCCCCAGCAACCCATCGTAGAGATGCGCCACATACCCTTCGGGCATAGTGCGATCCGGACCCCTATAGGGCGTCCAGGACCGACCGTCAAAATGCGAAGCCATCGCCTCCACTTTGTGATCTACAAATCCCTTGGGATGGATCACATCGCGCGTGACCGCCCACGTCGCCCAGACCCCGCCCGAACCATCGGGACACAACCTCGGAAACAACTCCCAGTCATCTGTAAGCGAAAACTTCTCCGGTCGTCCCACCACATCCGGCGTCCACTTTCTCAAAAACAGATCACAGGCTCCATTTCGAAGCGTCTGGTAAGCCACCCAGGCACCCCCGGCATGACCACACAGCACGGGCCGATAGTGATCTCCCCCACCCAGCGACAGATCCACGACCTCAGCCCAGCGATCCCCATCCAGACACCTCCCAAATACCCGGCGCCTCCTACCCACCAGCGCCGTCCAAACCGCCCATATTCTGCCCTCACCATCCGAAGTCACATTTGGGAAAGCCAGACTCGCATCCGCCTCGGCCAATCGCACCACCTCGCCCATTTCGTCGGCAGACCGGGCCAGCACGCACCACTGCCCCTCCCGGACAGCGCACCACACCACCCACACTGCATCGCCACCGCACGCAATCCGCGGCTGAAAATTGATCCCCGCCTCTTCACTCACCGGTAGCAGAGAACCGCGTCGCTGGTCCTTAAAAGACCGCACCAGAATCCGATCTTCTTTGGGCCTGTACCCGTGCCAAGCAACCCAGAATCGACCAGAACTATCTACAGTCAGCGCCGGGTCTTTATCCACATGCCCTCGGCGATGCTCCGACAATCGAATTTGCAAACGCCCCATACTCCGCAATCCTTTCGTGAAACGTCCCCTTCCAAAAACACTACGGTGTTTGAAATTTTCGAAACTTTGTCCGAAACCTCGGTGTTTCAAGCACATCACGGTTCACCACAGCCTCAGGAATCTCACCCCGAAGAATCTGCGCGGCCTGACGGAATTTATCGCGCCAGGCACCTTCAAAGTATTCATCGGTATGCCCCAGAGAGTGCGGGGATACGACGACATTATCCATTTTGAGAATCGGATTGTTGGGATCAACAGGCTCCTGTTCGAACACATCCAATCCGGCCCCTCGAATCCATCCCTGCTGCAGTGCCTGAATGAGCGCTGCTTCATCGACGACGGAGCCGCGCGAGGTGTTGATCAGGTAGGCCGTGGATTTCATTTTGCGCAATTCTTCTTTCCCAATCAGATGGTGTGTCTCTTCGCAAAATGGCACGCTGATGCTCAGGAAGTCGGACTCGGACAGAATCGTATCCATATCTACCAGATCTGCGCCGATATCGGACACGGCGTCCTGTTCTACGTAGGGATCACAGGCCAGGTGTCTCATCCCGAACGGCCTGGCCAGTAAAAACATCTCATGGCCAATGTTGCCGACGCCGATGGAACCGAGGGTCTTGCCGGTCAGACCTTCACCGTGATACGCATCCCGTTCCGACCAGCGTCCCTGGCGGGTCATTCTGTCTTTGTTAATGAGTCGCATCGCGAGCGCGAGAATGAAGGTGATGATAGTACAGGCCATTGGCCGGCGAACCGCGTCGGGAGCAAAGCAGAGCATGACGCCCGCCTGGGTGAGAGCCCGAACATCGAGGTGGTCGTATCCCACGCCGGTGTAGAGGACTGCGATCAGTTGGTCGTTTTCCGCAAGTGATCGCTTTGTCCAGTGAGCGGTCCAGGAGATGACCATATCGCATCCACGTATCTGTTCGGCACCGACTTCCGGCAGAAACCGATCAAATATCCGGTAATCAACTTCGGGCATCTCATTGAGCAGTTCCAGCCCCGGGCCGGGAATGGCCAGATTTCCGGCCGGATCGAAGAAATCTCTGGTAATTCCGAGTCTGACTTTCCTCTCCATATATTCTCTCCTGTTTTCGTACTTAGGGTTTGGTCTGTGATGTATAGCAGTGATCGCCGTTTACGGAATCGCCATCCTGAAAATGGGATGGCTATCGGGCGCGTTTGAAAGACACCCGTGGCGATTCACAAGCGGGATCATATCCGTAGTAATGCGATCCACGTTAATATAGCGGTAGATCAGGGAACGGCGCCGATTAGAAGACGTATTGGAATCAGAGCCGTGGGGCAGGCACAAATGAAAAAAGAGGGCATCACCCGCATTCAGAACAACGGGCACGGCATCGGTGGTATCAAATTCTCCTTCGTCAAACCAGGGCTGGTCCGAATTGGGGCGTTTCAGGATACCCTGTCGGTGCAAGCCCGGCACAACTTGAAGACAGCCGTTTTCGGGCGTCGCCTCATCTACAGCGATCCAGACAGTAGCAACTGGAAGAGGAGTCGAAAAAAAATAAGGCGCGTCCTGATGCCAGGCATGGGCAGACCCGTAGAAAGCGGGTTTGAGCTGGGCTTCATCGCCAAAAAAGCGCAGGTTATCACCCAGAATATCCCTCATACACGACAGAATGGGTTCACAGGTAGCCACAGACCGAAAAAAAGAATCGTGCCGGACAACGCGGCTGACTTTGCGAATGCGGTTCAAGGGATTCTCGGGGCGAATACCCAGGCGCTGGACCTCGGGTTCGACCTGCACGGCAATCCCGGAATCGAGTTGCCCGAGCGCAGCGCGATCCAGATGATCGGCGATCTCTTTGAGAAGTCCCGGAGGAATAAGTCCCTCTACAATGGTAAAACCATCTGCGTGATAATCCCGGATTTGATCGGGTGTGAGATTCATAAAAACCTACCTTTTAACCCAGATGGGTCTTTATCTACATGCCCGCGGCGATGCTCTGACAATCGAATCTGCAAACGCCCCATACTCCGATCCTCTCGTAAAACGCCCCGGAACCATCCCGAGGGTCTCAAGATAACTTTTGTTTTAGAAAATAATTGGTATATTCTTCTCAAGAACCCTGATACAATCTCCGGAGAAACCAACAGTGACAACAAATACCATTCGCGTGGGCATCATCGGAACCGGCAGCCGCGGCATCAACTGTATTGGCC
>JAPPIE010000435.1 GCA_028874765.1 Gemmatimonadota bacterium
CCGGCATTGTCATAAACGACCCCGACTGCGTCAACAAAACATTTCCGACGTATTTTGACGTCTTAAACGCACTTTATTGAACATGTCCAATTTCCAAAACGAATTTTCCTGGTCGCCATCGCGCCATCGCATGTTTGAATCGTGCAAGCGACAATACTACTTCAACTACTACGGCAGCTGGGGTGGCTGGGACAAAAACGCAGACGCACAGACCCAACTGCTCTATCGCCTCAAAAAAATAACCACAGTACCGCAACTCGTCGGTACCGTGGTTCACGACGCCATCAGCAACGCGCTCAATGCACTGAAATTGGAGCGCGATATTCTCCCCTTTGCCGTCGAGACCTACGCGCAAAATTTATTCCGCCAACACCTGCAAGAATCCGCAGAACATCTCTGGCGCTATTCGGCCTCTCAATACACCAATCTGTTTGAACACTATTACAACGAACCCTTTACAGAAACCGACCAGATCAACTCGGCCAATCACATTTCGACCAGTCTCAATACTTTTTTCGCCTCTGATGCCTACACCACCCTGCAATCTGCCCGTCCCGAAGACTATCTCTCCATTGAGGACCTCACAGATTTTACCCTTGCCAATACCAAAATCTGGGTCGTGCTCGACGTGGCAATTCGCCGCGATAAGTCTGTCTATATCTTCGACTGGAAAACCGGACGCGAACGCCAGGCCGACCGCCACCAACTCGCTGTGTACGCCCTGTACGCCACCTCGCAGTGGGACGTCGCATTATCCGACCTGCAACTCCAGGACATCTACCTGCAAACCAACACCGAGCGCACCCTGCACCTCTCTCCCGACGACCTCGACCAGACCCGTATCTTTGTCACCGAAAGCGTCCAGAAAATGCGCGCCCTCCTCGACGATCCCGAGCAAAACACCGCTTCGCAAGACACTTTCCCCATGACGACAAATACCCACCTGTGTACCACCTGCCCCTTCAAAGCCGTGTGCTATCCCGATGACAGACCTGCCAGACAACCCACTCCAGAACAAGACCCTGTCCAACTCTCACTTTTTTAATTCTTTTGTAGATGAAAGAGACCAAAATGGAACGACAAGATAACAACCGTTCACCTATCCACATCGGCACAGACCGCCAGTTGTTCGTGGACAATTTCTGGATTGCTGAAGCGCAGGGTGTCACGCAGCACTTGCATGAACCTGTGCGTCGCGAGGTTGTAATTTCCCCTGAACATCCGTGGGAACGGGGCGGTGTTTCCTATATGGTCACGTTCCGCGACGGCGACCGGTTCCGCGCGTGGTATCGCTGCGACCCGGAGATGCCGATTCGCGGTACGCGTCACCCGCTCATCGCCTACGCTGAAAGCACCGACGGCATTCACTGGGAGAAGCCACGACTCGGACTGATTGCGTTTCAAGATTCGAAAGAGAATAACCTCGTCTGGGCGGGACCGGGTAATAACATGTCGCCGTTTCGCGATGGCAACCCCGACGCGTTGGACGAAGAACGGTACAAAGCCATTGTACGCACTGGCGATGTACTCGCGTTGGTCTCGCCTGACGGTCTCCGCTGGCGACTGATGCAGGATGCGCCAATCCTGACCGATCAACCCTTTGATTCACACAACATCGCCTTTTGGGACGCGGAGCGGGAGGAATATGTCGCGTACACGCGCGGCGTGGCGGGTAAGGGCAACTTCATAAACGGGGTGCGCTGGATTCGCCGCACGACCTCCAAAGACTTTCGCCGTTGGACACCGCTTGAGCTGATTGACACCGGCGAGACGCCCTTCGAGCATCTTTATACCAATGCCTGCGTGCCTTACGAACGGGCGCCGGGAATGTACCTGATGTTTCCATCACGCTTCGTGCCAGAACGCGAGCCAATTCCGGGCTGGAAATACGGTTCAGGCGTGAATGACATCGTGTTTATGTCCAGCCGCGATGGCCTCCACTTTGATCGCAGCTTCATGGAGGCTTTCGTCCGTCCCGGACTCGATGAGGGCAACTGGCATGAGCGCGGGATGTACATGGAGCGGGGCATTCTGCAAACGTCACCCGATGAACTCTCGCTATACGGTATGGAAAACTGGCGCCTGCCAACTGTCCATATTCGTCGATTCTCGCTCCGAACCGACGGGTTCGTGTCGGCCCGGGCAGGCTACGCTGGCGGCGAGTTCGTCACCCGTCCGTTAATTTTCACAGGCGACAGTCTGAGATTGAACTTTTCGACATCAGCGGTGGGATTTGTGCGCGTTGAGATCCAGGATACGGAAGGGCATCCACAGCCGGGCTTCGCACTGGACGATTGCCCTGAGATATTCGGTGATGCCATCGACGGTACAGTCCATTGGGAGAGCAGGGGCGATATGCGTCTGCTGGCAGGTCAGCCGGTGCGGTTACGCTTCACCCTCAAGGACGCAGATCTATTTGCGTTTCGGTTCCAGATGAGTTAAAAACCGCGCGAATCCGCCCTCTAAACTGAAGGGAGTAACATGAACAACAATGACAACAAAGATGGCTTCGTGGGCGGATTTATCAGAGGTTTTTGCATCGTTTTTTTTGGCGGATTGATAGTGCTCGGCATAATCATTATCCTTCTGCTGGCTTAAAAACTATTTAATCTCTACCGCCACCTCTGGCGCGTTTGCCGGACCGGTAATTTTTACCCGTATGGGAATAGCTCTGCCCAGGCGAAACCCGGCAAATTGAATGGGCATCTCCACATCCAGCACATAATCCAACTGCCCACCCAAAGTCTTACCATTCAACGTACAAGCTATATCTGAAGCAGTGAACTTTGTCCCATCCAGAATCACCTCATCGCCCTGCACCTGAAAAACCACCGTCACATCTTTGAGCGGGACCTCATCGGCATTTATCAAACCCCATTGTGCCATCGGGTGTAACAACCGCTGCAAAAAAGCCCACTTCACAATGCGCCCCTCGGTCATTTGTGCGGTACCGCTCACGCCAGCACCTGAAACTTGAGCCGTTATATCAACCGCACCGTAAAGCGGAATATCCCAGCCAATCGAACGCACCACCTGTTCTGCCTGAGCATTTGCAAGCGACACAGAACCATCCCACGCGCCGTTATCCCACACCATATCACCCGTGAGCGTACCCTCGCACACCTGCCCTTCTATCTGTGAGAGATATAAACGCCCATTTTGGGGGTATATATCGATCTCCAAACGGTGGAACACAAACTCAATACGCCCCTGTCCTCCAGGCGAAATAACCGCATCTTCCAATACCAACTCACCCCACCACCTATCACCCAACACCCACGCGCCTGGCGACACAGGCACCTGTGCCCGCTCCGCAACCAAAAAGGGACCTGCACCAGCCCGACCTTCCACCCGCAACTCCGAAAACACCACGCCATCAGACAGCCCCCACTGTATATGGTCGAACATCACCTCCCGGCCCAAAGCCGACGACAAATGCGGTTGTACAATCGTCTTCAACCGCTGCGGTGTCACATACCAGTACGCGCTGGCGATCACAATAATCAAAACCGCCATACTAATCGGAAGAAACCACTTGAGAAAACGAACCATCGGAATTCCGTTTCATAAATTAGGTATCAAATTCCAACACATCCCGTGCAATCCTGACGCCCAGACCAATCGGCAGCACCCGTCGCGCTTTGCCGTGCCCATAGGGCAAACCACAAAAAACCGGGCAGGACACCCGCGCGGCAAAATCATCGATCACATCTTCGACACGGCCCTCTGCCTCCCGCTCGGGTTCGCAATCCACAAACTCGCCAAACACCACACCCGCGACGCGATCAAACACCCCGGCCATCGCCAACTGATTCAGCATCCGATCCACGCGATACGGCGGCTCATTCACATCCTCCAGCACCAGCACAGCACCGTCCAGTACTGGCAAAAACCGCGTACCCACCAGCGACGCCACCAGTGACAAACACCCCCCAACTATCGGGCCATTCACCTCGCCACCGCGCAGAGGCGTTAAACCAACGTCCGCAAACCGATGCGAACACACCGCCGCCCACAATGCCTGCTCCGTTTCCTGATCAACGCCTTCTGTAGTCACATCCGAACACAGCAAAAACCCCGAAAACGTCACCAATCCCGTTCGCGCAAAAATCGCCAACTGCAACGCCGTCGTATCGCTCAGCCCCACCAGCACCTTTGGATTTTGGGCAATAGACGCCCAATCCAAAAACGCCAAAATACGCGCAGCCCCATACCCGCCGCGCGCGACAAAAATACCCTTCACATCCCCATCTGCAAACATCGCATTCACATCATCCGCACGCGCCCGATCCGCCCCCGCCAAATACCGATCCTGAGCGTAAAGCGACGCCCCCTCGCGCACATCAAACCCCTTCGCACGCAAAAACGCCAGCCCGGGGACCAACCGCTCGCGCTCAAAAGACCCGGATGGCGCAATCACCCCCACCGCATCGCCCGGTTGCAATTCAGGAGGCAAACTCATCGCACCCTGCTCTCAATCTGAGACAATATATCCCTTGCAAAATCCGTCAGCGAATCATCTCGCGCACCCATTACGATAATGCGGTCACCATCCCGCGCCTCTTCCGCCAAACGCATAACAATATCCTCACGCATCTCAATATACTCAGCCCGTCGCCCAGCACGCGCAATCTGCGCGATCAAATCCCCCGAAGAAATATCCTTTTGCGCTGTCCCGCCAGCATAAAAAATCTCCGACATAATCACCAGATCATCCCTTTCCATCCCATTGACAAATGCCGAAATCAGCCCATCCATCAAAAACCGCGTTGGGCCAAACCCATGAGGCTGAAAAACCGACAGCACGCGACCGGGCTGCGCCTTTAACGTTGCCAAACTCGCGGCAATTTTATCCGGGTTATGTGCAAAATCATCGATCACCGTCACCCCCTGTGCCTTGCCCACCACCTCCAACCGCCTGCCAATCCCCCGAAAATCACCCAATGCCTCTGCCCCATCCCGCACGCTTACCCCAAGCACCCCACACGCGGCAATAGCCGCCACCGCATTGGCAACATTGTGCCGCCCAGGCACGCGCAACCGACAAGAATACCCATTGACAACACACCGCACACCATCGGGCAACAACGCGACATCGGCAGCATGCACATCTGTTCCTTCGCAATCCACCCCAAAAGTCACCCGCCGCTTCATCCCCTGCGTCAAAGCCATCGACCGCTCGCACAGACGATTCACCACCACCGCATCTCTTGCCCGCGCGCAAAACGCCCCAAAAAGCGACTCCAATTCTGCCATCGGCTTGTGATCCAGCGAAATATTCGTCAACACCGACACCGTCGGCTCGTACAGCGCAATCGTACCATCGCTCTCATCTGCTTCAATCACGACCAACTCGGCATCGCCACACAATGCATTGCCCAATCGCGGAGGCTGCACCGCATCGCGCATCATCCCCCCATTGATCACCGTGGGATCGCGCCCGGTCCTGTTCAAAATATGACCAATCATCCCCGTCACCGTCGATTTTCCACTCGTCCCTCCCACGGCAATCCCCGTTCCCCGATGAAACAAGTCCGCCAGCACCTCTGCCCGCTTGCGAATAGCAATACCGCGATCCAGCCCCGCCTGTACATCTAAAATCGTCGGCTCGACCGCACTCGACACCACCAGCACATCTACATCTGCATCCACACCCGACCCATCTTGCGGAAACAACACCACCCCAAGCGCCTGCAACCGCGCGTACAACTCCGCATTCTGCCCCTGGTCATAACTGCGATCCGACCCGCGCACCGCATGACCCTGATGCAACAACACCTGTGCAATGGCACTCATGCCACTGCCGCCAATACCGCAAAAAAAGAAGGTTTGCTTTTTCATTTTACAATCGCCAATACTGTAGAAGTTGCATAAAATCAGTATAAAATTAAGACCTTATACCCATTTTGACAACCACCCAGGCATCATCATGCCGCGTTGCCTCTACGTTGCGCTTTTCACCTCGCGCATTTTCCCGTATATTCAGACGAACAAAAAAGGACTCCGCCCTTACAACTTGAAGGAAATTTTTATGGAAGGCATGTATCGCTTCGTTCTCACCGATGTCGAACGCGCACACTGGACAGAATCGTGGACCATCGATGAATC
>JAPPIE010000466.1 GCA_028874765.1 Gemmatimonadota bacterium
TGTGGTTTTTATGCAGCGGTTATGGGTTTATTTTTTCTGTCAGAACGCGCGGGAGTAGTTTCGCATTTGGGAGGCAGGCATGGCCGAAATAGTTGATACTTTACTGGAAGCAGTTGATTTTGCGGTACGCAAACGCGATGGTCGGGTCGTCGATTTTGACCGCTCGCGCATTGAACGCGCGATTGAGGCGGCATTTAGAGCCGAGTTGGGCTTGTCTAATGATCATTCATTGCCGCCCAAAATTGGAACCGATGTGTCGGAACTCACCGACGCTGTTATTGCTGAAATTGAAGGGGAATTGCACGAGCCGGATGACAGCGTAGATGTCGAACGCATTCAGGACAAAGTCGAAATCCATCTAATGCGTGCAGGCCACTTTGCGGTCGCGCGGCGCTACATCGTCTATCGAGAAGACCACAAAAAAGCCCGCGTACTCAGCGGCAAAGAAGAACCCCAGGACCCCAACGCGCCCAAACTGCGCGTACAAACAGCCGACGGCAAGCGCGAACCCCTGGACGCCAACCGCATTCGCACCGAGGTATTTGCCGTTTGCGATGACGAGGTAGATCCTCAGGGCCTGCTCGAGGAGATATATCGCTCCCTCTACGACGACATCAAACCCGACGATATAGAACGCGCCATGATCCTATCAGCGCGCAGCCGCGTAGAAAAAGAACCCGCCTATAGCAAAGTCGCAATGCGGTTGCTCCTCAACGTGATCTATCGCCACGCCCTCGGGTTCAAACCCGCGCTTGAAGACAGAGACACTGCATGTCGGCAGGGATTCGCAAAATTTATTGAAACGGGCATTGAAAACGACCGCTTAGATCCCAAATTGCGCACTTATGACCTGGAGCGTCTATCCGCGGCCTTAAAACCCGAGCGCGATGAAGACTTTGAGTACCTGGGCGTACAAACCATTTTTGATCGCTATTTGCTCCACGTCAACGAGCGCCGCATTGAAACCCCGCAGTTTTTCTGGATGCGCGTGGCCATGGGCCTCGCCTGGGACGAAGACGACAAAGAAGCGCGCGCCATTCAATTTTACGAAGTGCTCTCTTCCTTCAGATTTGTCTCTGCTACCCCCACCCTGTTCAATGCCGGCACCCTGCACCCGCAATTGTCCTCGTGTTATCTGTCAACCGCACAAGACGATCTGGAACACATTTTCAAAATGGTATCCGACAATGCCAAATTGTCCAAATGGGCGGGCGGTCTGGGCAATGACTGGACCAATGTGCGCGCCACAAATTCCTATATCCGCGGCACAAATGGCAGAAGTCAGGGCGTCATTCCATTTTTGAAAGTCGTGAACGACACGGCAGTTGCCGTCAATCAGGGCGGAAAACGCAAAGGAGCGGTATGCTCCTATCTGGAAACCTGGCACCTGGACATCGAAGATTTTATGGAGTTGCGCAAAAACACGGGCGATGACCGCCGCCGCACGCACGACATGAACACGGCCAACTGGATCCCCGACCTGTTTATGAAGCGCGTCATGGAAAAGGGATCCTGGACCCTGTTTAGCCCGGATGAAGTCCCCGACCTGCACGATTTGTACGGCAAAGCATTTGAAGAGAAATACATCGCGTATGAACAAAAGGCCGAAGCCGGTGAACTGCAACAATCTCGCCAGATCGACGCCGTGCAATTGTGGCGAAAAATGTTGTCCATGCTCTTTGAAACCGGGCATCCGTGGATCACATTTAAGGACCCGTCCAACATCCGCTCCCCGCAGGACCACGCGGGCGTTGTCCACAGCTCGAACCTGTGTACTGAAATACTGTTGAACACGAGCCGCGAAGAAACCGCGGTATGTAACCTCGGTTCCGTAAACCTCGTGGCACACATCACACCCACGGGCCTCAACCGCGAGTTGCTGGAAGACACGGTATCGACAGCACTCAGGATGCTGGACAACGTGATAGACATCAATTTCTATCCCACAGAAGAAGCCGCCACATCCAACAAACGCCACCGCCCCGTGGGCCTGGGCGTGATGGGCTTTCAGGACGCGCTCTACCTGTTGAATTTGCCCTACGCTTCACAAGGCGCGGTTGACTTTGCCGACATCAGCATGGAAATGATCTCGTATTACGCGATCCTCGCCTCAACGCACCTATCCGAAGAACGCGGCCCATACCATTCCTACATCGGTTCAAAATGGGATCGCGGCATATTGCCCATCGATACCCTGACCGTGTTGGGACAGGAACGGGGATCGTACCTCGAAGTCGATACATCCGCGCGCCTGGACTGGAATGTGGTGCGCGAAGCAGTCGCCAAACACGGCATGCGAAACAGCAACGTGATGGCCATTGCCCCGACCGCCACCATATCGAACATCTCGGGCGTGACGCAATCCATCGAGCCGATGTATCGCAACCTGTATGTAAAAGCAAATCTGTCCGGTGACTTTACAGTATTGAATCCCTACATGGTCGATGCCTTAAAAGCGCGCGACCTGTGGGACGACCAGATGGTAGATGATCTGAAATACTTCGACGGATCAGTCCAGGAAATCGACCGCGTGCCACAAGACGTGAAAGACCTCTACAAAACCGCATTTGAAGTCGCACCCGAGTGGCTCATCGAATGCGCCAGCCGCCGGCAAAAGTGGATCGACATGGGCCAATCGCTGAACCTGTACATCGCAGCCCCCAGCGGCAAAGCACTGGACGACATGTACAAACTCGCCTGGATCCGCGGACTAAAAACCACGTACTACTTGCGCTCCCTCGCCGCGACCCAGATCGAGAAATCCACCATGGACATCAACAAACGCGGCGTCCAGCCCCGGTGGATGCAGTCCAAATCCGCTTCGAGCGATGTGCAAGTACAACGCGAAGACGCACCTGCAGAAACAGACGCATCTCTCAACGGGCAGGTACACCAAGCACCTGCCACCACAGACGCAACAGCCGAGGCGTGCGATATCACAGACGGCACCTGCGAGGCGTGTCAGTAGGATAAATGCATAGACACCAATAACTAAGGGAGTGCAGATTTACTTTGCACTCCCTTTCTCGTTAATACACCAAGGTCAGGTCAGAGTAATTTTTTTTAAAAAAAGTACCTTTTGGGGTTGACAGTACGCGAGTACTTTTACTATAATAGGCACATCTTTACCACAACATTTTGTGCTCTTTTTTTCTTAATTACTAAATATTGTGTCGTAAGTAGAACTGCAGCAATAATTTAAAGCGATAGGGGCATCGCTTCAGGATCATCCCTCTCCTCACAGCTTCTCCCCGGTGAACGAGCTCCTCGGTATGCTTGTCCATGACCTGGATACATAGCTATCCGGCAGAATGTGACCAACGACAAAAACATCGCTTGTATTCCCTCTAAAGCGGTATATAGACATCTATAAAATAATCATCCACAGGTCTCCCCGCAGAATATAAGGAGTTGTGATATGTCTAAGCTCATATTTGAAGACGAAGACGTTAAAAGTCACGCAAATATGGACTACATCCAAAACGGTGGTCACGCGCAGCAAAACGGCATTCCTGCACCCGTTGAAGCGGAGAATGCTGACATGCCTTCCGCGCTGTGTTGTGGTGCCACTGGCGAGGCGTATGACCTGACCAAGCGCATCAACCCGGAAGACAAGCGATTGCTCAACTGTCGGCAGGTAGATGTAAACCAGTTGATGCCCCTCAAATACGAATGGGCCTGGGAGCACTATCTCAACGGATGCGCCAATCACTGGATGCCGACAGAAGTGCCCATGCAGCGCGACATAGAACTCTGGCGCTCAAATGCCCTGAACGAAGCCGAGCGAAAAGTCATCTTGCGAAACCTCGGATTCTTCAGCACGGGCGAAAGCCTCGTCGGCAACAACATCGTACTCGCCATCTTCAAACACATCACAAACTCCGAAGCCCGGCAATACCTCTTGCGCCAGGCATTTGAAGAAGCCATACACACGCACACATTCCACTACATCGTCGAATCCCTGGGGCTAAACGCGCGCGAAGTATTCAACATGTATCACGAAGTCGCCTCCATCGAAGGCAAAGACAAATTCGTGATGGAACTAACCGAAGATGTGCTGGACCCCAACTTCACCACACAAAGCATTGAAGGCATACAGAAATTCGTGAAAAATCTCATCGGCTTTTATGTCATCATGGAAGGCATCTTCTTTTACAGCGGCTTTGTCATGATCCTATCCTTCCACCGGCAAAACCGCATGACCGGCATCGGCGAACAATTCCAGTACATCCTGCGCGACGAAACCATACATCTGAATTTTGGCATCGACCTGATCAACACCATCAAACTTGAAAACCCAGAAATCTGGACAACGGAACTGCAGCGCGACATCTACGACCTCATCCACGAAGCCGTGGAATACGAAGTCATCTACGCGCGGGATTGCGTACCCGACGGCGTACTGGGCCTCAATGAAGACTTATTCCGCGAATACGTGCAATTCATCGCCGATCGGCGATTGGAACGGATTGGACTACAAGCGGTCTATGGATCGAAAAATCCATTCCCGTGGATGGGAGAAACCATCGACATCGCCAAAGAAAAGAACTTCTTTGAAACGCGCGTGACAGATTATCAAAGCGCGGGATCCTTGCAGTGGGATGATTAAACCTGAAACTTGAACAATAAGACATCTATTCAGGCTGACGGGGGAAGGGAAATCAGAGCCTGATCCAGGGTGGAAGACACACATCTTCCGCCCTGTTTTTTTATTGATCAGACATGGGAAACGCCATAACCTCGCCTATAGAAGAAGCCCCTGCAAGCAACATAACCAGACGATCCACCCCAAGCGCAATACCGCCAGAAGGCGGCATCCCGTATTCGAGCGCCGCAAGAAAACGCTCGTCAATCGGATAAGCCGGATTCCCCTCACGCACGCGCTGGGCGGCCTCTTCTTCCAACCGCTGGCGTTGCTCATCCGGATCGTTCAACTCTGTAAACGCATTGCACAACTCCACCCCCGCAATATAAACCTCAAAACGCTCAGCCAGATCTGGTGCGCTGGACTTGCGCTTGGCAAGCGCAGCCATCGGCGCGGGGTAATCGTACAAAATCGCGGGCTTCTGCACACCCAGATGGGCTTCAACCCGATCGAGAAACACCTTGAAAAACGCGACATCTGGCGGATCGTCTTTATCAACCGTCGCATGCCCCGCCTGCCTGATAAACGCAGCCGTCTCCGAATAGGGATCAGCAGTAATACCCGCATAGCGCAACATCGCCTCCCGCACAGAAAGACGTTCCCACGGCGGCGTCAGATCAACCGCGCATTGATCCGTCTGCACAACAGGCTCTCCATATAAATCTGTCGCCAGTTCGGCAATCAGATACTCGGTATCCACCATAATATCGGTATAATCCGCGTACGCCCGATACCACTCCAGCATCGTAAACTCCGGCGTATGCATCCTGCCAACAGGCTCGTGCCGAAACACCTTGCAAATCTGGTATATCCGTTCAAATCCACCCGCAAGAAGACGTTTCATCGCATACTCAGGCGAAGTATGCAGATAAAACTGACGCATCTCATACACCGTCTGAAACGCCTCGAGATGCGGCTCCATACCCGGTTGGGGCACCATCAGAGGGGTCTCAACCTCAACAAAACCCTTCTCATCAAAAAAGCGGCGAATCCCCGAGATAATTTTGGCGCGCTTGCGCAAATTCGTCTGCACGTCCCGGGTTAAAGGCACCGCTGTAGAACGCGACGGCACCAGCACCCGCAGTCCTGAAGCACAAAAAACATCGCCTTCAAGACGACCCTCAATCTCCACAATATCCCCAATCTTTGCCTCGGCCACCGTATTAAAACCCAAACGCACCGTCCCCGTCTCATCGGAAAGCGAATCTCGGTCCACAAGCCGCCCGGCAATAACCGCAAACTCACCGGGTTTCAGTTCACAGATCCGATGGGTACGCTTACACCGTGCGGGATAATGGGGAGATGGATAATTATGCATCGATAGTGTCCTTTGACGATCAAATCCGATGTCATATATTACGTGTTATTACCTCTTTAACGCAATAGTTTGTAACTACCCTACAATCCCAAAAGGACCCACCATGCGCCCGTACATCTGTTGTCACAACCACATCGGACGAAC
>JAPPIE010000426.1 GCA_028874765.1 Gemmatimonadota bacterium
ATACAATGACTTGAATAGGGAAACTACCTTTTTTATGAATTATACGGGCTATGTATGTCCTCTGCTTGTTACCCCTAATCAACAATGGGCAAGTGAACCGTTGCGCCGCGTTCGACGGAGCGGAATACCGCTTCGGTGAATTCCATGTATTTCACGCCCTGATAA
Organism: Gemmatimonadota bacterium; assembly: GCA_028874765.1. Classification (GTDB taxonomy): domain Bacteria; phylum Latescibacterota; class UBA2968; order UBA2968; family UBA2968; genus VXRD01. The sequence goes on from JAPPIE010000426.1 coordinate 166, forward strand.
AAGGTCGATTCGGCGGGTTTGCCGGTTTTGATCATGTCGATAAAATCTGCCTCAACCGTCCACTCGCGCATGTCGGATGCGGGGACATCCAATTCCCGCAATGCGCCATCGCTGGATTTTGCACCCAATATCCGCTGCTCGTCCAAAACGGGGGAGGTTTCGTAGATGAGTGTGCCGTTCGTGCCGTAAATTTCAATGCTTTCACCCGGCGCGTGGTGCGCGGTGCCGGAGAAGAGATAGACCGCAGTGGCGCCGCTTTCCATTTGCGCCAGGATATTTACGGTGTCTGGCCGGTCAACTGGTCCCATGCCGTCTTCTGTAGAGCGTTCGGTGATGTATGTTTCTGCGTGTGCGGATACGGATTTGGTATAGCCACACCAGCGATGTACAAATTCTACCAGCATGCCCACGCTCATGGTGTTTAAGCCGGAGAAGCGACCGATCTGTCGCCAGTGTAGCGGCGTACTGGGGTCAATACCCCCGGGCGTCATTGAGCGGATGACGATGTTGCGGATATCGCCGACATATCCTTCGGCGATCAGCCGCTGCACAAACCAGTCGCCCTTTAATGCGTGCGGTGGCTGGCATATCTGATGCGCGAGGTCTGATTCCATTGCTGCGGCATACATGATCTTTGCCTCGCGCAAATTCATTGCCATGCGCGCCTGCACAAATGCATGTTTGCCCGCATTGAGGGATTCGAGTACAAACTCGCAGTGTTTGTACGGCCAGGTGCCAATCATCACGGCATCGATGTCATCTCGCGCCATGAGCGCGTGGGGATCGGTCATCAGGTCGGGGTTTAATCCAAATTCAGCCGCTATTTTGCCGCCACTCTCTTCACTGCGGTTGCATATTGCCACGACCTCGGCATCGTCTATTTGAGCCAATCCCGGGAAGTGGCGGGTGCGAAAAATACCGCCCGCACCGATAATACCAATGCGAATTTTATCTGCCATTACAGCCTCCATTTTACGGCATGGTCAAATCTTCGTAACCCGTCAGGTGATATTCATATCCCAGATAGTCGAGCAAATTGCACAGTGCGCGGAATGCCACGCCAAAACCATCAATACCACTAAAGCCGCCAAATTGTCCACCGCCCTTTACGTGGGGTTCCAGGTCGATAAATACACCCGGCACCCCCAGTTCCTGAAACTGGCTTTGCAGGCGCGGCACGATTGTTTTAAAATCCCGCAAGACCATTTCATGTCCGGCATCGCCTTGATCGACGGGGATAAACCGCGTCAGCCCTCGCTTTGTTGCGCTGTCCAGCATTGGCTGATTGGCCGGCGCGTTAAATCCTTTGATGTGGATCCATCCCAATCCGGGCTTTGTTTTTTCATATTCGGCAAAAACGCTGTCCGGACTGTGTCCCATGCTTTCCATATTGCCCACATCCATGATGATGCAGGTGTTGGGACTGTCGATCTTTTCGTGCAATGCGATCAGTGTTTCGCCGTCTCCACCGATCAAATGCGATTCTACTTCAGAGCCATAGATTAGCCCCTCGCTTGCACACAGAGCTACAATCTCTGAGAGCTGATCTGCCGCTTGATTCAGATGCGGCCAGGGATCGGTCCCATGCGGATGGTAATAGCTAAATCCGCGAATGAGTTTTGTGTCAAATGCATGGGCGAGTTCAATGGCGCGTTTGACATCTGTCTCCAGATATTCCTTAAACGGCACATAGCGATTGTCTGTACCGTCATCCACGTCCAGCAATTTCACTTTTCCAAGCGGGGAACCAATGCTCGATACCGAAATACCAAATTCACCGTGCAATTTTTGGAGTTGTGCAATCTCCTGCGCGGTTAATTCCATTGCGTTCTTTACCCCGTTGCCTACGTCGATAAACCGGATTGTGTAATAAGACAAGCCAAGCGCGCGCATCATGGTAAATTGCTCTTCGGCGCGCTTGCTCACCGGTCCTTCGTCGGCAAAACCCGAAAAAATCACCTCTGCCACAATAATACTCCTTTCTATGAATTAGGCCAGGTCACTGGAATAAGTCGCAGTGTGCCATTGCCTTGATCGCAACCTGGCGTAATCTCAATTGATTGACTCGTTTTGTAATCCGCCCCCTCCAATACGACACTTGTTGAAAAAGTACACGATCCTCCGGGGGCTATTTCAGCGGGTGTACATATATCTTCGCTTATCCCCAATGGGGTGCCGTTATCACCCAACACACGCACGCGCACCTTAAGACCCGTGAGTTCCAAACCCGATTGACTGTCAACCGTGCCCTGAATGTAGATAATATTCACACTTGTAGGCGAACCGGCATCGCCCGCAGGCGCATTAACAGTTTCACCTCTAATGGAGGTCAGGCTCAAAACGGTTAAATCGTCGGGTATAAAAGTACGCGAGCCGGCAGAATCATCTTTAGAGCACGCAAAGAAAAAAAAGATAGATAAAAAACTAATGATGTATTTCATCGCAGTGTCCTCTGTTGTGTGATACGGCGCGTTTGACGCAACAATATACACGCCAAAATCGTATCGGGCAAGGGGGCTATCAGTTGTCAGTCCCAACCACCCAACCCCGGTGGAACGGCGCGGGGTAACTGACCACTAACTGCTTTCCTCAAAATCAAACGTCACTGCATCCTGCACACCCGATAGATTCGGACGCGGGGCAAATGCCATTGTCAATGCAATTTCCTGTACCTGTCCTGCCTCAAACCTGGAAAACCGATGGGTTGCACGGGAAATTTCTGCCTGGTTTGAACTGCGCAATCTCCAGGTCATGATAAACGGACTGATAATCGGTACCGGTCCCGTATTGACGACATCGGCCTGGATATTGACGCCAACAATATCACCCGCCGCATTGTGGATCGGCTCGCGGCGCACGTTGGCAATGGACATAAAATCCGAAAGAAGTTCGTTCTCGGGCGATATGGGAACGCCGCCACAACCGAGGAAAAGACATACGATGAGCCACCTCATGGATTATTTAGCCTCCGAAATACGCCATGCCCACCAGGCCGATGAGCCAGCAATAATAGGCAAATTGTGCAAAATACCCGCCACTGAGCGAGCTTAGGAGCCATCGAATGGCAAATACCCCGGACACATAAGCTACAACAGCACCAATCAGCAGCGGCCACAGCGCGTTCATTTGCGGTGGATGGGCGAGCAAATTGCCAACTTCTAATGCGGTTGCGCCCAAAATAATGGGGATGGATAATAAAAAAGAAAATGTTGCAGCTTCGCGACCATCCAGCCCGCGCCACAGGCCCATGCCAATGGTTGAACCCGACCTGGAAATTCCCGGCAATACGGCGGGTGCCTGTGCAAAGCCGATTAAAATTGCGTCTAAAAATGTAATTTGCACGCGGTCACCCCGCGCAAATCGCGTGCTCCACAAAATACAACCGGTCGCGATTAAGAATCCGCATACGGCGATTGGGCTGGCAAAAGCCTCTTTGAGCATGTCTTTGAACAAGATTCCCACGACGCCAGCGGGGATAGAGCCGATGACCAACAGGTAGATTGTGTGCCAGGATGCGCTATCGCGTCGCAAACATCCGACGAGTAGGTTGCTGATTCGCGTTCGCAAGGCGGTCACTATAGCCAGCAATGTTCCAAAGTGCACGATTACTTCAAAGGTCACATTACCGGTTTGAATACCCCATGCCGCTTGTCCCAATGCGAGATGTCCCGAACTGCTTACGGGTAAAAATTCGGTCAGCCCTTGCAATAGGCCCAGGAGCATGGCTTCAAATGGTGTCAAGAGATCCCCTCAGCAATTCTATCACGGGTGCCATAGATGCGTCGTTGCAGATTACAATATCGTAAGCGCACAGATATGTAGCACTATTTTCTACGATCGCTTCGTTCAAGAATCCCACGCGGATGACACAGTCAGCATCGGCGTTGTCCACCATCTGTGCATCTTCTATAGTATCTCCCAAAAGCAGGACGCAGCCTCGTGGGGTGCTTGCATGACGCGCTTTGTTAAAGCTGTGGATTACCGGCTCGCAAAATCCCGCCACCGCGCCATGTGTATCGAATATCAATTTGTTTGCCGTTACTGTCACATTTGAAGTGAGTAAGGCTCTGATTTTTAAGAATTTTGAAATTGCGTTGCCAATGCCCGCGGATAAAATTAACAGCGGTATATCTCTGTTAGACAATATGTTAAAGAAATCGATGGCACTATCGCGCAAGCGCATGAATTCTCGTGCGGCAATGTCTTCTATTATTTCTTTGGTAAGCCCGTATTTCTGCATCATCTCAAGCGCCGCCATCCACCAGTCGTACATGGCTTTTTGTTTTTTGCGGTGCGAGATGGTCTGCGATATTTCGAGGGGGCGATACCGCGCGTACAGGCGATCCATTTCAACGCGATATGCGTCTCCCAAATAGGCTCCGTGTGCAATTACCGAATAAGATGTCGCATCTTGCCCATCTTCTGTTCGCGCTTTTGTCAATGTGCGATCCCAATCGCTGACCACACACAGTTGTTCTATTTCCGAATAGCGGTTCAGTTGCGCGATTTTGTCCTGCAGAGCATCCTGATCAGCAATTAATACATGGTCCATAGCTATTGTTCTATCCGCTCGCTGATTTCACCTGTCTCTCTGTCTTTCACAATTCGCTTCAGGCGTCCATCGGGCATGCGCTCGGTTTTCAGGGTGACAAACTGTGCGTCTGTTTCGGTCGATGCGGTCTCCTGAGCTATTTCACCGCCGCGCCATTCCATTTCTATCGGTTCCCATTGTTTTGTTTTTGCCGATTTGTAACACGCATCTATAATTGCATTGACAACATAGCCATCGTACAGGGTTTCCATTGGTTCGCGTCCTTCATCCCAGGCGTTGAACATATCCACGAACATGTCCGAATAGCCCAGTTCGGCGACTTCGTCTCCCACGGGGAAGAGCCATCCCGTATCGCCTTCGGCTTTTTCCGCTACATACCCTCCTTGTCCCACAGCCGTGAACATGTCAAATCCCGTGCGCAACCAGTGGTTGAGCCAGATTGTTCCTTCTGTGCCTGCGACTTCGTCCCGCAGGTCCATGCCTCCGCGAAATGCCCATCCGACCTCAAATTGTCCCATGGATCCATTTTCAAATTTGATCAATCCGATTCCGTGATCCTCTGCTTCGACTGGGTGTACGAGTGTGTCAGACCAGCACATCGCTTCGACCGGGCGAATGCCTTTGCCTATGAAGTTGCGAATAATTTCGATGCAGTGACATCCCATATCGACAATCGCGCCACCACCTGCTTTATCTATGTCCCAGAACCAATCGCTGTGGGGACCGGGGTGTGTTTCGCGCGATCGCACCCACAAGATGCGGCCCAATGCGCCGTTTTTCACGGATTCGAGGGCTTTCAAGGTTTTGGGGGGATATACCAGGTCTTCGAGATACCCGCCAAAGACACCCGCATTTTCCACTGCCTCAAGGATTTGCCTGGCTTCATCTGCGGTGCGTCCGAGGGGTTTGGTACAAAATACGGCTTTGCCAGCCTGTGCCGCGAGCGTTGCGGCTTCTAGATGAAGGTCGTTGGGCAATCCGATTACCACGCCATCGGTTTCATCGTCTTCAATTGCGGTTTTGAGATCCGTTGTCCATCTGGGTATGTCCCATTCTTCCGCAAATGTTCTGGCGCGTTCTTCGGTCCGCGAATACACGACCTGCACGCGATCAATTCCCCGATGTCTGTGCAAGGTCATGGTGTAAAACATTCCGATCAGCCCAGTTCCCAACATGGTCAATTTATGTCCTTCAGCCATTTTAAATCTCCTTGTCTTTTTGTATCCTATAGGATACATTTAATAAATGATAGAAATTCGTCAGACAAATGTTTACATGGGAAAAAAATCATGGCAAAAATAAAAACATATCCCTGGAATGCGGCGACCCATCTGAAGACT
>JAPPIE010000032.1 GCA_028874765.1 Gemmatimonadota bacterium
ATTCGATGTGCAATTCGCGCAAATACCGGTCGTAATAATCGCCGCTGACCAGATCACCCGTTGCGTGATCGGGCAGGGTCAAGGCATCGGCACCTGCTTCAATTTGCGCCACGCCAAATGCGACGGTTACTTCTTTTAATTTGTCCAGAATTTGCCGCGTGTGATCCGGGTCGTCTAATGATAGGAGCAAAAAATCTTCTACGCCAAAGCAGTGATACGCCAGGGACCATGGTCCCATTGTTTTGCCGATAATCGCCACTTCATCGCCGTATTCTTTTCGCAATATGCCAATTGCGTCCAGTACGCATTTTGTATCGGGATGGGTCAATAAGTTTGACGGGATCTCGATATCATCTACCTTGTGCCAGATCGGTTCTTTCATTTTTACTGTGGGCCAGTTGTCTTTTTGCTCCCACTGGATTTTGCACCCAAGTGCGGACGATTCTTGGATAATTGTAAATACGGGCATGATCGTGTCAAAACCGAGTTCGGTATAGCCAGTTGCCGCCAGGCGCGCCATGAGTTCTGGCTCGCGATTCGCCTGCGGAAATGGCGCATCGACGAGGTCCATCAATTCCACGGTTGCAACCGAAGTCGGATTACAGGTCGGTGTGCGATCCACAGGTGCCCGATTGAGTGCGGCCAATACGCGGTCGCGCGGTTTCATGGGTTTTGTTGTTTGGTCGTGCATACGTGACTCCTGTTCCTAATTTTGCGCGCTCGGGGCTGCGAGCACGCCCCGGCTGGCGGCCTGTTCCAATTCTCGCATGACGGATCGCACATTGGGGGCGCGTACGAGTAGGACACCTATGAGGGGATCGTGTGTCATGCCGCAATCAAAGCGCACCTGGTCTTCTTCTACTTGTTCCAATTCGCCCAGTTTTGCAAGCCCTCCGGCCACCAATCGAATGCGCCGGTCTGCGCCTTTTTCATCGCTATCAGCAGTGATTTTGTACGCGCCATTAGATTGGGGCGTTGCGGAAATGTGCAATCCCGATTTTTTGTCCAGGATGGTCAACGGACGCATAGATACATCGTCATCCATGCTGAGTTTGCACGCTTCTATGAATAGTCGTTTTACAGAGAGCAGATGTATGGCGCCACATGGAAAGCGCAGCAATCCCTCACCTGTGTCTTCCATGCCTCCCAGGACTTGCATCGCATGGTTCACGGAGTCAATACGCGCTTGTGCCCCGTCTATCTGGCTGTATGTGTGAACGCGAAAAGTCGTGCCCTGTGCGTTTTCTTGCTGGTATAGCCCTATTGTGATGTCGTGAAAATGGACATCCATTGGCATCAATTCTATTCGCCGACCGATATCTAATATCTGTCCCATGAGAATCCTTCCTCTTACCTTTTAAGCACATATCGACGCACGGCTTTGGCAAAGCCATCGTTTTCAATGTGGTCGGTTTGTAGAATATTTTCCCCGGCCACTGCGCGATGGGTTGCCGCATCTGCATTGTGCATCAATACACCGGTTCCGGCTGCGCGCAACATGGGGAGATCATTATTGCCATCGCCCACGGCCATCACTTCATCGAGGCTGCTGCCAATATGGTTGGCAATCGCTGTGAGTGCCGCGCCTTTGTTCACATCCGGGTGCATGATTTCGATGCGACCCGCCACGGCCCAGGCCATGTAAATTTGATCGCCGAATAGGTCTTTTAATTCTTCAACAGTCTCATCGGCATGCCCGGGTTTGGGCAAGAGCATTATTTTGGGGGGCGCGGCCAATTCTTTTGCGCGTATTCGCTGCGCGAGATCGGCATCGACTTCATAGACCATATTGGTCATTGTGGCTACCGCGCGGCTCATTTTTGTCATGCGGTCAGTGATATAAACTTCGCAGGGGCCTTCGCTATTCATGTCACAGCGGCAATATACAAAATTCATGAGCCGGTCATCGGCATATTGGATCAGCGATAAGAATATTTCATCGGGCAAACGCTGTTCGTGCATGAGCTGGCGTGTGCCGTTCGTTTTGGGAGCAAAAACCATTGCGCCATTATAACATCCGGCATAGAGCGCGTCAGCCACGCTGGGATTGCGTACAAACGGGATTTGATTGCGTTCGAAATTGCGCCCACTCATAGACGCTACAGCTACGCCGCGATCCAACAATTCGCAAATCGCCGCCATCGAAGCATCCGATGGGGTGTTGTTGTGATTTAAGAGCGTTCCATCCAGATCAAATGCCACAAGTCTGATCACTGCATCTCCTCATCCGTCGTGGGCCACTTTTAATCAACCAGAGGCAACCGAACGGTTCCGCCTCGCTCTGCCGAGCGGTGAACTGCTTCGGTAAATTCCATATATCTCATGCCTTCGTAAAAGCTGGTATCGCCCTGAGGCCCACCCTTGATGGCATTGATGAAATCGGCTTCGACAGTCCATTCGGCGGCTTCATTTTCAGGAATGGGAATTTGTTGTGGCCGCCTGTCGCCTGTTTTTGCGCCGAGGATTTGCGTTCCCATGTCGTAGGTCAATGTGCCGTCACTGCCATAAGCTTCAACGACGGATTTTCCACCAAATTGCGCGACGCCCGAAAACAGAAATGCCGCACGCGCACCATTTTCCATTTTGCCTATGACATGTGCCATATCAGGTGTTTCAACCGGTCCATTGCCAGACCCATCGGATAGGGGTCGCTCTTTTGTAAAAATTTCAGTTTCTGCCGTTATGGTTGACATATAGCCAAATACGCGCGCCACGCGCTCAATGGTAATGCCCATTCCCAGGATATTCAGGCCCGAATACCGGCTCATTTGTCGCCAGTGCAATGGCTCTTCGGTATCCCAATAGCGCCCGCCCAGGTCGCGGACATAGACGTGGAAAATATCACCCAGATACCCTTCATCTATGAGCCGACGCAAGAAACGCCCGCCTTTCCAGGGGGGGGCTGGACAAATTTGGGTCACGAGATTTGTTTCTCGACTTCTGGCATACATCAATCGGGCTTCTCGCAAGTTCATCGCCATGCGCGCCTGTACAAAGGTGTGTTTGCCCGCGTCTAAGGACGCGAGGACAAATTCACAGTGTTTGTACGGCCAGGTGCCGATCATTACCGCGTCGATGTCGTCCCGGTGCAACAGGGCCTGTGGGTCGGTCAGGGCTTCGGCTGATAAGCCTTGCTCGGCTATGACCTTTTCACCGCTTTCTATGCTGCGGTTGCATATTGCCACGACTTCGGCATCGTCAATTTTTGCCAATCCCGGAAAATGTCGGCTCCGGAAAATACCACCCGCACCAATAATGCCAATGCGAATTTTATCTGCCATTTTTTACCTCGCTGTGTTGTCGTTGTTCTTCTCAATACAGAAACTGCAGTGCGAATGTATCACAGTTTTTGCCGATTAGCAAATGAATCGGTCACGGCAACGCTGCCATTAATCATTCCTGTTTTCGCTTTTCGCCAAACTGGCACAGACCAGTTCTTTATCATTTCGGGCGAACACATGTTTATAGGCAAACGCAGGATGCGCCCATGTGACACCCCCTCTGCGGTTCAACTGGTCGCGCGTCGGTTCGATCAGTTTTGCGCGGCTGATGATATTCAGCCCGTCCGGCGAAAGCGTTGTAATCAGGAGTTCGCCGCGCTCATTGAACATCCAGACCTTATCGCCATTTTTGATAAAATGGATGTTGCTCCAGCGCGCTTTCGGAACCGCGGTGAGGTCTTCCCAAATCCGATCGCCGTTGCGGGCATCGAGGCAGCGGAGTTCCCCATAGCTATCCACACCGTAAATGTAATCGCCGAGTCGGATCGGGGTTGACATCGTGGAATGGAGCGCGTCTGTGTTTCGTTCATTTTTTCCCTTACGGTGCCAACCGAATTGCATCATCGGCTTATCTGGATTCAGTTTCAGCAGCAGCGAGCCTTCAAAGAAATCAGTGATAAACAACTCATTTTGATAAAAAACGGGACTTGCGATCCCGATCTCCATACGCGTCGGTGGAAAAGGATGGCGCCAATGCGTGCTGCCTGTCTGCGGGTTGAGCCCGGCGATATTTCTACCTGTCCAACAGACGAGCACCCGCTCATCACCCTGTGTAATCACAATTGGAGCTGAGTAAGATGCGTTGTCTTCAAGGGCTTTCCATTTTTCGGCTCCGGTTTCGCGATCGAAAGCGACGATGCACGCTCCGGGCGTGCCGCCGATTTGGACGATGAGGTGTGAACCCTCGACAATCGGCGCGCTCGCAATCCCCCAGGTTGGCATCTCAATATTGTATTCGGTGTTGAGGTCTTTTTTCCACTTCAACGTGCCGGTTGCAGCATCAAAGCAGTGGAGATGCCCCATCGCTCCCAGGGCGTAAGCGAGTCCGTCATGTATGATAACATTGGCTCGAGGCCCGGCGGTATAGTCAATGCGGTATTCACACTCGTAGGTGAAGGACCAAATCGATTCACCTGTTTCCCAGTCGAAACAGTGAACCCGTTCGACCTGTTTCGGTTTCGCGAGACGGTCAGTAACGTAAACGCGCCCGTCAGCGACGCTCGGGCCGCTATAGCCGCTGCCGATTGGCACTCGCCAACGAATCGGGATTTCCGGTCCGTCAAATGCCTCCAATATCCCAGTTTCGCTCCAAACACCGTCCCGGTGCGGTCCCCGCCACTGCGGCCATTCATCGGCCAAAACCGAAGAGAGGGGGACAAGCACAGCGAGCAGTATTAGTTTCAATAGGATTCGGTTCATGGTTAATCATGTCCTTTTTTAAAACGCAAATTTTTGACCCGGTTTCCCGCCAGTCTGAACCCTGTAACTCGTCCCGTATCGTCTCGCGTAAAATGAACTTCTGGGAAAAACCACGCATCTCCGACGAAATGATCATCGTTACAGGTTAGCGATATGTCGTCATGGCGTCTGTGTTGCGCCACAAGCTGGTTCCCTCGCACACCAATGGTATAGGTGGTATCGAGTTCTTCTGTGTAGTAATCGCCTTCGAATTCTGACAACTGTTCTGGTGATAGGGGTTCGGTCTCGGTGCGTTCAGAGGGTTGCTTATCCGGCTCGGGTGCTTCGGGCGCAAGGACATCCGCGAGATAGAGATCAGCGATCTTTTTTGCCAGACTAAGCGGATTAAAGGTCTCCAGATTACACAATATGACAACGCCAAATTTCTGAGCCGGAAAACGTATGAGATGGCTGCGAAATCCCCGCCATGATCCGCCGTGCCCGACCGTTTTCAGTGCTCTGTACTCGCCGGTGTCCAATCCAAAGGCGTAGCTGATCTGTTCTCCATTATTGAGAACGCCTCGCTGATGCATCTGTTCAACCACTGCCTGTCCGCCTATCCGCGCATCGTCAAAGTTCAGAATCCACTTTGACAGATCTTCTACTGTTGAATGGAGAGAACTCGAACCGAGAGCGGTTAAGTTGTTCACGGCATTCTTGAATCCATCATCTTTCACGGACGAATAGGAATACGCCCGGTTTTTTACAATCATCTCGTGGTCATCGTGAAAGTGGGTGCTGGTCATGGCGAGAGGCTTAAAGATGTTAGCGTCCGTCCATTCTCGAAATGAATCTCCCGTTATTTCTTCGACGATTTCTGCCAGCAGATTATATCCCGTATTTGAGTATAAAAACGCTGTCCCAGGCTCGAAATTGAGTTCTTTCTGACGTCTTACCATTCTCAAAATATGTTTAAACGAAATCACGTCATCCATCTCTCCGCCCGCGATGACAAGTGCCTGTACCCAATCCCGCAATCCACTCGTGTGATGCACCAGATGTCGAATCGTTATTTTAGTTCCAAAATCCGGTACATCGGGCAAGTGCATCCGAATGTCGTCGTCCAGCGAGAGTTTCCCTTCGTGCAATAACGTGGCGATGGCAAAGCCCGCAAATTGCTTGGAGACCGAAGCAATGTCGAAGATGGTTGTCGGCGCAATCGGGATGTCGTATTCCAGATTCGCCATCCCGTATCCGCATTTGTAGATAATTTCACCGTCTTTGATAACCGACAGAGCTGCGCCAGGGGAGTCTGGCTTGTCCCATTCCGCGAATACCTGATCAACTTTTGCCTCAAGTGACTCGTGATTTG
>JAPPIE010000009.1:0-11975 GCA_028874765.1 Gemmatimonadota bacterium
TGGGATGGGGCGTGTGAAACGATTTTTGAAGGTGAACGCATTGATACCGGAAATACACACGGGACGGGTTGTACACTGGCATCGGCGATAGCGGCTAATTTTGCGTTGGGATACGGGTTGTGCGACGCGATAGATAGAGCAAAAAATTATGTTACAGAAGCTATCCGGTATGGCCTGGATATTGGCAAAGGTAACGGTCCTACAAATCATTTTTATTTTTTAGACTGTACTGAACGCTAACTCTAATATGAAAAAAATTGGCAGACTTCACGTCATAACCGATGTTGTTTTGCAAGATCGCTTTTCACACGTAGCGCTGGCACAAATGGCTGTTGCTGGGGGAGCGGATACCATTCAGTTTCGACAAAAAGAGGGTTCGACGCGCGCGTTGATTGAGACGGCTATTGCCGTGAAGCATGCGTGTGGCGATGTGCCTTTGATTGTGAATGACCGGGTTGATGTGGCGATTGCTGCAGAGGCCGATGGGGTGCATTTGGGACAAGATGACTTTCCCATTGGAAAAGCGCGCGATCTGCTTGGGGAAGATGCAGTGATTGGCGGGACGGCAAAGACGCTTTCACAGGCGCGTGAGTGCATTGCCGAAGGTGCGGATTACATCGGTTTTGGACCGATTTATGCAACGGGTTCAAAGGCCGATGCGGGGATTGTGAAAGGTCTGGAAGGCTTGCGCGAGATGGCCAATGGGGTCAATATCCCGATTATTGCCATTGGAGGTATTGAAATAGAAAATGCTGGCGAGGTGATGCGCGCAGGGGCGCATGGCATTGCGGTGATTTCAGCCGTGTGTTGTCAACCCGATCCCACTGAGGCGACCCAAAGGTTGATGGATCAATTATAGGTACGATTTTGTCTAAAAGCCATTTGATTATTCGCACGCTAATTCTGGTCCCGATTTTTGCGGGATGTCAGCAGAGCGAACAGGTGACGGTTTCGGGTGCGGTTGCAAAGCCGGGTACTTATGTATATCAGTCCGACAAAGCGGCGAGCAGTTATCTCGAAGAAGCTGGTGGGATGACGGAAGAAGCACTCCCTGATAGTGCATATCTGGTTCGCGGTTTGGTTGACTCTTCTGGCAAAAAGATAATCAAGAGTGTGACGATTCCCCTGTCGGAATATCCAGAAGTTTTGCCCGGTGATGTGATTAAAGTGCCAGTTCGCGTTTATGACGTGCGATTGGATACGGTTCGCGTTTTGCGCGATGTCCGATTGGTTCAAGAGAATCGGATTCTCAAAATTCCCACAGGTGCTCTGGTGTCCGGGTGGACAGAGCGCGGCGTGCTGGTGGCGTTGTTACTTGGGCGCGGAAAAGTTTACGAGATGGCCGATACCGCAAAGGCAGTGTGGGCTTTTCATTACTTATACGTTCATTTGCACCCCGATGAATACGGCCGCCTGAGGGGTTTTGCGGGAGATGTGATTGACAGTTTGGAGGCTCTGGAAGATGCATATGCCATCCATACACGCACCAGAACGCAGTTGGATTATGTGCGCCCTGGAGGGTTACAGCTTCCGGACACGGGTTATTGGCGCGTGTTGCTGGGGATTTTGCTAACGCCCAGGAGTGCATCTTTTCCGGGTAAGGGATTGCGCCGGCGTCGCTTTGAGGATGGGCGGGTGTGGACGACTTTTCCCAGTGGGCGACAGCGCTGGCAGTATCCCGATGGGCGGGTGGAGGTGATATTTCCCGGGGGTGCGAAAGAAATTCGATTTCCCGATGGGCGGGTTGTATCTGGCTATGAACAGCAGGTGTCTCGCTTGAAAGATGAGTCTGCGGTTCGCAATGGTGTAGCCAGCGGCGCGATGGAGGAACGCACTTCGGAAAGGGTGACGGGGATTTCGGCAGGGGTAATATCCGATGGCACTATAGTAACCCGCAAAAAAGAGGGAAATGAACCTGCCATTCAGTCCGATGGGTATATGATTGTGAAAGGGGTGGATGGTTCAGTTCGGGAAACATTTCCCGATGGGCGAATTTTGCATCGCAGTGGAACCGGGTATCAAGTGGAGATTTTCCCCGATGGGCGAGAGATTGAGAGCAATCGCTTTGGGCAAAAGATCACCTCGTGGCCCGATGGTCGAAAAGAAGTGCGAATGCCGGTCGCATACAGTTATCCCGGTCCGTTGCGAACAGATCTCGCGGTGGTCAATCCGCTTCCAGACTCGGTTGCTGTAGGTGAAGAACTGACGGTTACAGGGCAGTTACACAGCGAGGTGGAAGATATATCTATCTCGGCCTTTCTCGCGCCCGATGGCAATGTGATCAAAGGGGCTGTGCGAAGGCAGGGGCGGCGGTTTCAGGCGCGGTTTCGGTTTGGGGAGGCAGGACATTGTCGCGTACAGGTCCAGGTTGTCCTGCCCAGGGCGCGCACCTTTGCGGTTTCGCACCAGGCGGTGGTTGTTGGCAATCCCGAGAAGTTAGAAGATGAAGTTTTGACAATAGCCCCCTATCCGGGGGATGAGGGGGCTGAACGATTTTTGATTGATCAAATTAATGCGGCGCGAAGGCGGATTGGATGTCAGGCAGTCCTTCCACATCCCAATTTGATGCATGTGGCGCGCATCCGCCTCGAGGAAATGTTGGCTTTGGGTGAGGTATCCCACTTTTCTTTTGGGGGCTTGGATGTGATGTGGCATGTAACCACCCGACGCTTGCCATTTTTCCAGGTGAGCGAAAATGTGGCAAACGGATATTTTGTCGAAACGATGCAGGCAAGTTGGATGTTAAGTGCGAGCCATCGTTCAAATATATTGGCGAGACACTGGACACATGTGGGGGTAGCTGTGGCAAAAGATAGGGGCATGGTGTGGGGTGTTCAGGTGTTTGCACGGCAATAAAAGAGAGGTTTGGTGTGAATAAAAAACAGGCCGATGTGCCCGATTTGCTCCAGATTGAAGGCGGGTTAAATTCAGGTACATCGCGGGAGGTGTCGCAACAAACCGGCGTTCCCGAAGCGCATGTCTATGGCGTGGGTAGCTTTTTTGATTTGTTGACGGATACGGATAAAAAAGTGCGGGTCTGCACGGGTTTGTCGTGTCGCATGGCGGGTGCAGATCAGGTGCTGCAGGCGATGGAAGACGCGGGTCTGCCTGCGATGGGGTGTTCGTGTCTGGCAGCTTGTGATCGTCCGCCTGCGGTGTTGCGAGACCGCGATGTGTTGCCCGCTGTATCGGTTGAGGATGTGGTGCGGTCAGATGGCGATTGGACAAGGCTTCTGCCAGAGATAGTGTCCAGTGACAACTTGGGGCATGTGGGACCAGAGGTGGATGATCCAGATACCATGGCGATCAATTTGTTGGGGCAGGCCGATTGGTCGGGTAAGGCGTTTGGAAAGGCCGCGAAGATGCGTCCCGAAGAAATTATTGAAGAAATAGAGACGTCGGGGCTGCAAGGTCGCGGTGGTGCGGGTTTTTCTGCTTCTTTTAAGTGGAATGCCGTGTGTTCAGAAAAAGAGACCGTGCGTTATGTGGTCTTAAATGGCGATGAGAGCGAGCCTGGTACATTTAAGGACCGCGAAATTTTGATGCGTCGTCCCGATCGGGTCATTGAGGGGTTGGCGATTGCTGCTTATACAATCGGGGCGAGAGATGTTTATTTGTACTTGCGGGGCGAGTTTGCATTTCCAAAGGCTGTGATGGCAAAAGCTGTTGCGGAGTTTGAATCGCATAATATATTTCCCGATATCCGTTTTCACATGCACTCGGGGCAGGGTGCGTATATTTGCGGCGAGGAGACGGCACTTTTAGAGGCATTGGAGGGCAAGCGCGGGATGCCGCGTTTGCGACCGCCCTATCCCACAGAGTATGGTTTGTGGGGAAAACCCACACTTATTCACAATGTGGAAACGATTGCGTGCGTGCCTTCGATTATTTTGAGAGGAGGCGATTGGTTTCGCAATCTGGGGCGCACAGAGGCGGGGTCAAAAGTGTATTGTATTAGCGGGCATGTCGAACGTCCCGGTGTTTATGAGTTGCCACTGGGCGTGACTCTGGATGAGTTGGTCGAAGAGGCGGGCGGATATATTGGTGCTCCGAAGGCGTTTAGTCCCGGGGGTGCGAGTTCGGGTTTTTTGCCGGCTAAATACAGAGATCAGCCATTGGATTTTAAGACAATGGATGGATTGGGTTCGCTACTCGGCTCGGCCGGTGTTGTCGTGTTGAACGACACGGTGGATATGAAATGGTCGGTCAGTCAACAGTTGAGATTTTTTCACGATGAAAGCTGCGGTCAATGCGCCCCTTGTCGCATTGGTACGCGGTATTTACACGAGGCACTTGAAAATCGCATTTGCAATCGGGAACAGGACGATAAACCTCACTTGCAACACACAGAAGATGTGGCGTGGCAAATGGGTGAGGGTTCGATATGTGGTCTTGGGCAAATTGCTGCTCTCCCCCTGACGAGTGCCCAAAAATTTTTCCCCGAGGAATTTGATGAATGAACTGATATTGAACGGACAGACGGTATGCTTTGCTGAGGGCGAAACCCTGCTGGATATTGCATCCCGTCATGGGTTGGAAATACCGACCCTGTGTCACGATCCGCGCTTAGAGCCCGCGGGTGCGTGTCGCTCTTGTCTGGTGGAAGTTGCCGGTGAGCGGTTGATGACACCGGCCTGTGCGCGTGTGGCGCAAGCTGGTATGGTGGTGATGACCGAGAATGAGCGCATTGATCGGCACCGCCGAACTCTGATGGCTTTGTATATGACCGATCATCCGCACGAGCGCGAGATATCGGAAGTGGGGTCGCCGGATTTATTGCTGGATATGGCTGCTGAGTTCGATGCGCCGATGGATTGGGGGTGGATGGAGCCGATGCGGGGAGATCGAGAGGATCGCAATCCCTATGTGGATTTTAATCCCGAGACCTGTATTGCGTGTGCGCGATGCGTGCGCTATTGCGACGAAATAGAAGGTGTTTCGGCGATTACTCTTGCGGGTAGAGGATCGCATACGACTATTTCTACTGTGGATGAAAAATCACTGCTGGATACGACGTGCGAGTTGTGTGGTGGATGTATTGATGTGTGTCCAACCGGCGCAATGAATGAAAAATTGCCCCTTACGCGCGGGCAAAAACCCGAGCGGGAATTGGTAAAGGTGCGGTCAACCTGCAACTTTTGTGGGGTGGGTTGTCAGTTTGATCTCAATGTGGATTCAGAAGGACGAGATGGCAAGGGGCAGATTGTAAAGGTGACGAGTCCACCGCCGGGCACGACGACCAATGATGGCAATTTGTGTGTCAAGGGACGCTTTGCTTATGATTTTGTCCACCACAAAGATCGGTTGACGCAGCCACTGGTGCGGGGTGAGGATGGTGTCCTGCGTCCAACTACATGGGACGATGCGCTCGAAAGAGCAGCGGAGGGTTTGTTGGGCGTAGCAGAGCGACACGGCGCAGATGCCCTGGGTTTTGTGAGTTCGTCGCGGTGTACGATGGAGGAAAATTTTCTCGTTCAGAAAATGGCGCGCGCACTGTTTCGGGCAAATCACGTCCATCAGTGCGCGGCCACGTGACACGCGCCAACAGTGGCCGGTCTGGTCGAAACATTTGGTGCGGGTGCTATGACAAATTCAATTGGCGAGATACGCGATGCCGATTTTCTGTTTGTGATTGGCAGCAATACGAGTGAGGCACATCCGATTATCGCTATGGAGATGAAGCGTGCGGTTCGCAAAGGCGCGACCTTGGTTGTCGCCGATCCCCGGGCGATATGGATGACGTCTATTGCGGAAAAGCATTTGCAACTCAATCCCGGTACAGATGTGTGGTTGCTCAATGCCATGGCGCATGTGATTGTGGCAGAGGATTTGATCGATAGCGAGTTTATCGAGAATCAGACTGAACATTTTGAGCAGGTCAAAGAGGTCGTTGCGTCTTATACACCCGAAAAGGCGGAAGAGATAACGGGTATTTCAGCAGATGATATTCGCTGGACCGCGCGTCAGTACGCTACGACGGAGAAAGCGGGTATATACTATACGCTGGGCATTACGGAACACGCACACGGTACGGATAATGTGTATGCGCTTGCAAATCTGGTTTTGATGACGGGGCATCTGGGCAAGCCATCGATGGGGATGAATCCCCTGCGCGGACAGAACAATGTGCAGGGTGCAAATGATGCGGGTGCCACGCCGATGTTTTATCCGGGTTATCAGCGCGTGGATGATCCCGAGGTGCGGGCAAAGTACGAAAAGTCATGGGGTGTTCCGCTGTCCCCTGTGCCGGGTCTGAATCTCAATGAGATGATGAAGACTGTGGGTGAACAGATGCGCGGTTTTTTTGTGATGGGTGAAGATATTGTGTTGTCCGAACCCAATGTTTTGGAGTTGGAGAAGGGGTTGAATAATGTCGATTTTATCGTGATGCAGGATGCGTTCCTGAATGAGACGGCGCGTTTTGCCGATGTGATTTTGCCCGCAGCCGTGTTTGCCGAGAAGGAGGGTACGTTCACCAATTCAGAGCGCCGTGTGCAGAGGGTTCGCAAGGCGGTTGAACCCCCTGGGGAAGCGCTTCCAGATTGGGAGATTCTGGTGATGCTGGCGAATAAGATGGGCGCGAACTGGTCGTATAAAGACCCGGCGGAAGTTTATGCCGAGATGGTTAAAGATGTTCCTCAATTTGCCGGTATTAGTCACGAAAAATTGGAAAAGATAGATGCAGGAGAAGAGAGCATAGCGGGCTTGCAGTGGCCGTGCCCCGATGCGGATCATCCGGGTACAAAATTTTTACACGAAGATGGGATTTTGCGCGGTAAGGGGTTGTTTATGCCCGTGCATTATATCCCGCCAGCGGAATTGCCGGATGAAGATTACGGTCTTTTTCTTTCTACGGGACGCACGCTGTATCACTACAATGCTGCAACACAGACGCGCCGGGAGTCCGGGCTTGATGCAAAACAGTCCGAGGCTTTTGTGGAGTTGCATCCGAGCGATGCGCGGAAGCGAGGTGTTCACCACGGGGATGTGGTGGAGGTGACGACGCGGCGCGGGCGTGTGCAGTTGCGGGCTATTTTGTCGCGGCAGGTGCGCCCGGGGTGTATCTGGATGCCGTTGCATTTTGCCGAGGCACGCGCCAATGTGTTGACGAATGATGTGGGCGATGCTGTGACGGGGACAGCCGAGTACAAGGTGTGTGCGGCAGAGGTGCGGTTGGTCGAATCGATGTCCGATAATGAAACGTTCTTTCCGGGGAGCTATTACTACGAGAAGGGGCCCGGGGTTGTAGCGCGTGGGTGATTGAGTGAGGGATTTAAAAAGAGCCGCGAGTTATGCTCGCGGCTCTTTTTAATAGGCTAACGTCTCTCGACCGAATCGCTCGGCAGCCTCAAGGGTCTCGCGCACATCGTCCCAGGTTGTGGTGTGGTTGACGATGCACAGCCGGAGTGAAAACTTTCCATGCAGAAGCGTTGAGGATATGAAGGCTTTGTCTTCCCAAAAGATGCGGGCGAGTATTGTTTTGTTGATCTCTGCGAGTTCTTCCTCGTCAATAGCGGTGTCAGCGGGATTGATTCGGAAGCATACGATTCCCAGAGACGCGGGGTTTAACATCTCCAGGGTTTGATTTTCACGGACGAATGCCTCGGCGCGGGCGGCCAGTTCCATTCCCTTTGCGACGGCGCACCGGAATGCGTCCATCCCGAAGGTCTGGACGGACATCCAGATCTTAAGCGCGCGCACCGAGCGGCTCAGTTGCAGGCCGCGATCCGAGAAGTTCGGGTGGTTTGCGCCCCATATGGTGTCCTGGAGAATATCGTGATGAACACCGAAGGCGTTTTCAAGTGTGCTCAGGTCTTTGACCAGCAGGCAGCCGGCCTCATAAGGCTGGAAAAACCATTTGTGCGCGTCCAGGCCGATGGAATCTGCGCGTTCCATCCCGCGTAAGAGTTCCTTGCCTTGTTCGGTCACGACCGCGAAGCCGCCGTACGCAGCATCAACGTGTAGCCATATATCTTCTACTTCACAGTAGTCTGCCATGGCTTCGATAGGATCAATGGTTCCGGTACTGCTCGTTCCGGCATTGGCACACACCGCAATGGGTTTGAATCCCGCTGCGCGGTCGTCTGCTACAGCCTGTGCGAGTGCATCCATGTCCAGGCGGAAGAGATCGTCGCTCGGAGTCAGGCGTATGCATTCTGGGCGAATGCCGATGATCCTGGCTGCGCGGATGTGCGCGCTATGGCTCTGGTCGCTCATGTACACTGTGGCGCGTTCGGGATGTCCCGCGGCTTCTCGGGCTGCGACGAGGGCATCGAGGCTGGCTGCGGAGCCTCCGCTCGTCAAAAGCCCACCCGCGCTTTCTGGGTAGCCGACCCATTGCCGCAACCAATCAATGACGACCAGTTCGAGTTGACTCGGACCGCTTCCGACCAGCCAGGTGCATGCGTTGACGTTGTATCCGGCGGCCATGAAATCGGCCAGCACGCCGGGCCATGTGGGTGCCGATGGGATAAACGCGAAGCAACGCGGGTGGTCCAGTCGCATCGCAATTGGGAGGATCTCGCGTGCGGCCTGCTCAATGACTTCCTCTGGGGGCCGTCCAGCTTCGGGCGGGTCCTTCAAGAGTTGTTTCTCCAGTCCCTGTCTGAATTCTCCATCCCAGGCATTTTCTCCGGGCAAGGTCTCGGTTCGCGCCACCAAAAGCTCCGCGGCTTTGCGCGCGAGTTCAAGCATGAGTTCGGGTGCCATCTGGAGGCCGTTGCCCGTCTCGTCTGAAAGTTTCCGTTTTGTCTCTGATCTTCTTTTCATACCCCTTCTCATTCTTTCACTTGTGGATAAAAACCCGAGAGGAAGGTTAATTTCATGCCGGTTTGTGGGTCAGTAATTGGGGTGGCATAACTTATCTTGGGCGAGCCAATGGGATCTCCGAGCAAGTCGCCGTCCCCATTCTCATCTACCGCTGGATTATCGAAATAATACTCGACAAAACCACCACCTGCAGCGGCTGCAGCGATGAGTTCCTGGACGTATTTGACGCCATTGGGATCTTCATAGTTAATCAGGTTTTGTCCCTCGAGAGCTGCATTGGCTGCGTGATACACTATGACGCCATCGCTGTTTAAAACTGCGAGATAGATGGCTTCGTGTTTCCACCTGCCTCCCTCTTGTCTGAATTCTTCTGCGATGTCTTCGGAAAAGGGGAAGCTTTTCGCGTATTCTTTTGCGGCTTCTACAAATGCTTTCAGGGTTTTCTTATCTATCACATCCCTGGCCGTGATCTGTTTTGTTGGCTCTTCTAGGGAGTATGACTCTTTCACCTGTGCTTTTCCACCGATGGGCAAATAGAGTATGACCTTATAGCCTGCGTTAATCGGTATGCTGGACCAGGTGCCGATCTCGATCCCGTCCTGTGAGGCACGCGCCTGGTAATAACCATTGCCCGATGCGATTTCTACCAGTGTTTGACCTTTTTCATCGGTTGTGCCCGACCACTCATAGGCTGGCGTCTGTCCGGCAATAGAGCGCGAAAATTCTACGGTTGCACCGCTTACTGGTGCGCCGTCACGATACAGATTGACCATGACTACAGCCTGTGCTTTGTGGTGGGCTACTGCCAATTTGCTCAGAGGACGTCCGACCTGTTCCTCTGTTCCGACTTCTGACTGCGTCAAGCGCTCTCCGCCGCAGTTCCACATCAGTCCTGCAGCAAGAGCTATGATAGCTATACTGCGAATGTGGTTCAACATGGAATCCTCCAAAAAAATTTACGGCGAGAACCGATAGACCACGGGCAATTGCGCGGGGTCTGTGATGGTCAAGTCTGTGTGGTGATAGATGTTGATGCGTCCGGTGCCGCAGTCTCCAAATTCGTCGCAGTTGAGTGTGCCGACGAGGCCCTGAAAGCCGGATGTCGCGTGGAGTTGCCGGCGCAGTGCGGCGCGATCTACATACAGTTTTCCGCCAGCTTCACCTGCGACAATCTCGATGGCGTTGAGCAGTAGCGTTGTGGCGTCGTAAGAGTGCGCCCAGTAAGGCGTGATTGGAAATCCGCCATACGCGGCTTCGTACGCGGCGAGCGCTTCATCTACGCTCTTGCCGGTTGCAGCATTGACATTTGAGCCGAGATCCGCCTCCGGTCCTGCAGCGTAAACACCCTCTGATTGCGGTGTGGCAAGGAATTTCGAATCGAGGAGGGCTGCACCCGTGATGAGTGTCGCGTCTTTCAGGCTGTCGTGTTCCTTCACCTGCTTGGCGAAAGGTATGCCTTCTATATCGAAGAGCGGGAAGAAGATGCCGTCTGGCTCGGCTGCTGCAAATTCCGTGAGGACAGATGTCATGTCCGTCTGCCCTTTCTCGATCCTGGCGGTGGCTACGACCTCGCCGCCGATGGCGCTAAACGCATTGCCAAATGCGATGGTGAGGCCCAGGGTGTACGGATCGCCATCATTGAGGGCGGCCATGCGTCGCAGGCCCAATTCATTGTATGCGAAGTCGGCGACTGCCCGCGCCTGATAGAGGTCGTTGACCGAAACGCGGAAATAGCCGGGGTGGTAGTCGGAACTCGCGTTGCCGGCGAGGTCGGACGTAAGTGCTGGCGAGGTGTTGGATGGCGAGATCATTACCAGACCCGCCTCGCTGATCACCGGTGAGGCCGCCACTGCCGCACCCGAGCAGTTCGTGCCGATGACGCCGACTACCTGCGGGTCGGCAATGATCTGCTCTGCGCCCATGCGGCCGCCATCTGGCCCACACCCGGTGTCCAGTGATTCGCCGAGTTCAACCGCGTGACCGTGGATCAGGCCGAAGTCTTGTACGGCCAATTCAATGGCGTTCCGCGACGGCCCACCAAGCGATGTCGCGATTGTATGCGCGAGCAACGAACGGATTTGCACGGCTTCACCTTCGTCAATCGTGACTAAAGAGCGCATGGACGAACCGGTCACCTGTGCTTGTCCACCGATGGGCAAATTGAGCATGACTTCGTAGCCTTCGTTAATTGGTATGCTGGACCAGGAACCGATCTCGACCCCGTCCTGCGAGGCTCGCGCCTGGTAATAACCATTGCCCGATGTGATTTCCACCCATGCCTGACCATTGTCATCGGTCATACCCGACCATTGATAGTCGGGAGTCTGTCCCGCAATGGAGCGCGAAAATTCTACAGTTGCACCGCTTACTGGTGCGGCATCCTGGTGTACAGTGACCCCTACCACAGCCTGTGCTGCATCCTCGTGCGCCACCATTTTGCTCAGGGGACGGCCAATCTGTTCCTCTGCCCCGGTCTCTGATTGCGTGACGCGCTCACCGCCGCAGTTCCACATCAGTCCTGCGGCAAGAGCTATGACAATAATACTGCGAATGTGCTTCAACATAGAATCCTCCTGAAGAGTGTTGTAAGAAAATGCTGTCGATCAAGCAGGTGTCAGGGCTTCTCTGGCAGCTTGAGCTTGAGGTGAGTTGGGATCGCGTCGTATGGCGCGATTCATAGCAAGATGTGCGCGTTCATCTCCGGTTTTAGCCAGTTCGAGGGCTTCTGCAAAACCTTTCTCCGAATAGCTGAGGTCGCGGGGTATGATGCGATTATCCTGGTTTTCCCAATAGTATTTGAGGTCGTCGTTTTCCCAGTCTTTGTACACGTCTTCCCAGGTGAGATTGTTGAAGATGTTTAGATGGGGTTCGAGCATGTGCTCAGACAGGGTGTCGCCGAGTTTTTGATAGCGGTTGTCGAGGGAGACGCGAAGGCGGTCTTCGGTGAGGTTTGGTAGAGCCTGGTGTACCGTGAGTGCGGGGAAGATGAGGGTATCGCCGATTTCGTAGTTGGTGCTGTGCCATTGGCCTTCCAATTCGTCGGTGTGGATGCACAGGCCGCCCGCGCCCAGGGAGAAGTGGTGGTTCATCACGGCGTTGATTTTGTGAGAGCCGGGCAGTACGGCGAGGCCACCCAGTTCAATGGGACAGTCGCCAACAGGTGCCCAGCAGGTGTAGGTGTCGAAGTTGCCCTGAAAGTGTACAAA
>JAPPIE010000009.1:12075-23694 GCA_028874765.1 Gemmatimonadota bacterium
CGCCAACAGGTGCCCAGCAGGTGTAGGTGTCGAAGTTGCCCTGAAAGTGTACAAAGTCCTGGTGTATCGGTGTGGTGTGCGCCGTGTATTTCGGAAACCACAGGCGAGCGACTTTGTGCGGATGCGGGAAGACAGGGCCATCCATTACTTTTTTGAGCAGGTCGAGAACTTCTGGTTCATGGGCAATGCGGTGAAAGGCTTCGAGTTTGTACACTTCGTGATATACGTCGGTGTATTCGGTGTCGCCTTCGGTACACTGTTTGGATATATCGGCAATGCCATCTATGGGATCGGTTCCCTCGACGAGCCAGGGGGTCATTTTGTTGAGCATTTGTCGCCGCAGATCCCAGAGTTTGTCCGGGTTCTGTAATTTGCGAAAGAAGAGGTACCCTTCTTCATTGATGCGCCGCCGCAACTCTTCCGAATCGTCGATCGCGTCGTTGGATACGCGCAATTCTGCAATCTGGTCCGTCATGGCCTGCTCCTACGTTAATGAGGAGATTTGGGCGATTTCTCTTCGGAGGGGATAGCCAAATTCCCTATAATGTATGTATTCCGTATATTAGAATGCAACTTAAATTAGCAGAGATAAGTTCAATTTATATGATAGGGACTCGCAAACTTTGTTTGCTAAATCTGTGCAAATCTACGATAATTAAGGGCTATTCGTTTCGCATTACATACGTCTAATCACTGACAACTGAATCTGCCATGCATCCCAAATCTTCTCTTTTGCCACGTATTTCGGTGTTGCGACCCGTGTCCGTTACCATGTGTCTGGTCGCGCTGTTGGTGCTGGGGGCGGTGGCGTATGTGCGCATGCCCGTCGAGATGATGCCCTCTGGTTTGACGCCGCCATTTTTGGTTGTGAACATTGGATTCCGCAATGCCTCTCCACAGGAGACCGATCAACAGATCACCCTGCCGCTGGAGGAGACGCTGCGTACCGTAAAGGGTATTAAGACCCTGCGTAGCTACAGCTCTCGGGGCGTGCGCGTGTATATGGAATTTCGCCAATATACAGATATGGTGGTTGCGTACAATCAGGTTTCAGACCGGCTCGAGCGCCTCAAGCCGCTGCTGCCAGAAGAGGCGCGAGACGAGGTGCGTATTCACAAATACGATCAGGATTCGAAGTCTGTTATGTATGTGGCTGTGTCGATTGACTCGGCCGTTACAGAACCCTTTCAGTTTATCGAGACCTTTGTGCAGTATCCTCTGGAGCGCGTGGATGGGGTTGGGCGCGTGGATATTTTTGGCGCGGATCGCAAGGAAGTGATGGTGGAGGTGGATCAAGAGCGCATGAGGGCGCGCGGTGTGCGCATTGGCGAGATTGTTTCGACCTTGAGGAGCGACAATTTCGCACTTGCCGGGGGGTATGTGCGGGAGGGACCAAAGAAATTTTACGTGCGGTCGTTGGCGCAGTATGTCACGTTGCGGGAAATTGAAAATATCCAGATTCAATCGCGGGCAGGCAAGGTGCGCCTTGGCGATGTGGCTTCGGTGGTTTTCGAGGTGCCCGAAAAGTCGTGGACGCAGCGCATTGATGGCAAAAGAGGTATGAGTTTTGGCATCAGACAGGAATCGGGTGCAAATGTCGCGGATGTGACCGATCGGGTTGTGGCAAAATTGAAAGCTATCGAAGAAGATCCGCGCATGGCCGGGCAGGTGTCGTTTCAGGTGATGTTCAATCAGGGATTTTTTGTTAAGGAATCGATTCGAAATCTTCGGGAAACCGGGCTTTGGGGCGGGCTGTTTGCCGCGCTGGTGTTGTTGTTCTTTTTGCGTACCGTGCGGATGACGGCCATTATTACTTTGGCTATTCCGCTGTGTGTGATGATTGCGATGACCGCGTTGTATTTTGTCGGCTGGTCGCTCAATGTGGTGACTATGATGGGTCTTATGGTTGGGATTGGGTTGGTTGTGGATAATGCCATTGTGATTTTGGAGAATATTTATCGCTGGCGGGGCAATGGCGAGGCACCCGAAGATGCCGCTATATTTGGCGCGAGTGAGGTGGGGCAGGCCATTACTATGGCGACGTTTACGACGGTGGTGGTGTTTTTGCCTATGATGTTGTTTAGCGGCAATATGTTTATGACTTTTTACATGACGCGCATGGGCGTTCCGGTTGGGGTGGCTCTGGTGGGGTCGCTATTTGTAGCGCTGTTGTTTATTCCCCTGGCATCTGTGCGCTTGGGCAAAGGGCGGGTGCGTCCCACTTCCAAAATTATTGTGAAGGCGCGAGGAATTTATGAGCGCATGTTGAGTTGGACATTGCGACACCGCCGGGACGCGGTGTTGATCGCGCTGGCACTTGCGGCAACGACGATGTATCCCCTGGATAATCTGAAGCGCGCAGACCGCCACCGCAGTGGCGCGTTTAACGATTTGGATGTGCGATTGAGGTTGCCGCGTCATTTTTCGCCGGAAGAAACCGAGGATATTGTGGAAGAGGTTGAGGAATTTCTGGAGGCGCGGCGCGAAAAATACGGCTATGAAACCCTGCGCGTTTACTACCGACCTGGCTACGGTAATCTGAGCTTGTATATGCCGGCTAAGAGCGATGATCCGTGGTGGTACGTGGCGTACAAAAATACGCGCAGTGCCCTGGGAATACCCGTTGCTGGGCCAATGGAACGGGCTGAGGTCGCGGAAGATATTAGCAAAAATATGCCCAGATATGTGGGGGTGCGGCATTCCGTGGAAGGGACTCGCAATGAGGGCGGTGGTAGTGATCCGGGCGTGACGATTTATCTGGAAGGCGATGATACCGAGGTTCTGGTCAGTCTTGTCGATGAGGTCGAGCGGCGCTTGCGGCAAATCCCGTCTCTCGTCGGTGTTGATACGGATTTGGAACTGGCTGATGACGAGGTGCGGGTCGTGATTGATCGGGAGCGGGCGAAACGACTTGGGATTTCTGTGCGGGATGTTGCGCGCTATATTTCTTATGGTCTGCAAGGGGTGTCGTTGCCCCGTTTTAAGTCCGATGACGGCGAGGTGCGGGTGCGGCTTTTTCTGGATAGGACAGACCGACAAAACTTGAATCAGTTGCGCAATTTTCCGTTTGAGACCGACGATGGTACAGAAGTGGCTTTGAGCGAAGTCGCCTTTTTCCAGGTCTCGCGGGGGATGGGGCGCATTGCGCGGTACGATGGCAAGGTCAAGTTGCGTATCAGAGCTTATACGACGCGGACAGATATTAGGGGTCTGGCCGCGGAGATTGACAAAGTGATGGCTGGTCTCGAGTTGCCCCGCGGGTATTCGTGGGACAAGGGTGAGAGTTTCAAACGCCTTCAAGAGGACGAAGCCTCTGAGCGACTGGGGATTGTGATGGCGGTGACGTGTGTGTTTTTGTTGATGGGCGTTTTGTTCGAGTCGTTTATTTTGCCGTTTTCAGTGCTTTTTTCAATTCCATTTTCTTTTTTGGGTGTTTACTGGACGCTGTATTTGACAGGCACGCCCATGGATAGGATGGCGTCTGTGGGGGTGATTGTGTTGATCGGTGTGGTGGTGAATAACGCGATTGTGCTGGTGGATATGGTCAATCGCTTGCGTGCCGATGGCATGAATCGCTTTGATGCAATTATGGAAGCGGGGCGCAATCGCTTTCGTCCCATTTTGATGACGACGTTTACAACGGTCTTTGGCTTGTTGCCTATGGCTGTGGGCGATAGCAATGCAATGGGTACGTCTTATGCGCCTTTGGGGCGCACGATGATGGGCGGGCTGTTGGCCTCGACGTTCCTGACGTTGCTGGTCGTGCCTTTGTTTTATACTTTGCTCGACGATTTACGCCTGGCTATTCGGCGTTTGAGCGCAGGCGTGTTTGCCTCTCGCGCGAGCGATGAGGCTTATGATACGGCTGACGATGATTGATGATTGAGAGGATGCGTAATGGAAACGGTCATCGGCATGATCGTGGTAACGGGTCTGTGTGGGCTTGCCGCCTTGCTGGTAAGGTGGCAGTCAAAAAAGAAATAGCGATTGTGGCGGTTTTGAGACCGCCACTTTTTTGTTGGATTTTTTATGTTAGAGATAGAAGATTTAGACAAGCGTCCGCTGATGGGCATTACGATGGGCGATCCGTGTGGTATAGGACCCGAAGTGATTTTGAAGGCTCTGGCGCGTGAGGAAAGCTATCGCGTGTGCAAGCCATTGGTTATTGGGCATCCCGAAATATTGTATCGCGATATGGGTATGGCCGGTGTGCGACTGGATGTGCGGGTTGTGGCGCAACCCGAAGATGGTGCGTTTGAGTTTGGATGCGTTGATGTCTGGTGTCCGGTGGATGTGGATGTGGATGTGGATCAGATCTCAATGGGCAAAGTGTGTTGCGAGGCGGGTAGAGCAGCGGCTGAGTGGGTGATTCGCGCGGTTGATCTGGCGATGGCGGATCGAATTGACGGGATTGTGACGGCGCCTTTGAATAAGGAGGCGATGAATCTGGCGGGTTATCCGTACGCGGGGCATACGGAATTGTTGGCTGAGAAATCGGATGCAGGACGCGCACATCTCATGCTGGTATCTGATCGCATGAATGTGTCGCATGTGACGGGGCATATTGCGTTGCACGAGGTTCCCGATAGGCTTACGGTCGATCTGATTTACGATACGGTTCGGTTAACCCGAGATGTGCTTATCGGCATGGGGAAGTTAGATCCCAGAGTTGCGGTATGCGGGTTAAATCCACACGCGGGCGAAAATGGCTTGTTTGGTAGCGAGGATGCAGAGGTTGTCCGTCCGGCTGTTGAAAAGGCTCTGAGCAAAGGCTGGCGCGTTGATGGGCCTCTGCCTGCGGATACGACTTTTTTGAAGGCCTACAATGGAATATACGATGGCGTGGTGGCGATGTATCACGATCAAGGCCATGTGCCCGCAAAGCTGGTGGCGTTTGACGAGGCTGTCAATGTGACCCTGGGCTTGCCGATTGTGCGGGCGTCTGTGGATCACGGTACGGCTTATGATATCGCGGGCAAGGGTATCGCTAAGGCCGTGAATATGTTGCAGGCGATTCGCGTGGGGAGTAAGTTGGCGATTTTTACTTCATCCCCGCGATGACGTCGAGGAGTATGAGGTGTGCGCCGGTATCGCCGAATATGGGTGTGCGCGTGGGTGCGTTGTCGGGGAAAAATTCGGCGTAGGCGTCGTTGAAGTCCGAGAAAAGAGAGCGGTCCTGGAGGATGGCGGTTACTTTCAGGACGTTGTCGAGCGATGTTCCCGCGTCTTCGAGTATGCCCGAGATATTGGTGAGAATGCATCGGGTTTGCGTTTTGATATCGTCTCCGACAATTTCATCGGTTTCCGGATCGACTGGGGGCTGGGCAGAGATGAAGATGAGGTCGCCGTAGATTATGGCTTGCGAGTAGGGGAATTTGGGGATGTTGCCGCGTTTGCTGGTGAAGGGTTGTTTTTTCATTGTGGTCTCCTTGTGAAATGAGTGTTGAGGATGCGTAATATAATTCTCTATGAGAAAAAATAAAAGGTATATGGGATGGGAGATGGGAACGTTCTGGTGTATTGGGTGGTCTAAGGATTAGTGATCAAAAATAGGAATGCGTTTTGGATATCTCAACTCAACGATCTCGGTGGGGAGACGCCGACTTGCTTCGGCGTTTTGTGCTGGCTATTTTGATAATGGGAATTGTCGGTACGGGAGCCGAGCTTGTCCTCCTTGAGCATATGGAGGATTTCTGGCAGTGGGTGCCTCTCGTGCTCTTTGTGGCGGCGCTTCCGTGCGCTGGCTGGCTCTTTATCGCGCCTGGCGTGGCGAGTGTCCGCGTCTTTCAGATTGTGATGGTGCTGTTCGTTGTTTCGGGTTTTGTCGGGCAGTGGCTTCACTACAAGGGAAATGTCGAGTTCGAACTGGAGATGTATCCTTCCCGCAGTGGGCTTGAGCTCGTTTGGGAGGCTCTGGGGGGGGCTACCCCTTCGCTGGCACCAGGGACGATGACACTTCTCGGGTTGCTCGGTTTAGCGGTTTGTTTTCGCCACCCCGGTTTGCGGGCTGGTGAAGTGAGAAATTCTCAGGAGGGAACATGAATATTCGCGGTAGAAGAGAGAAATTTACCAATATGGCGGTGTTGCTCGTGTGTTTTGCGATGCTCTGGGGTTGTGGTGGGTCGAATGTGGAAGAGACACCTGTCTCCGACGCTCCCACGGAAGAAGCCGCGAGTAGTGCAATGGTCGTCAATCCAAATCTCGCAGGTACCGATGAACTCGGCGCGCTTCCCGGGATGAGCAAAGAGCTCGCTGACGCGATTATGGCGCAGCGCCCGTTCTTGGGAATGGAAGCGTTGCACCCGGTCATCACACAGCATCTGGGCCAGGAGAAGGTCGAGAAGCTCTACGTTCAGATGTTTATTCCGCTTAATCTGAATACTGCCAGCGAGGAGGAGATTCTTCTGGTGCCTGGCGTGGGAAAGCGGATGGCACACGAGTTTGAGGAGTACCGTCCTTATACGGCTATTGCCCAATGGCGTCGTGAGATGGGTAAGTATGTAGATGATACCGAGGTTGCGCGGATGGCGCAGTATGTTTTTGTGCCTATCGACTTGAATACGGCTATTGAGGAGGAGATCCTCGCCATTCCGGGTGTGGGAAAGCGGATGGCACACGAGTTTGAGGAATACCGTCCGTATTCGAGTATGGAACAGTTCCGGCGCGAGATTGGCAAGTATGTCGATGATGGCGAAGTGGCGCGTCTGGAGCGGTACGTGGAGATTCGACCTTAGTGTTTTTTTATTCAGATTGCCTATATTGGGTTTGATTATCTAATGTAGAAGATTTTATGCAATGGAGGTTGTGATGTCTGTTAATCGCCGACGTTTTCTATGTCAGTCCGCTGCATTGGGTGCGGCGGTTTTTGTGACGCCAGGAGTTTTTGCCGAGCAACTGACGCTTACGCCCCGGCAGACCGAGGGTCCGTTTTATCCGGATAAGATGCCGCTGGATGTCGATAATGATCTCGTGATAATCAACGATGCGATTACGCCCGCAGTGGGAGAGATTACGCATTTGACCGGGCGTGTTCTGGATGTGAATGCCAATCCCATAAAGAATGCCATAGTGGAGATCTGGCAGGTCGATAGCAATGGGGTTTATATCCATACCGAGGCTCCGAGGCAGAATAGGCGAGACGCGAATTTTCAGGGTTTTGGGCGTTTTGAGACGGGATCTACGGGTGAGTACCGCTTTCGGACGATTAAGCCCGTGCGGTACGGGGGGTCGCGAACCGCTCATATTCATTTTGCGATCAACAAAAATGGGCACCGGCTTTTGACGTCGCAGATGTACGTGAAAGACAATCCGGACAATGAATGGGATTCTATTTTCAGAAATACGGGTCGCGCGTCTCACGATTTGTTGTCCGTGCCGTTTAAGCCATTGCCCGGGTCTGAGGTTGGCGAATTGACGGCAAATTTTGATGTTGTGATTGGCGAGTCGCCCGAAGACCGGGAAAATGACCGAGGGCGACGAGGCCGACGGCGCGGGTGGTGGTAAAAAATGCGTGTCTTGACGAAATAAGTGCTTTTGGCTATTTTTTATAAAAGTTTTCCAACTTCTGGAGATTGAGCCGTGTTTGGTCGTTTTGCTCATATTGTTACTGTCGCGCTGATGCTCATTGGAACGGTTGCGCCCTGTCTGTGCTGGGCGCATCAGGCTTCGATGCCAGAGTGTCATGCTGCGGCAGAGATGAAAGATTGCTGTTGTACCAAAGAGGCGGCGGTCGATCAGCAGATGCCAGCGCGCGATCTGGCTGTTTTGCCGGGTGAATGGCAAAGTCCAAAGTTGGATTTGACTTGTGTGACGTTGTATCCCTCGGTCGTTCTTTCCCAGAGTGATTTCCTTCCTTTTATGATGGATGATCGCCAGAGAGCTTTGCGATCACCGCCCGACCTGTATCTTCTCCACGCTGCATTTCTCATCTGATTTTTCTTTCCTGTGCTTGAATGGCGTTTGGGGATAGGTGTGTACAAAATATTCCCAAATGGTCGTTTTTTTTGCCGCATGTTTTGCGGACTTTTTCCTTTTTAAATACTAAATATAGATTCTCTGGAGGTGGCTTGTGTATGCTATCCGAGCCATGATTGGACTATGCCTCATGGGTATATCTATTTTGCCTGTGCGGGCAGATGAACTGGATCTGGATGCACTGATTCAGGAGGCTGTAGAAAATAATCCCAATTTGTCGGTTTTGCGGGCGCGGTTGGCTGCTTTTGAAGAGAAAATTCCGCAGGCGGGCGCGTTGGAAGATCCGTCTTTTCGCTTTGAGGTGAGCAATGTGCCGTTGAGCGACTTCAATTTGAGCAGTACGCCGATGAGTGGGAATCAATTTGTGATTAGTCAGAAGTTTTCTTTGCCGGGGAAACAGCTGGCGCGCGAG
The DNA here is from genome assembly GCA_028874765.1 of Gemmatimonadota bacterium. Taxonomy (GTDB): domain Bacteria; phylum Latescibacterota; class UBA2968; order UBA2968; family UBA2968; genus VXRD01. The sequence goes on from JAPPIE010000009.1 coordinate 20,462, forward strand.
CGATCAGCAGAGTTTGCTTCAGATTCTGTTGCATGGCTGTTGCGCGATCGAGAACTGGCAATTGCCAATGCGGTCAAGCAGCCTTTTTTTGACCTGGCTTATGCGACCCGTGCTATTGCAATTATGGAAAAGAATCGGGTGTTGTTGCAAGATCTGGTTCGCATTGCTCGCACGAAATACGCCGTTGGAAAAGGGTTGCAACAGGATGTGTTGAAAGCCCAGGTTTCGCTGTCGGCACTGGATACGGAGTTGATTGCGCTTCGGGCTAAAAAACAATTGGCAGTGGCGCGTTTGAATCTGGTGTTGAATCGGTCTCCGCAAAGTCCTCTGGACGCGCCGCCAGATACTATTGGTCTTTCGGGTGTGCCGTTGACGGTTGATGTCTTGCAAGCGCAAGCCGATGAGGCACATCCATCCCTGAAGGCTATGGATCAATCGATTTTGATGTGGCAAGCAGAGGTTGAGGTTGCGCGAAGAAATCTCTGGCCGGATATGACGGTGAGTTTGGGATATCGCCAGCGCGTGTTTGCGGCCAATGATCCGGTGAAAGGAAGCGATTTTATATCGGTTGGCGTCGGCATTCCATTGCCCGTGTTTGGCGGGCGCAAACAACGCCGGCAGATTGCAGAAGCGCGGGCCAATATGCGAGAGGTTGAAGCTCAAAAGGCCGCGGAACGCCAGCAGATTCACTACGAGATTCAGCGTCTAATTATTGAGGTCGGGCAACACCGGGAAAGTGCCGAGTTGTTTCGCATTGCGATGTTGCCCCAGGCAGAGCAGTCGCTGGCGTCGGCTTTGTCGGGGTATCGGGTGGATAAGGTGGATTTTTTGACGCTGTTGAATAATCAGATGACGCTGTTGAATTTTGAGATCGCACATTATCGACATGTAATTGAGCATGAAAAACGGGTGGCAGATCTGGCGGCGGCGGTGGGGCGTTAGGTATGAGGGTAGCCCCTGTGCTGTCCATCTAAAGTAGGGGCAGTGCCCCCGTGCCTGCCCGTTTAACAAGGAGTTGAGACATGAAATATCTCATTCCAATTCTATCATTGATTGTGGGATTTGTTGGTGGGGTCTGGATTTCGGGAGATACGCATATAGAGCAGGAGCAGGCGTTGGAAACATATATTTGTCCGATGCATCCGACGGTGGTGTCGGATAAGCCTGGGTCTTGTCCAATCTGCGGTATGGATCTGGTGGAGAAAGAGGTGGATGGTGGGCACGATCATAAGATGCAGGCGGATCACGAGACATATATTTGTCCGATGCATCCGACGGTGGTGTCGGATAAGCCCGGGTCTTGTCCAATCTGCGGTATGGATCTGGTGGTGAAGGAGGCTGATGCGTCGTCAGTTCAGGATGGAAGCGTGCAGATTGATCCTGTGACGATTCAGAATATTGGTGTGAAGACGATGGTGGTGGAAAAGCAGCCTTTGAAGCGGACGGTGCGCGCGGTGGGCAGGGTGGATTATGACGAGACGCGGATTATGGATGTGAATAGCAAGATTGCGGGGTGGGTTGAGCAGTTGTATGTGGATTATACCGGTCAGTGGGTGAAAAAGGGGCAGCCTTTGCTGGCGCTTTACAGCCCTGAACTGGTCGCGGCGCAGGAGGAGTATTTGACGGCTCTGGATTATGCGGAGAGAATGCGCGGGGGGGTGGATCGAGATGTGGCGCAAAGTGCCGATGATTTGCTCGTTGCTGCGCGACAAAGGTTGTTGTACTGGGATATTTCGGCGGGTCAGATTGCGGAGTTGGAAAAGACGCGACAGGTTGGGCGAACAATGCCCATTCTGGCTCCTCGTTCGGGCATTGTGACGCATAAAGATGTGCTGGAAGGGGCGCATATCGGGTCGGGTCAACATCTGTATCGCATTGCGGATCTATCGGTGGTGTGGATTTATGCAGATGTGTACGAATACGAGATGCCCTGGGTTTCCAGAGGGCAGCGCGCAGAGGTGTCGCTGTCTTATTTGCCGGGTGAGCAATTTGAAGGCAAAGTGGATTATATTTTTCCTTTTATGAATGAAAAGACGCGCACGGTTCAAGTGCGGATGGTTTTTGACAATGCAGATGGCGCGCTTAAACCGGATATGTATGCCGATGTGGTGATTCGTTCCGAGGTGGGGCGTGAGGGCGTTGTGATACCTGTTCAGGCGGTGATTCATTCGGGGACGCGCAGGGTTGTTGTGATGGCTCACGGAAACGGCAGGTTTGAACCGCGCGGGATTCACATCGGGGTGGAGACCGAGGATGGCTATGAGGTCATGCACGGGCTAAATCCGGGGGAGCAGATTGTGACTTCGGCGCAATTTTTGATCGATTCAGAGAGCAATTTAAAGGCTGCACTGGCGGGGATGCTTGGAGATCCTGTGAAACATGGTGGACATAGTGGACATGGTGGACATTGAGGCGCGCATTTTGAGGAGGTTGGAACGCGATGCTAAATCGAATTATTGAAGCGAGTGTCGAGAATCGGTTCCTGGTGGTGATCGCTACTTTGATGGTGATTGGATGGGGGGTGTACGCGATGCTGAATACGCCACTGGATGCGATTCCCGATTTGTCGGATGTGCAGGTGATCGTGTTTAGCGAATATCCGGGTCAGGCGCCGCAGGTGGTGGAGGATCAGGTGACGTATCCGCTGACGACTGCGATGCTGTCCGTGCCTTATGCAAAGACGGTGCGGGGTTATTCGTTTTTTGGTATTTCTTATGTGTATGTGATTTTTGAGGATGGAACGGATATGTACTGGGCGCGCAGTCGGGTGTTGGAGTATCTCAATTCCGCGTCTGATAGATTGCCGCAGGGGGTGACGCCAAAGCTGGGGCCAGATGCGACGGGTGTGGGCTGGGTTTATCAATATACGGTGCTGGATACGACTGGAAGATACGATCTTTCGGAGTTGCGGTCGATTCAGGATTGGTATTTGCGGTATGAGTTGAGCAGTGTGCAGGGCGTGTCGGAGGTGGCGTCTGTGGGTGGATTTGTGAAGCAGTATCAGGTGGTTGTGGATCCCAATCGCTTGCTGGCATACAATATTCCTTTGCAGAAGATTCGGATGGCGATTCAGCGCAGCAATAGTGATGTGGGGGGGCGGCTGGTCGAACTGGCAGAGACGGAGTTTATGGTGCGTGGGTTGGGGTATATCCAATCTGTGGCGGATATCGAGCAGATAGCTCTGGGCGTGGATGAACACGGTACGCCGATTCGCGTAAAAGATGTTGCGACTG
>JAPPIE010000009.1:23794-26269 GCA_028874765.1 Gemmatimonadota bacterium
GCTCTGGGCGTGGATGAACACGGTACGCCGATTCGCGTAAAAGATGTTGCGACTGTGCAGGTGGGGCCAGAACTCAGAAGGGGATTGGCTGAGTGGAATGGCGAGGGAGAGGTGGTGGGTGGAATTGTGGTAATGCGGTATGGGGACAATGCGCTCAAAGTTATCGATCGGGTGAAAGAGAAGATGGAATCGCTCAAACCCGGTCTTCCCGAGGGCGTGGTGGTGATCGCCAATTACGATCGCTCGGCGCTTATTCTGCGCGCGGTTGATCATTTGCAGAAGAAGCTGATTGAAGAGATCGCGATCGTGGCTGTGGTGTGTATTGTTTTTTTGCTCCATTTTCGCAGTGCTTTTGTGGCTGTTTTCACATTGCCGATGGGGATTTTAATTGCGTTTGCCGCGATGTATCACCAGGGTGTCAATTCGAATATTATGTCTCTTGGGGGTATTGCAATTGCTATTGGGGCGATGGTGGATGCCGCTATTGTGATGATTGAAAATGCACACAAGCATATCGAACGCGATGGCGGGACAAAGTCGCACAGTGAAATGATTATTGCCGCTTCGAAAGAGGTGGGGCCTGCGCTGTTCTTTTCGCTGTTGATTATTACGCTGTCGTTTTTGCCGGTTTTTACACTGGAGGCGCAGGAGGGGCGGTTGTTTAAGCCGCTCGCATATACCAAAACTTATGCTATGGCGGCGGCGGCATTTTTGGCGATTACGGTTGTGCCGGTGCTGATGACTTTTTTTGTGCGCGGCAAAATTCGATCTGAGGCGAAGAATCCCATCAGTCGTGTGTTGATCTATCTGTACCGGCCCGTGATTGATTGGGTGTTGCGACATCGGGTTCTGACTGTGGTGTTGGGCGGGTTGGTGTTGTTTGTGACGGTGTTTCCTTTTCGAGATATTGTGGTGTCGCGTTTTTCAGACCGACCGCAGAGTTTGACTTATAAGGCATTGGTGAAGTTGGACGCGCTGTTTCCTATGGAAAAAATTGGATCGGAATTTATGCCGCCTCTGTACGAGGGCGATCTGTTGTATATGCCCACGACATTACCGGGGGTGTCGATTACGAGGGCGCGGGCGTTGTTGCAACAGACCGATAAAATTATTCGCACTTTCCCAGAAGTTGAACACGTATTTGGCAAAATTGGTCGGGCGGAGACGGCGACGGATCCGGCGCCGCTGTCGATGATTGAGACGACGATTATGCTCAAGCCCGAGTCCGAGTGGCGAGAAGGGATGACACCTCAAAAATTAATTCGGGAGTTGAATCAGGCGGTGAAATTTCCTGGGTTGACCAATGCGTGGACTATGCCGATTAAGACGCGCATCGATATGCTTTCAACGGGTATTAAGACGCCTGTGGGTATCAAGGTGGTGGGGGATGATCTGGAGACATTGCAGATGTTGGGCGAGAAGATCGAGACGGTGGTGCGCGATTTGCCGGGTACGCTGAGTGTGTTTGCCGAGCGCGCTGCGGGTGGCAATTATCTGGATTTTGAGATCGATAGGCAGGCTGCTGCGCGTTATGGGCTGACAGTTGGGGATGTGCAGGATGTTATTATGTCGGCATTGGGCGGAATGAATATTACGCATACTGTAGAGGGTTTGGAGCGTTATCCGGTGAATTTGCGTTATGGCCGAGAGTTGCGCGACAATTTGCCCGCGCTTCGGCGCGTGCTGGTGCCCACGCCGATGGGGGCGCAGATTCCCATTGGGCAATTGGCAGATCTTCACATTCGGAAGGGTCCACCGGGTATTAAGAGCGAGAATGCGCGGTTAAATGCGTGGGTCTATGTCGATATTGAAGGCGTGGATGTAGGGACTTATGTCGCGCGGGCGCAACAGGCGGTGTTGGAGCAGGTGCAGATGCCACCTGGATACACCGCGATCTGGAGCGGTCAGTATGAATATATGTTGCGGGCAGAGAAAAAGCTGAAGGTTGTGGTGCCCGTGACGCTGGCGATCATTTTTGTGCTGTTGTATCTGAATTTTAGAAATGTGGCTGAGACCGCGATTGTGATGCTTTCACTGCCTTTTGCTCTGGTCGGTGGGATATGGTTGATGTATATTTTGGATTACGATATGAGCATTGCCGTGGGTGTTGGGTTTATCGCGCTGGCGGGATTGGCTGCCGAGACAGGGGTGGTGATGCTGATTTATCTGGATCAGGCTTATGATAGTATTAGACGCGAAAAAGGCGATGTTTTGACGCTGGCTGACTTAAACCAGGCGGTGATGTCCGGTGCTGTGGAGCGGGTGCGGCCCAAGTTGATGACGGTGTTTTCAACGATGATGGGGCTGTTGCCGATTATGTGGTCAACGGGCACGGGGTCCGAGGCGATGAAGCGCATTGCAGCACCTATGGTGGGGGGAATGGTGTCATCGACGATTTTGACGCTGCTGGTGATTCCGGCGATTTATGCGTTGTGGAAAGAGAGAAGGGTATCCGCAGATGGACGCAGATAGACG
>JAPPIE010000009.1:26369-30518 GCA_028874765.1 Gemmatimonadota bacterium
ATAGGCATGGCGGGATGGGTCGGCTGTTCGTCAAAGTCGGAGGCGACGACTGTCGAGGTGAAGTTGTCAACGATGCAGTGCGCTATGTGCTCGAATACCATAGAGGAAGCACTGAAAAAGGTCGATGGCGTTCAGAGCGTGGAAGTCAATCTGGAGGCGAAGACAGCGAAGGTGACGTTTGATGACAAGGTGACCAGTGTGCCCGCTTTGGAGCAGGCCGTTGTCAAGACGGGTTATGCGGCGAATGACAAAAAGGCCGATGCCGATGCGTATGCAAATTTGCCCAGTTGCTGCCAGGTTCCTGAGTAATAATTGTTGGATCAAAGCCCCGGATGTTTTAATGCATTCGGGGCTTGTTTTATAGGGGTTGGGAAGTTTTTTGAATTAGTTGTGTCTTGAATTATTCACGGGTGATGAGTATATTCGGTCCGAAATATTCTTCAGTCTTGCGAGATACCTGGATATGCAGGTTATAAGGAGGTATTTATGGCTCTTGCGATGACAGAGCAGCAAGAGAGAGATTTTGATGAAAAAGGGTTTGTTATTCTCGAGGATTTTTTTACTCATGACGAGGTCAATCGGCTTTTGCTGGCTATTGATGAGGTGGCAGAGCGGATTCGAGAGGCCGAGGGCCTGGGGCCTGATGATCCTTTTGCCGTGCGCAATGCCCTGTCGCAGCACGAGGCGTTTCTCGATTTGATCGATCATCCGCGCATGTTGCCTCTGGTGGTGGATGCGATTGGCTGGAATATTCAGATCCGTACCACGCATCTGGATTATCGACCGCCGTATCCCGAGGGTTTGAAAGCAGGCGATGTTGGCGTTGGCAAGGGCGAAGATCAGGAGGTGGGGTACCGCAATGTGGCCTGGCATCCCGATTTGGCGAGCGATACGCTATTCTTGGGACCTTCGCTCGATGGACGTCTCCCATTTATGGAAATTAAGGTTTTTTACGTGCTTTACGATATGACTGAATCCAATTGTGGCAATCTGTGGTTGGTGCCGGGCAGTCACAAGCGCAAGCCCGAAGAGTTGCGGGAAATGGGGCGCGAGGTCAATCCTGAAGAGGCGGTCGAGCTCAAGTTGCGGGCTGGTTCTGCGGTGTTGTGGCGAACCGCTGTTTGGCACTGCGTGGGTCCCAATTTGTCGAGGAAAACGCGGAAGATTATGCATGTGGGGTATAATTACCGATGGCTTCGTCCGACCGATTATATCGAGCAGGATGCCGATCTTATTGAACGAAGTTCGCCAATTCGGCGTCAGTTGTTGGGCGCGCTGGCTTCGGGAAAAGATCCGCTGGGACCAGAGCCCGATTTTCACCCTTCGTCACAATACTGGCTGACTAAGAATTGGGATGATGTTCCGTTGCGGGCCTGGGCACAGGAACAAGAGACGAGCCAAAAGCAACCACAGGTGAACGGCTATCGTAGTCGCACACCGGTTGTAAAGTAAGAGGCAAGAGGTGTGACTGTAGGGATGTACTCCTGTGCATGCCTCAAGAGATAGGAGTAGAATGCAGAAATATCAAGCCGAAGTCTTATTGAGACGTGCTGTCGGTGATCCCAACGCCCGTTTTCGAATGGGTCAATGGGAAGCGATTGACGCGCTGGTCAATCACCGCCGCAAGTTGATGGTGGTACAGCGCACTGGTTGGGGCAAAAGCTCGGTTTACTTCATTGGCACGCGCATATTGCGTGATCAAGGGAGCGGAGTAACAGTGATTGTGTCCCCTCTTCTTGCGCTGATGCGCAATCAGATTGAAGCGGCCAATCGACTTGGTATTCGTGCAGAGACAATCAATTCCACAAACCAGGATAACTGGCCAGAGATCAGCCATGCCATGTTAGCCGATCAGGTTGATGCCATTCTGATTTCGCCTGAACGTCTCGCGAACGAGACATTTGTCGAAGAAGTTTTGATACCGGTAGCTGATCGCGTTGGCTTGTTCGTAGTTGATGAAGTACATTGCATTTCTGACTGGGGCCACGACTTTCGCCCGGATTATCAACGGCTGATCAATGTGTTACAACAAATGCCGCCGAATATGCCGGTACTGGGCACAACTGCCACCGCCAATGACCGGGTGATTGAGGACGTAAAGACACAACTCAGCGATATCGAGATTCAGCGCGGTACACTGGTTCGGGATAGTCTGGCACTGCAAACACTTCGATTACCCGATCAGGCGTCTCGGCTGGCTTGGCTGGCACAACATATTCCAGAATTACCGGGTACCGGGATCGTCTATGTGCTGACGATTCGGGACGCTGAACAGGTGGCAGACTGGCTAAAGCAGCAGGGGATAGAGGCGTACGCCTACTATAGCTATGTCCAGCATGAAGACTTCGAGGACAGCAACGAGTACCGACAACATCTCGAAGACCTGCTGTTGAGAAATGAGATAAAGGTGCTGGTAGCGACTACTGCGTTAGGCATGGGTTACGACAAGCCTGACCTTAGCTTTGTCATTCATTACCAGGCTCCCGGTTCAGTGGTGGCCTATTACCAACAGGTCGGTCGAGCTGGAAGAGCAATCGACAGTGCTTATGGTGTGTTGCTGGCGGGCCGGGAGGACGAAGATATCCACGAGTACTTCCGCAGTAGCGCGTTCCCTGATGAGCAAGACGTGAACAGAATCCTGGATGTGCTGGTCGACCACGATGAATTATCTATATTTCAACTTCAACAGTATCTCAATTTGAGGCATGGACAAATTGAAAAAGTCTTAAAAATTCTCAGTGTTGAGAACCCATCTCCTGTAATCAATCAGGGTAGCAGGTGGCGTCGGACACCTGTTCTATACCGTATGGACCACGCGCGAATTGAGCGTTTGACACAGCAAAGAGAAATCGAGTGGCAAGAGGTTCAAGATTATATCGATACGGATGCTTGTCTCATGGCCTATTTGAGAAATGCCCTTGATGATCCAGAAAACGATGCGTGTGGTCGGTGTGCTATTTGTCTGGGTGAACCAGTTGTGGATATAGATACGGAACACGCCCTTGTTATTGATGCAACCCGGTTTTTGAGGCAGGCGGAGATGCCCTTCAAACCGAATAGACAGGTAGCTACTGGTGCATTTCCTATATATGACTTTCGAGGCAATCTGCGGCCTGAACTTCAGGCATCGGAAGGGCGGATATTATCGCGCTGGGGTGATGCTGGCTGGGGCCAACAGGTGGCTGTTGACAAGCATGCAGGCCGCTTTCGTGGTGAGTTGGTGGAAGCTATGGCTGAGATGATTAATCAACGATGGCAACCGGATCCCGCCCCGGAATGGGTGACCTGTGTTCCGTCAATCAACCATCCGAAGTTGGTGCCGGACTTTGCGCGGCGACTCGCAATCCAATTGCGGTTGCCTTTTATGGATGCCATTTATAAAATAAAAAATAACGAACCTCAGAAGAATCAGCAGAACCGTTTCCATCAATGCCAAAATCTGGATGGCGTGTTCGAAATTTCGGAAAATATTCCTGAAACACCTGTGCTACTGGTGGATGATATAATAGATTCTGGATGGACGGTCACTGTACTTGCTGCCCTGTTGCGGCAGGCGGGAAGTGGGCCAGTCTTTCCGGTGGCGTTGGCCTCGACAAGTGCGGGGGATTAAATGTCAGTGTCACATAATACACAGGCGATCTTGTTGCTGACGGCGCATTTTTCCAAAGCGAAAAATGAGGCGGTTAAACCGTTGACGATGAAAGAATGGGGGCGTTTTACATGGTGGCTTAGGAAGCGGTCACTGACCCCAGAGGACCTGATGACCGGGCGACTTGATGAACTCTTAAATGGGTGGTCAGACAAGACGATTACCATGGAGCGTGTCGAGGGCCTGATGCATCGCGGTTCAGCACTTGCACTGGCCCTGGAGAAATGGTTCCGTGCGGGTCTATGGGTTATGACAAGATCGGATCCAGATTACCCGACGCGATTCAAGCAACGTCTGGGGATTGACTCACCTGCCGTCGTGTTTGGTTGCGGCAACAGAGCCTTACTCAATAGCGGTGGCTTAGCAGTTATAGGCTCTCGCAATGCAACGGAAGAGGATTTGGCATATAGTCGTGATCTGGGTGCCCTGTCTGCGAGCACTGGTTATTCGGTTGTTTCGGGAGGTGCGAGAGGGGTTGATGAGGCATCTATGCTCGGAGC
>JAPPIE010000009.1:30618-45145 GCA_028874765.1 Gemmatimonadota bacterium
ATTCGGTTGTTTCGGGAGGTGCGAGAGGGGTTGATGAGGCATCTATGCTCGGAGCACTCAAAGTAGAAGGCACTGCGATTGGTGTGCTTGCCGATAGCCTTATGCGAGTCTGCTCAGGTGTCAAGTATCGCAAATACTTGATGGCAAATAATCTTGTACTCATTTCGACATTTTATCCCGAAGCTGGGTTCAACGTGGGCCATGCCATGCAGCGGAACAAGTACATTTATTGCCTTTCTGATGCAGCTCTGGTGGTGCATTCCGGTACAAAAGGCGGTACTTGGAGCGGCGCGATGGAAAATCTCAAGAAGCAATGGGTACCGCTTTGGGTGAAAAGAACGGACGAGAAAAGAGCCGGAAATGCAGCTATTGTCAGGGCTGGTGCAGCATGGGTACCGGAGAATATCGGGGACGTTGATCTCAAAACACTGTTTACGGCAGATCGTAAAGAAAAATTTCCGCAACAAATGACGCTAACGAAATCGGATCAGTTCGTCCAAGTTGTTAAGGAGGATGCTGAGACATACTCTTCAGTAAAGGATATTGAGTTCTATGATCTATTTCTCTCAAAAGTCCAAATCCTGTGTAAAGATGTCCCAAAGACTCGTGATGAATTAGCCGATGCATTGCAAATTCATAAGACTCAACTTAAGATCTGGCTCGATCAAGCCACCGATGAACAGAAATTGAAGAAACTGTTCAGACCGGTTCGTTATCAGTGGATCAACTCGCAGCAAGGTGCGTTATCCGTATAAAAAATGAGATATACCACACCAGAACTTTTTCCATTGCGTAGCTTTGATATAAACAGAAAACCCCAGAAGCGTACTTCTGGGGTTTGTGGTGTGTCGGGCACTATCAGGGAAGGTCAAATTTGTAGCCGACACCGCGTACTGTGGTAATGGCTTTGCCCGATTCGCCGAGTTTGGAGCGCAGGCGGCGAATGTGGACGTCAACGGTGCGCATGCCGCCGTAATAGTCATAGCCCCAGATGCTGTCGAGGAGGTCCGATCGGGTAAATACGCGAGCCTCGTGGGTGACCAGATGTTTGAGTAGTTCGTATTCTTTGAGTGTGAGTTCGACAACACTGCCCTTGACGCGCACTTCGTAGCGCGCCATATTGATGACGAGGTCGTCTATTTTGAGGGTGTGATCGTCGGGGGGATGGTCGTCGTTCCAAAGAGCCAGGCGCAGGCGCGCTTCGAACTCGCGCAGGCTATAGGGCTTGATGACAAAATCTGAAATGCCGAGTGAAAAATCGAGGTTGAGTGCGGTCATTTCATCGGTGATGACGAGCAGGGCGCTGTCGGTGGCAGGACGTTGTTGTTGAAGGTGTGCAATGGCCTGTGCGAGGCGATCGAGGGAGGATTCGGGGTCAATGATGGTCAAATCAATGCCGTTGGCGGGTATGGGAGGCAAATTGCTCCGTCCGCTCAGGATCACGTGTTCAACTTGATGCCCGATGTATTCGAGGTCTGATTTAAGACGCGCGCCGTAGGCTTCGTCCGCGAGAAGAAGAATAGTTGCCATTGGAGACGAAATTGGGAATAAGGGAGGAACTGATATTACGCATTTTAATGCGCCCGTGTGTAATATCAGCACTGAAAACGGAAAGCCGAAAATTAGTGGCCTCATGGCATTTTGTCAAGGTGTATCTAAGAATACGGGCGCGGGCGTTGACAAAACACTTTTATCACTTTTTATCAAAAAATCGTCTCAGGAGCACATTATGTCTTCTCCTCATGCAATTGCTCATCCCGCTTTCAGGCCGTCCATTATGGGCAGAAATGGCGTGGTCACATCGGGACACCATCTCGCTTCTCAAGCAGGTATTCAGGTTATGATGGCGGGTGGCAATGCCATTGATGCGGCTATTGCCACGGCCGCTGCGCTCGGCGTGGTTGAACCACAATCTTCAGGCGCAGGCGGCGATGGTTTTATTTTAATTTACTCGGCTAAGACGGGCACAGTATCTGCCATTAATGCCACTGGTGCAGCCCCAACGGGTGCGACCCGAGAATTTTATCTCCAACGCGGTGGTATCCCGATGAAGGGTATTCTGAGCGTTTCCATCCCCGGTCTGGTTGACGGCTGGCTCGTTGCTCACGAGCACTTTGGCACGCGCCCGCTCGAAGATATTTTTGCGCCGGCAATCGCCTTTTGCGAAGAGGGCTTTCCGCTCAGTCACAAATTGGCGAATAGTTTGCGGGGGGAAACAAAACGCTTTGCATCCGATCCATATACGCGAGCGGTTTTCACAAATGATGGTCAGCCCCTCAGTGCCGGGGATATTGTCTATCAGAAAGACCTGGGTAAGACCTTGAGGAAAATCGCCGCAGAGGGGCGCGACGCCTATCGCACGGGTGAAATAGCCCGGGAACTTGTTGCATTTAGCCAGTCGCGAGGTGGGTTGCTTACCGCAGCCGATTTGAAGAACCATCGCGCTCGCATTGGCGATCCTATTGCTGTGACTTACAAAGGTTATACTGTGTACGAAGCACCGCCCAATTCGAGTGGGCATATTTTACTTCAAGAACTCAATATTGTCGAAAATTTTGATCTTCAGGCGCTGGGCTGCAATACTGCCGAGAGTATCCACCTGATGGTCGAAGCCAAAAAACTCGCTTTTGCAGACCGAGAAAAATACATGGCTGATCCAGATTGGGTCGATGTGCCAATTGATGGATTGCTCTCGAAAGATTATGCAAAAGAACGCGCTTCGTGTATCGACCTTGAACGCGCTGCTATCCATGTCCCGCCCGGTATCCCGGAATCGGTTGAGGATACTACATGTTTTTGCGTGGCTGACGGCGAGGGCAATGCGGTTTGTCAATTGCAGAGTATTCAATCTGGCTGGGGATCAAGTCTTATTGCGGGAGATACGGGTATTCTTCTCAATAATCGTATGACGTACTGGCATCTGGAAAAAGATCATCCCAATTGTCTGATGCCGGGTAAGCGAGTTCGCCACACTATGAATCCCGTTATTGTCGCGAAAGACGGTAAACCCGTTCTGATATGCGGCACGCCGGGTGCAGATACACAGGTACAGACCAATTTGCAACTGGTGACACATATTCTGGAATTTGGTATGACGCCTCAAGAGGCTGTTGAAGCCCCCCGCTGGCGTTCTCTACAAAATCCCATGGAATCCACGGTTCCCCATACGTGCGAAGATGTGCTTCAACTCGAAAGCCGTTTTCCTACAATCCAGTGCGAAGCCCTTGCTCGGAAAGGTCACGACCTTCGCTCCCTCTCAGAATGGGGTGGACCGGGGAATGCACAGGCTATTCAGATCAATCCTGAGACCGGTGCCCTGATGGGCGGTTCAGATCCCAGGCGAGATGGATATGCCATTGCTTTTTAAGAAGGAAAAACTATGAAAATCAAAGATATTCGCGCAGTTGCCGTCAATATTTCTCCCGATCAAAAAACAGAACCTCGCGTCCCAAAGCTGCCCACAGATGGTTTTATCAGTCCTATGGCGCGATATCCCGAATTTAAAAGATCGGGGTGGAATCCAAATTGGACTCGCACGGCTTGTGTCGTGACGGCGCAAGATGGCACCTGGGGGGTGGGTTTTACCAATCACAGTGGGCCAGTGCTCAGTATTATCAACGATCACTTTGCCCCTTTGCTCGAAGGACAAAATTGCATGGCGACCGAGAAGCTTTGGGATATGATGCGCCGCGCTTCTTCGCCTTATCATACGGCGGGTTTGTCCAGCTATGCCATCAGTGCTGTGGATAATGCCCTGTGGGACTTAAAGGGAAAAATTTTGCAGCGTCCTGTTTACGAGCTTTTGGGTGGTCCGCAAAAAGACAAAATTTTCTGTTATGCCAGCAATACAGATATATCTTATGGTACGGAAAATAGTATTGAATGGTTTCTCGAATTGGGGTTCAAGGCGGTCAAGCTCTTTGCGCGATATGGACCGGAGTCCGGTATTGAAGGTATAAATAAGACTGAAGAGTTGGTTGCCAAAACGCGCGAGCAGATCGGCGATGATGTCGAACTCATGCTCGATGCTTGGATGTCGCTCAATGTCGAGTACACGGTCCGTCTCGTCGAAGCATTAAAACCATATCGCCTCAAGTGGCTTGAAGATTACGTGTTGCCCGAAGATATGGAAAGCTATACAAAGGTGCGTCAACGCGTCCCCGGGCAAATTCTCGCAACGGGCGAACACTGGTACACCATCCACCCCTTTGCCACAGCCGCGAGTCAGGGGCTTGTCGATATTTTGCAGCCCGATATTCAGTGGGCAGGTGGTGTGACGGCCTTGATGCGGATATGCCATATTGCCGAGGCGCATGGGCTAACGGTTATCAGCCACGCGGGCATGAATTACCCCTATGGTCAGCACCTTTCTTATGCTATGCCAGCGATACAGTGGGGCGAACGTTCCGAAGGGGTATCGCCTCCGGGCGTTCCGCTCGAAGAACGCGTCGCGCTGCCGGGAACTCCTGTGATTAAAGACGGTTATCTCATTCCGAGCAATGCCCCCGGTTTTGGTCTTGAAATTACTAAGGACTGGTTGGAGCAAAAGGTTGTATAACTATTGGAGACGATATGGCGCAAGAGTGGAAACACTTGCTCAAGTTTCGCTGCACTCGCTGTGGAAATTGCTGTCGAGACCCCATTGTTCTGGTTACTGACGAAGATGTGCGCCGCATTGTTGAGGGCACAAATCAAGCGGCTTGTGATGTTGTCGATTTTTATAAGCCGAGTGAGATTGAATGGGGCGAAGACCAGCCGGGCTGGATACGTTTGAAGTCTGGCCAGCGCATTATGGGATTGCGTAGAACTGAGAGCGGATGCCAATATTTGGGTGGAGACGATTTGTGTACTATCTACGATTATCGCCCGGTGACTTGTCGAAGGTATCCATTTGATCTCGAGTTTGACGAAGAGGGCGATATCGAGTTGCTCAGCATTAGCCAATCTACCGATTGCCCGTATGAACTTGATGGGTACAATCCGTTGGGCGAAATTAAGGCTATTGCAAAGTGGGAGACGTGGGAAGAAGAACCCTATTATGCCAGACTTAAAGCGTGGAACGCGCGCAAAGAGATGGGCGGGAGAAAGACATTTCTCAAATTTATTGGGTTGGGGTGAAATGGTCTGGATCAGGATGAACAGGATGATGGTTTGATAGGATTAGCAGGATGGGTAAGGGAGAAGATAGTCTATGAATCACAACATTTTTGAGCGTGCTGAAGAATTTATCTATAACAATGCGCGGTTGCTCGAGCGGCAGTTGTTTGCCTATCATTTCAAAGGGGGTTCGCGGGAGCATGTGCTCACAGCACTTCGCGCCTATCAAAATGAAGATGGCGGATTTGGACATGCCCTTGAACCGGATATTCGCTGTCCAGAAAGCCAACCCGTGCCGGTGCAGCACGCGCTTGAGTTTCTCGATGCCGTGGGTTTTGATGCCGAGATGGTGCAGCGCGCCTGCGATTATCTGATGACGATAGCGACGCCCGAAGGCGGTGTTCCGTGGTTGTTGCCTTCTGCACATCGCTATCCGCGAGCATCATGGTGGAATACGGTTGAAGATCCACCGGCGTCTTTGAATCCAACGGCTGCAATTGCTGGTTTGTTACACAAGAATCGCGTTCGACATGCGTGGGTAGATCGCGCGACCGCGTACTGCTGGTCAAAGATAGCCGATTTGCAACCTGTGGAAATGCACGAGATGGGTGTGGTGCTGACTTTTCTCTATTATGTGCCGGACCGGGCGCGCGCAGAGCGCGAAATTGAGCGTCTGATCGGTGGGATGTTTTCTGCAGGTCTCATCGCCGATGCAAATGCCACGGGCTATGTCCGCAAACCGCTCGATTGGGCGAATACGCCCGATCATCCGCTTCGCAAGCACTTTCGGGAAGAGGATGTTGCGGCAAATCTCGATGCAATTGTTGCAGGACAACAAGCAGATGGTGGGTGGTATATTACCTGGCAAGCCGTGAGCCCGGGTTGCGAACTCGAATGGCGTGGCTGGGTGACGTTGGGTACACTGCTGACGCTGCGGGCGAATGGGCGGTTGTAATTTTACAGAGGGTTATCATGTTGATTGCCAAGTCCGAAGGACACTACCACTTTCTCAAGGGTATTGACCCTTACTCTTGCGGCGTTATTGCCGATCCCGGCTGGGAGATTGTTCATGTAACACTGGAACAGGCGCTACCCTGGCGGCAGGGGTTTGATCGGGTTGAGGCGCATTTGCAGGAGGCCGGGCGAGATCGGCAGGCATTGTGCGGCATGGAGTTGCGTTCGCCTGCGCCTTTTACTATGGCGGGGTTTGTCGCTTTCAATCGGGGTTATTGTCAGGTGCTCAAGGCATGGGACCTGTACGTGGGAGAGTTGAATCCAGTAGCTCGCACCAATGTGGCACCGCTGTTCGATCCGCCGGGGGAACCGGTGCTGCACGCATTTTCCTATACGGTGCCGGTAGCGACTGATGCACCCCGGACTCTGGTGATCGCCGGGGCAGGGGAATTGCGCGAGGGGATATTATTGGAGCAGGGGATTGTCCGCAGTGGGGATACCAGTGCAGAAGCGATGCGGGAGAAGGTTGGTTATGTGGTGGATGTAATGGTCGAGCGATTGTTTGGTCTGGGTGGGGCATGGGAGATGATCAATGCGGTGGATGTGTACACGGTGCATTCTCTGGACGGCCTGGTAGAGGATATTTTGTTCAATCGCATTGGGCCAGTCCGACGGCACGGTTTCCGCTGGCACTTTACCCGGCCGCCAGTGGTCGATATTGAATTTGAGATGGATATGCGCGGGGTGCGTCGAGATCTGGTGATATAAGATCATGGGCAGAGATGGGGTGGGCTGATTGCGAAATAATATTTTTTCTTGACATATTCCACTGAGATTGCGTAAGTTATTCAATCTAAAATACATTATTACTTCTTTTCCCAAGTCTTCTATTATGCGCTCAATTTCTACATTGGCGATTTCCACAATGCGAGACGGTGTACACCGTTCTTTGCGCCTTTCTATTGCAGGGCGAGTTCTGATCGTTCTGCACCTTCTCCTGCTCGTGAGCCTTTTTCTATCTATTATCATTCATTAGTTTCAGGCTCTTTCCCCAACTCTTGCGACAGCACCTATAAAAGGACAGAGCCTGTGATTTACTCATAGGTCGTTGTCACTTCATGTATTCGGGAAATGTTTAATGACTCAAAAACACACGATAAGTGCCCTGGTCGAAAATCATTTTGGCGTTCTGTGCCGCGTTGCGGGCCTTTTTTCCAGCCGCGGATTCAATATCGATAGTCTGTCCGTTGGCGAGACAGAAGACCCGAGTATTTCGCGCATGACTATTGTCGTCGGTGGTGACGATAGCGTGCTCGAGCAAGTGGTCAAGCAATTGGATCGCCTTATTGATGTCATTCGCGTGATCGATATTACACAGGGCGCATTTGTCGAACGCGAACTCATGTTGATCAAGGTCAAAGCCGATACAACAACGCGTGCAGAAATTATCCAAATTGCCGAAGTATTTCGCTCAAATATCGTCGATGTATGTCCCAGATCGATGACCATAGAGGTTACGGGCAAAAATGATAAGATTCAGGCTATCATTGGCATGCTCAGTTCTTTTGGCATCGAAGAAATCGCGCGCACAGGCACGGTTGCTCTGTTGCGAGATTCCGCGACTCAATAAGGAGGTGATGCAGATGGATCCCGATCTCGGTGATCTTACCGAAGAACTCGCTCTCGTTTGGCAGATGGGGAAAGACCGCCAGAGCGTTCCATCTGCCCATTTCCACTTTGATTCTGGCATGTTTAAGGGATAACAATGTCAAACGCAAAAAACAAAGACCGCGTCATTATTTTTGATACCACTTTGAGAGACGCGGAACAGACGCCGGGGGCTTCGCTCGCGTTGCGCGAAAAAGTTGAAATTGCCCATCAACTCGCACGGCTCAATGTCGATGTTATCGAGGCCGGATTTCCCATATCGTCCGATCAGGACTACAATGCCGTGCGGCGTATCGCACACGAGGTCGAAGGTCCTGTTATTTGCGGTCTGTCTCGCGCAATCTTCCAGGATATTGACCGCGCAGGTGAAGCTCTGAAAGACGCGCCAAAGCCGCGCATACACACGTTTATTGGGACATCGCCGCTCCATATTTCTATGGTGGGCAAAACGCCCGATCAAGTTCTGCAAATGGCTGTTGATGCGGTTGCACGAGCCAGATCGCATTGCGAGGATGTGGAATTTTCACCAATGGATGCTGCGCGTACAGAGCCGCAATATCTGCTCGATGTGATCGAAGCTACTATTGAGGCGGGTGCGACAACGATCAATATTCCCGATACTGTGGGCTATGCCGTTCCCGGTCAGTTTGGCCGTATTATTCGCAATATTTGCGAGAAAGTGCCCAATGTCGATCGGGCTATTATCAGTGTCCACTGCCACGACGATTTGGGCATGGCGACGATCAATGCTCTCGAAGCACTCAGAAATGGCGCGCGTCAGGTCGAATGCACCATCAACGGATTGGGTGAACGCGCAGGCAATACCTCGCTTGAAGAAGTGGTCATGGCCGTCAAAACGCGCGGGGATTATTTCGATCTCTATACGGATATCAAAACGCGCGAAATCGTAAACACAAGCCGTCTGGTCAGCCGCCTCATGGGTATTGTGGTTCCGCCCAATAAACCTATTGTGGGAGCCAATGCCTTTGCACATAGTTCGGGTATCCATCAAGACGGGGTGCTCAAAGACCGCGAAAATTTCGAAATTATCGATCCCAGATCTGTGGGATGGGAAGAATCGAGCATTGTGCTCACGGCGCGTTCTGGACGCCACGCATTGCGCCATCGCCTGGAAGAACTCGGTTATAATCTCAATCAGGATGAATTAAATATTGCTTATGAGCGCTTTGTCAAAGTTGCCGACAAGAAGAAGGAAGTTTATGACGAAGACCTCATGGCTATTGTGGAAGATGAAATTCGAGATTTTCCCATGCGGTTCGTGTTGGACTATTTGCATACTGTGAGCGGTACTGGCACGGTTCCCTCTGCGACGGTTCGCATTGGTATTGACGGTAAAAACCACGTTCAGGAGTCAGCCTGGGGTGATGGGCCGGTAGATGCGACGTATCAGGCGATTAAGAAAGCCACGGACAATACGAATACAAAAGTGGAAGACTATACTATCCGCGGCGTTACCGGGGGGGCCGAAGCGATGGGGGAAGTCACGGTCAATGTGTCGTGCAATGGTCGCATAGTCAGGGGACGCGGTGTTTCAACCGATATTATCGAAGCCAGTGCCAAGGCTTTTCTCGATGCGCTCAATCGCCTGGCCATTCAGCAAGACAATCACAAGGAGCGAGAACCAACCGTTTAGTATCCGCAGATAGGCACAGATGGACGCAGATGGATAGACACTGTTGTGTTTATCTGTGGTTTCAAAGGGTTTTAAGAATAGAGGCATAAATGGGTCAAAGTTTATTTCACAAAGTTTGGGATGCGCATGCGGTGCGAACGCTGCCATCGGGGCAAACGCAGTTGTTTATCGGCCTGCATCTCGTTCACGAGGTTACCAGTCCGCAGGCTTTTGATATGCTCAGAGAGCGCGGTCTCACTATTGCGTATCCAGAACGCACATTTGCCACGGTTGATCATATTGTACCTACAAGCGATGTTGCCCGTCCATTTGCCGACGGTATGGCCGAGGACATGATGATCGCCATCGAAGAAAATGCCCGACAGTTCGGCCTTTCTTTTTTTGGTCTGGACGACGAGCGT
This sequence comes from Gemmatimonadota bacterium, assembly GCA_028874765.1. Taxonomy (GTDB): domain Bacteria; phylum Latescibacterota; class UBA2968; order UBA2968; family UBA2968; genus VXRD01. The sequence continues at coordinate 40,393 of JAPPIE010000009.1, forward strand.
CAGGGTATTGTCCACGTCATTGGTCCCGAACTGGGTCTGACACAGCCGGGCATGACCATTGCCTGCGGCGATAGCCACACTTCAACGCATGGAGCTTATGGTGCCATTGCATTTGGCATTGGCACCTCGCAGGTGCGCGATGTGCTCGCTACGCAGTGTCTGGCGATGGATCCTCTCAAAGTGCGCCGTATTGAAGTATCCGGCACGCTGGGCAATGGGGTTTACGCCAAAGATGTTATTCTCAACATTATCCGCAATCTCGGTGTAAAAGGCGGTACGGGTTATGCTTACGAATACGCCGGATCCGCTATTGAAGCTATGGATATGGAAGCGCGCATGTCGGTGTGCAATATGTCGATTGAAGGCGGTGCGCGCGCGGGGTATGTGAATCCCGATCAGACGACTTATGACTATCTGAGGGGACGCACTTATGCACCTTCGGGCGAAGCCTTTGATCGCGCGGTTTCCTGGTGGCGTTCTATGGCTTCCGATGCCGATGCCGATTACGACGATGTTTATCATCTCGATGGCTCTGCCCTTGAGCCTACCGTGACATGGGGTATTACACCGGGGCAGGCACTCTTTGTATCAGAAAAAGTGCCGGCTTTGACGGATCTGCCTGACGATGAGCGCGATGTTGCAGCCGAAGCGTATGATTATATGGACTTAAAGCCGGGTACGGCTATATCTGGTATGCCTATTGACGTGGCTTTTGTGGGGTCGTGTACCAACAGCCGTATCTCTGACCTCAGAGAAGCTGCCAGAGTTGTCGAGGGCCACAAGGTGGCCAGTGGCGTCAAAGCGCTGGTTGTGCCGGGGTCCAAATCCGTTCTCAAGACAGCCGAAGCAGAAGGCTTGCACCACATTTTTGAAGATGCGGGCTTTGAATGGCGTGGGGCCGGGTGTTCGATGTGTTTGGCTATGAATCCCGACAAATTGCAGGGACGCGAAGTGTGCGCGTCTTCGAGTAATCGCAATTTCAAAGGGCGTCAGGGAAGCCCCACGGGACGTACCCTCTTGATGAGTCCCGCAATGGTTGCAGCCGCGGCTATCGCCGGTGAGGTTATTGACGTACGCGCGATGTAAAGGAAGGTTATTTATGAATTCATCTGTGATTCAGTATGTAGAAGGGCGCGCGATTCCCGTTCGGGGAAATGACATCGATACCGATCGCATTATTCCCGCGCGGTATCTTCGCGCTATTACGTTTGACGGCCTGGGTGAGCACGCATTTGAAGACGATCGCAAATCAAATCCCGATCACCCATTTGATGATCCGCGCTATCAGGGGGCATCCATACTTATCGCCAATGATAATTTTGGGTGTGGGTCTTCGAGAGAACACGCGCCCCAGGCTTTGATGCGCTGGGGGATTAGTGCTATTGTGGGTGAATCTTTTGCCGAAATTTTTCTGGGCAATTGTACGGCTATGGGCGTGCCTTGTCTGACGGCTTCAACCGCGGATATTGTCAAAATTCAAGACGCGATAGAAGCAGATCCACAACGAGAAATGGCGGTTGATCTCAAAGAGAAAAAATTGACATTTGGCGATATAGAAGTCAATCTCCAGATTGCAGAAGGCAATCGGCTCCAACTCATTGAGGGGGCGTGGGATGCAACGGGTATGCTTCTCGAAGGCCGCGGTGCGGTGCGGGATATCGCCAACAAACTTCCCTATGTTACGGGCTTTTAACCTTTTTTACGCCCGCATCTCGCGGGCTTTTTTGCGAGCTATTATGCATTTCTACATGCGAACAGGCAGGAGATATTATCCGGGCACTCGTTGCCCGGAGGCCATTGGTTTGGGCATTGGATCGTTTTGCATGGCCCAACTTTTTTAATCCCAAACCAGAGGAAATCACATGTCTAAACTTGTACAAATTTACGATTCGACCCTTCGAGATGGCGCGCAGGCTGAGGGTATTTCATTTTCGGCTGAAGACAAAACCATGATTGCACAACATCTCGATGCGATGGGCATTCACTATGTTGAAGGCGGTTGGCCCAATCCGACGAATCCCAAGGATCTCGAATTTTTTGATCGCGTGCGCGATCTCGAATTTCACAACACCAAAATTGTCGCTTTTGGCAGTACATGCAGGGTTGACAATCCGCCCGAAGACGATCCCACTCTCACCACTTTGCTCAGGGCAGGTACTGAGGTTATCACGCTCTTTGGGAAAAGCTGGACGCTTCACGTAACCGATGTGTTGCGGGCGACATTAGACGAAAACCTGCAAATTATCAGGGACTCTTGCGCTTGGCTCAAGGAAAACGGCCGAGAAGTTATTTACGATGCCGAACATTTTTTTGACGGTTACAAAGCCGATCCCGAATACGCGCTGGAAACTTTGTTGGCCGCGCAAGAAGGCGGAGCCGAGGTGCTCGTCTTGTGCGATACCAATGGCGGCATGATGCCATATCAAATACAGGAGATTATCAGCGATATTCAATCCAGGGTCGATGTGCCTTTGGGTATTCACACGCACAACGACGCGGGAATGGCTGTGGCCAATAGCATTGTCGCACTCGAAATGGGTGCTACACATGTGCAGGGGACTATCAATGGCTATGGGGAACGCTGTGGCAATGCCAATCTGTGTTCGGTGATTCCAAATATTGAATTTAAGTTGGGGATGAGAGCTATTGGCGCGAAAAATCTGAAAAGACTTATGGAATTATCGCGCTTTGTGAGCGAAATCGCCAATGTCTATCACGATCACCGCCAACCTTATGTGGGCGAGAGTGCTTTTGCACACAAGGCGGGTGTTCACGTAGATGCGATGCTCAAACAACCCGTCGCGTATGAACACTGCGATGCGGAATCTGTAGGCAATCAGCGCCGTTTTCTGCTTTCAGAACAATCGGGCGGCGGGGCCGTCGCAGCAAAATTGCACCATCTGATTCCGGGACTGGACAAACGCCATCCAACTGTCCAGAAATTGCTGCAAAAAATTAAGCAACTCGAACACGAAGGCTATGTTTTTGAAGCCGCCGAAGCGTCGTTTGAAATTATCGCCCGTCAGATATTGGGCAGTATTCGCAAACCGTTTAAGCTCATCAATTACAAGACGATCAATCGCAAAAGTGCTGCAGGCTCTGAAGTAGAAGCCATTGTGAAAATAGAAATTGAAGGACAGATCTACCACACGGTTGGCGAAGGCGATGGTCCTGTCAATGCGCTTGATTCGGCATTGCGCCTGGCGCTTGAACCAAATTATCCCATGCTGAAAGATGTGCGTCTTGAAGACTACAAAGTGCGCGTGTTATCCAGTGCCGATGGTACGGCAGCCAAGGTGCGAGTGCTGATTGAGTCCTCTGACCGGCGGCGCGTGTGGAGTACTGTCGGTGTATCTGAAAATGTCATCGAAGCCAGTTGGACAGCACTGGTCGATAGTTTGACTTATAAATTGTTGCTCGACGATATTATCGTCGTTGACTGACCCTTTTCAAAGAGTATCGCATGCAAATCAATTCTCGTCGGATTGAACGCCTTCCGCCCTATGTTTTTCACGAGGTCAATGCCCGTAAAATGTACCTGCGGCGCAAGGGCGTTGATATTATTGATCTGGGTATGGGCAATCCCGACCAGCCGACACCGCCACATATTATTGACAAGCTCACCGAAGTTGTCCGAGACCCCAAGACGCATGGGTATTCGCCATCGGCGGGTCTTCCGGCTTTGAGGCGGGCGATTTGTCGCCATTACAAACGGCGTTTTGACGTTGATCTCGATCCGGAGACTGAAGCGATTGTCACGATTGGTTCGAAAGAGGGGTTGGCGCATATTTGTCTCGCGCTTCTCGATCCGGGCGATCTCGCCATTGTGCCAAATCCGGCATATCCCCTGCATCTTTATGGTGTTGCGATTGCCAATGGCAATGTTTTCAGCTTGCCCTTGCGTCCGGAAAAGGAATTTGTGCCAGACCTGCAAATGATCCCGCGGGAGTTGTGGCCCAAACCCAAAGTGATGATTTTTAATTTTCCTCACAATCCCACCACAGCTACTGTCGATATTTCTTTTTTTGAGGAGATTGTGGATTTTGCCCGCCGCCAAAATATCATTGTTATCCACGATATGGCCTATTCGGATATTGCGTTTGACGACACTGTGGTGCCGAGTCTTTTACAGGTTAAGGGTGCCAAAGAAGTCGGGGTTGAATTTTACACGATGTCCAAGTCCTACAATATGGCTGGTTGGCGCGTCGGGTTTTGTCTCGGAAATCCAGAGGTGATTAAAGCGCTTTCCGTGATCAAAAATTACTATGACTACGGTGTTTTTACTCCCATACAGGTCGCTGCAATTTCCGCGCTTGATGGCCCGCAAGACTGCGTGCAGCAATCAGCCGCCAGGTATCAGAGCCGCAGGGATACGCTGGTAGAAGGTCTCAATCGCATTGGGTGGCCCGTCAATAAGCCCAAGGCGTCGATGTTTGTTTGGGCGCCTATTCCAGAAAAGTATCGGTATCTCGGTTCTATGAATTTTGCCCTCAAGCTCATGGAAGAGGCAGAAGTCGCGGTTTCTCCCGGTATTGGTTTTGGCGATATGGGCGAGGGATATGTACGCATTTCGTTGGTCGAAAATGAACACCGAATCCGCCAGGCTGTTCGCAATGTCAAACGCGCGCTTTTTTAATAGAAAGGGGATCTCTTGTGACGATTAATGAAAAAATCATCTATCCCCCAAAAGGTTATAAGGCCGCCGGGCTTCATTGTGGTCTCAAAGAGGGGGATGACAAAGATCTCGCGCTTA
>JAPPIE010000045.1:0-1459 GCA_028874765.1 Gemmatimonadota bacterium
ATATCAGATTGTGCATGTACCCGATCATTTGCCTGCCGAACCTGTTTTGAGACAGATTTTATCTGCCCAATCGACAGAGCAACTCGCAGAGGCTGTGGTGCAAGCCGAACTCGACTACAGCCCGCCGACAGATGACAATCCCTATTTTTTTAATATGTTGAGGCTAAATCACATAGGGACTGCGCTGAGCGTGAAAGAGGGCGTTATCAGCGGGAATTTAAGAGCTGTGATTACGCTTCTCGCGCTTTTGACCGTGCTCGGGGTGCTCGCTGTTGCGACGATTGGCGTGCCTTTGTGGCTTGCCCATAGACCTACAACGTTGATGCGAACACGCGGTTTCTGGTTCGGGGCACTGTATTTTTCTCTTATTGGTTCGGCTTTTATGTTTGTGGAGATTGCCCTGATTCAACGGCTCAACGTATTTACTGGACATCCCATCTATTCGCTGGGTATATTGCTGTTTACACTTATTGCGAGTACGGGTATGGGCAGTTTTGTAAGCGATCATCTTCCGCTTACGCGAAAGCCGTGGGTTTATGTTTTTCCAATTATAACGGCGGTGAGTGTTGTTGTTCTCAATACGGTTCTCCACTATTTGCTGTCCCAGATGATGGCGGAGGATACGACGACAAAAATACTGATGTCTGTTCTGGTCATTTTTCCCGTGGGGATGCTTATGGGGCTGTTTTTTCCGACGGGTATGCGTCTGGTTCAATCCTCTTATGCAAACGAAACCCCGTGGTTTTGGGCACTGAATGGAATTATGGGTGTGCTGTGTTCTGCTCTATCTGTGTTTGTTTCTATTATGTTTGGGATATCTACTAATTTTTATATTGCCGCTGTGGCTTACGCGTTTGTTCTGTGGTGTGTTTGGAATTTGTGTCGGGAACGCACGATAACGTGAAAGGATTTTTTATGATAGATCATATTGTTCTTCTCAAGCTCAAAGATGGGGTTACGCGGGAACAGACTCAGGCACTCCACGAGGGTCTGGTTGCGCTAAAAGAAAAGGGTAGTATTCCCGGTATGGAGGAGATTACGGGTGGGTATAATAATAGCCCGGAGGGAAAAAATTACGGCTACGACTGGGGGTTTATTATTCGGTTTGCGGATGAGGCCGCGCGAGATTTCTATTTGCCACATCCGGATCACAGAGCGCTCAGCCAGACTTTTATACGTCCAATTGTCGATGATGTGCTCGTGTTTGATTATGAGACGTGAAAAGAGAAAGGAATCCGCGAATGCCTGAAACACAATTGAGACAAAAACTTCTCTTTCTCTATCTGGGCAATTCCAGCTTGGAGAGCGAAGTTGTTGGTTGGTCGCTTTACGATGGCACGACTGATGAGATGTTTGAGGCTGCAGGTGAAGATGCAGAGCCGCCTTACAATTCTGTACTGGATGCCATGCGCGATGGCTGGCGCGTTATTCAGGTGCCTTTTATCAAAGCACCGCAAGT
>JAPPIE010000045.1:1559-5995 GCA_028874765.1 Gemmatimonadota bacterium
TTGGCCCGATGAAGCTATTGGCAAGGTTTTTCGCCTGCCCAAAGTGGCAGCGATTATTCACAGTCTGGTGGGTCCCAATCCGCGATACGATCACCACGCGGCGCACCTTACGCCGGCAAATACGCGCAAGGGTGCCAATTTGCATCAGGATGCCGAGTACGATGTTCGCGATTTGCATTTCGATATTCAGATTTCCTTTTTTCCAGAGGATACACCGCTGGAAAGCGGGGGTACGCTTTTTGTGCCGGGCACGCAATTTCGCCGGGTTCACGAAGCCGAGATCAAACGCTATCAAAATATCATAGGACAGGTGCAGGCGGTTTGCGAAGCGGGGACGATGTTTTTCTGGCATACCAATATATGGCATTCGGCGCGGAGCAATTTTACCGATAGGGATCGGTATATGTTTAAGCTTCGTCTCAATCCCACGGTTCGGCAGCAGCGTTTGTGGAATACGGATGATCTCGATAGTCCCGAGGTTAAACAGAAACTCAATCAGAAGATTCCCTGGCATGGACAACGCCATCGCATTGAGCTTATGAATCGCATTAAGTTCTGGCGTTTTCTCACTGGCGATCCCACTTTTGATATCTCTCTCTGGTGGGGGCGCGTTGAAAATACGCCGGATCTTATTGTTCCGGGAGGTTGATGATGCACTTATCTATGCACAATTGGATGCGGTCGGAGTCTCTCGAAGTTACGCTTGAGAGGTTGGCAAAATTTGGATACGAGAGTATTGAGCTTAGCGGTGAACCCGAGCGGTATGATACGTCAGAGGTGCGTGCTCTGCTCGATAAATACAATATCCGCTGCTGGGGGGCGGTGACTTTGATGATGGGCGACCGCAATATGCTGGCCAAAGATGCGGGGGTTCGGGCACAGTCCGTGCAGTACGTCGTGGATTGTGTTACGATGGTCAAGGAACTTGATGGGTATGAACTGACTGTGGTGCCGGCTACTGTGGGAAAAATCGAACCGGATGCCACGCCCGATGAGGAATGGCAATGGGCTGTGGCGGGCATGCAGGAGGTTTATGATCATTCCGAAAGAGAGGGGGTTCGCCTCGCTATTGAACCCATCAATCGGTTTGAGACGTATTTTATTACCCGGGGTGCTCAGGCGCTTGCCCTATCAGAGGCGACGGGTGCGAATTGCGGGGTGTGTTTAGATGCTTTTCATATCAATATCGAAGAGGCGGATCCGTATCAAGCGATTCGGGATGCTGGGGACCGGCTGGTGGATTTTCATGTGGCGGATAACAACCGCATGGCGTGTGGGCTGGGGAACTGGGATTGGGCAAAGTTGGTGGCGACGCTCAAAGAGGTGGGTTATGATGGCGCGCTGACGGTGGAGTTTGTCGCGCCGATTGATCGAACACCTGCGAATGAATATCCCAATGCGGTGGAGACCAATCCCGTTGATATTACACCGGAGGAACTCAAATTTATTCAGGATCACGGGAGCAGTCTGTTGAGTGAGGAATTTTACACTTTTCTGGTGGAGAAAACCGCTGAGACGTTGTTGCCGCTGATTGGATCCGCAGATGGCGCAGATGCACGCAGATGAAAGGCTAAGGCAGATGAAAGGCGGATCAGGATGTGCAGGATGAAAGGATGTGCAGGATGAAAGGCGAAAGGCAGATGAAGGGCGAAGGCAGGTGAACGCAGATGAAGATAGCCAGCGGAGATGTGTAGGGGCGAGGCATGCCTCGCCCGCAGATGAAAGGCGAGAAGGAGACAGCAGTTCATTGACGAATTTCAGAGGGAGATATGGCTCAAAGAATTCTTATTACAGATAAATTGCAGGGTCCCGAGTTTGCATCTGAGGAGCGGACAAAGGCGATTGACAGGTTGCGCGATTATGCGGAGGTGGAATTTTACGATGAGACCGAATTTGGTGCCGAGCACGCCGAGGGTGTGGTAGGTGTTCTGGCGGATTCGGTTGTGTTCACGCCCGAGTTTTACGCGATGGCACGCGATTTGCGCATTGTTGCGCGGTGGGGTGTGGGGTTTGAAAAGGTGGATGTGCCGCGTGCAACGGATTGCGGTGTTCTTGTTACGGTTGCTCCCGTGCATATGGTTACGGTTGCCGAATTTGCGATCGCGCAGTGGATGGCCGCGCTGAAGCGCGTTTATACGCTGAACCGAAATAGCCATGCGGGGAATTTTGAGATTATCAGGACTTATGACGCGGAGGGTTCTACGCTGGGGATCTGGGGGCTTGGGCGGATCGGTCAGGCGATGGCGGAGCGCGCGCGTCCGCTTTTGGGCGCTTCTGGACGCTTGCTGGTGTATGATATTCGTCCGGATATTGACGAGGTCGCCGCGCAGTACGATGCCGAGGTGGTCGATGATCCCCGCACCCTTTTCGAGGAGTGCGATGCGATTTCTCTGCATCTTTCAGGCGATGATACGGTTGTGACCTACGATTTGCTCTGCGCGATGAAACCCCACGCTTCAGTGATCAATCCCTCGCGCGGCAATCTGGTGGATGACGAGGCGGTGAATCGGGCGATTAAAGAGGAACGGCTCTATTATTATCTCGTCGATGATCCGGTCAATCAGACGCGCGCGATTCACAAGGACCATCCCCGCATTATCTGTACCAATCACAACGCGGGCATTACTGTGGAGTCCGCGATTCGGCTTGATGAGTGTTGCGTGGCGCAAATTATTGACGCGCTTGAAGGTCGCACGCCCAGGGATGTGCTCAATACCGATGTGCTTGATCATCCGAGGGTTCAGGGGTTTTTGAAGTGAGATCAATGAGTGACGATACGCAAATCGACATGATCCCGCTGGATTACGGGCGGTCATTCCTGATCGGGAAGGGGCATGCCAATGAGGCGCGCTTCTGGATCGAGTCGCGCACCCGCGTTATCGACGACAGGCGGGGGATCTGTGAGGATTTCTACCAGACTGCCTCATGCAAGAGCGAGAATACCTTTCACGAGCAGGATCTGTTTATACAGGATAACTACGATTTCTTGCCGATCTTCAGTGCCGGGTACGGTCTCATTTTCAGGCGCCATGCTTATCTCGGCGACCGCTACCGGGAAACGCGCCCGTACACGGAGATGTTCGGCGGTTACGATCTGCACCTTGTGGAAGGCGCGACGATTCGCGAGTTGCCGACGAACGCGGCGATCCGAGAGGAGACGTATCGCTTCGCGCCGCTGGTTTCGCAGACCGAGATCCGCAACGACGATACCGGCCTTCGGGCACTGATTGAATGTCCGGTTAAGACGATGAATACCCGCCGTGACGACGACCGCTACCAGGTCGATACGGGTCCGATCGCCTTTCCGGATCTTTCGATGCGTCCCGAACGGCTCATTGATTGCCTGATGCTGGCCTTCGTGGCTTTTAATGTCCCTCATTTCGCCGATTTCGTGATTGAAGTGCCCACCACGGTTGATCCCGACCATCCCGATTTGCAGATTTACCATTTCTCGAAGATCATCAGTCTGCCGGCGCGCAACCGGTTGTTTGCGGTCGAATAGATCGGCTCCGATTTAAGTAAATCGGTACAGATTTCAAGTTAAACTTGAGATTTGTACCGATTTTTAAGTTTATATCTGTGATATCACTTATGACGATGCGATGCGCCGTCGATCCGTTTCTACGGCTTCAAACCACGTTTCCAGTTCGCGTTTCATGCGGTGTACGCGGTCTGGCTGTTGTTGGGCGAGGTCAATGTTTTCGTGCGGGTCGTTTTTTATATTGTAGAGTTCCGGGTCGCCTGGTGGTGATAGTGCCCGTTCCACGGGTGGATTTTCCACATTCATGAGAAAATGCGGTACTTCGAAATTTTTCTGGAATGGCGGACCATCGGATTTGAGTTTTTGCATGGCTTCTTCAATGCGAGGCCAGTAGAGCTTCCATTCCCCATCCCGCATCGCGGCATTGCATGTGCCGATGGGGTCGTAGCGGTTGAATTGCCAGTATCGTTTGGTCGGGAGTTTTTGGGGTTCACCCTGCAATGCGGGCATGACATCCATTCCGTCTGAGGGCGTCTGCATATCGATTCCGCAGGCGTTTAAAAGGGTGGGCATCCAGTCTGTGAAATGGAGCATGCCGTCATACGTCTCGCCCTGAGGCAAGCCCGCGGGCCAGCGGATTAGGCCCGGTACGCGGATTCCGCCTTCGAGTACATCGTATTTCATGCCCCGAAATGGTCCGTTGTAGCGGGTCTGGTCGTTTTCTCCTTTGCCGAGGTGTACAGGCCCATTGTCGCTGGTGTACAGTACGATGGTGTCTTCCGCGAGGCTGTGTTGTTCCAGTGTGTCCAGGATTTGTCCGATTCCAGTATCCATCCTTTGGATCATTCCGTAGGTGAGGCATACGGCGCGGGTGAATTTTTCCATTTCTTCAAAGGGTCGGACGTCTTCTTCTGGTGCTTCGAGGGGTCCGTGTGGCGCGTTGTAGGCTATGTAG
>JAPPIE010000097.1 GCA_028874765.1 Gemmatimonadota bacterium
GCTCCACCCCCATACCCGCAACAGCGCTACTCAAACCATCGGGACGACCGCACCAATTGAGATAATTGACACCGCGCTCAACTGCATAATAGACATCGGCAGGGGACAGGTGGGTATTGCCCCTCGTAGCCAGACCCAGGCGGCAAAGAGGCGGGGTATTCTGATCAAATTGAAAGGTACGTCGCATGGATTCTCTCCAAGAATATTTAACGCTATTTCACGAGCAATACACTGAACGTATGGATAGTCAGAATTTGTCGAAGTGTCAAGAGACAAACACAGAAAGCGATGTGTTGACATCGGTCGTAAGTTAGCTATCATGTCTGAATCTGACGAAATTCTTACGAACGGGAATCGTATTGACAAAACACAATCCCTATGAAGCATTTCACATCAGGGAATTTCGGTTATACGCACTGGGCTGGTTTGTCGCATTGGTCGGCACACAAATCCAGAGTGCAGCCATAGGATGGGAAATGTATGCGCGCACCGGGCAAGCGCTCGCGCTCGGCCTGGTGGGTCTGGCAATCGCATTGCCGACAATGATCCTCGCACTCCCCGCGGGGTATCTCGCCGACCGCTTTAACCGACGCACAGTCATGATGTTGAGCTTGACGGGCACGACATTAACCTCTCTGGGCCTTGCCGCAGTATCGTGGGAACAGGGACCAATTGCCCTGATGTACGCCCTGCTCGTAGTAGATGCCGCAATAACCGTACTCGGTGCGCCAGCACGGCGGGCAATTGTACCCCAACTGGTACCGCGCGGGATATTTCCCAATGCCGTGGCATGGAGCATGAGCTTAATGCAAATGGCGTGGGTAGTGGGACCCATGATCGGAGGCCTGATCGCAGCAGTTTATGTACCCGCAGCGTACCTGGCAAGTGCCGGATGTACAGGGTGGTTTTTACTGGTATTATCCCGATTGCGCGTACCGCCTATAGAACGCGATAAAAATGCAGCGCGAATTTCACCACTACAAAATCTGATGGGCGGGTTAGTATTTTTGAAGAACAACCGCTTGCTATTGTCGCTCATGGCCCTGGACATGTTTGCCGTACTCCTGGGCGGCGCTGTATATCTATTGCCGATTTACGCACAGGACATCTTAAATGTGGGATCCGAGGGATTTGGAATATTGCGATCAGCACCTGCGGTGGGAGCCCTGATAATGGCACTCACACTGGCACACCTGCCCCCGATGAAAAAAGCTGGCAGAAATCTGCTCCTCACCGTAGCTGGATTTGGCATCGCAACCATTGTATTCGGAATATCGGAAAACTTCTGGTTGTCATTTGCGATGCTCGTATTGACCGGGGCATTTGACAACGTAAGCATGGTCATTCGACACACACTCGTACAGTTAATCACCCCCGATGCAATGCGCGGCAGAGTATCCGCCGTAAACGGGGTATTTGTGAGCGCGTCAAATGAACTGGGCGGTCTCGAATCTGGAGGTGTAGCGGAATTGTATGGACCTGTATTCTCAGTCGTAAGCGGCGGCATCGGAACACTATTAGTCACAGGTATAACAGCAATAGCTTCCCCGAGCTTGAGAAAAGTAGGCGCACTGGATGAAGTGGAAGAGGGATAGTGTAATAGGAGGGAGACCTACTCATTATCAATGCCGCTTAATAATGACGTAACTGATATCGTCATCGGGTGTATTAAATGCGATGAGATCCTCTTTAATCGCGTAGAAAATTTCTTTGGCAGTCAGATCTCTGATCTCGTGAAGTTTTTGTTCGAGATAATGCGGCGCGTAAAACTCGCCATTTCGGTGATGTTCAACCAGACCATCCGTAAAAAGAATAAGAATATCGCCCGTGCCCATTAAATCCCATTCATTCAGTTCGTACTCTTCCTTAAAACCGAGCACACTCTCATTGATATTGCGATCGATATCGCGTCCCGAGGGAAGCGTACCAATAGGTGGAGAGGCAATCATCCGATCTTCGGGCACATCTACAATACCTTCGTACTTGCGCGAATACACCAGCGGCATGGGATGCCCTGCCGACAGAAACTGGAAATGTCCCTCCTCAGATATCTCACCGTAAATCATCGTAATAAATTTGCTGAGACTCGACGAATTGTAAAACCGCGTATTGAGATTTTCAAACAACTTGGCCGTAATATTGCCATAATAATCCATCTCGTAAATCGCACCCATCAGAAAAGCCTGATGGAGCATCGCCGCGAGAAGTGCGTCCGTAATCTGATGCCCTGAAACATCGGCCACTGCCACACCGGCCTTAAAGCGACATTCCTCCAGCTTTTTGACAACATCATCCTGCCCGCGACCGCGGGCTTTTTCTATACGCGCATCGAGATCATAGCGCTTCTTGAAATCGACATACACAATATGATCGCCACCCACAATGCCATTGAGCGGAATAGTCTCACCGTAAATATCAACCCCATCGAGCGCGGGTATTTCCCCCGGCAATGGTGTGACGTAGCGGGCAATATCCTGAAAATTATTCAACTCTCCCATGAGCATCTTCATGGAGTCATTCACTTGCTGGAGACCCGTTTCGTCTATCTCATCAAAAGCCATGCATCCTCCGAAAAATATCGAGCCAAACACAACGCTTGAAAAGTAACCATTTGTCGGTCTCAAATCAAGTCAGGCAATCCTCATCCGACAAAATCTTGTACGACGACATAAACGGCACATAAAAAGAGGCAAACGCTTTGGGACCCGAACCATCGAAAAGCACGGTATCACCAACGAGATCCTTGACAATCCGCTTGCCACTACGGCTGCCACCCGGACGCATGGATTTCATCATGCGCTCAGCCTGTTCCAAAAAGCGTTTATCGCCCGAATGCTCATACGCATGACACAGCGCTTCCATTTCCCGAGGACCGCCCGCCCTCCGCTGGAGACTGGGCAATTCCTTGTAAAAAAAGCGCCCATCGGGCATCACACAGTGATCGAGCAAATCGCCCATCTCCGCCACAATAAGTGATGGAATACGACCATCTCCCGTCGCGGTATAATACCGATGCAGTGCATTGATCGCTATAGAAATCATAAACGGAACGCGCACCAGCGTATGCGCGGTATAAGGCGCGAGAAAAGCCCCCCACTTTTCTTTCCACTCGATAAATTGCTCGGCAATTCTGCGACACGCATCGAGGTATTTTTCTTCCCTTGTCTCGATATACACAGCAATCAGACCGCGCATTGCCCAGCCAGTCTCGCGGGCTTGCTGCCCCCCGGCGCGAGAAAATTTGGGCGACTCGAGATGGCGGATCATATTATCCGCAATGGAAACCGCCTTTTCGCGAGCCTCCCGTTTACCAGTCATGTGATAATAATCCAGCAACCCCTCGGTCCACTCGTGCGAAGGCGTTACACTGCCCGTCACGTGACCCGCCGTATGAATGGGTTGCCCACCCATCTTGAGTGGATCATCGCTATAATGGCAAAAATCCACATCAATCCAGTGCTGTGCAGCCACACACGCCGCATCTCTAAACCGGCGCTCGCCCGTCTTCGCATAGAGCAAAAACATCGCGTGTGGAAAATCGTATTCATTATTGGTCCACACCAGTTCCCCTTTGCCGCGCCCCTGCTGCGTGTACCCGTGATCCGGACCATCGCCCCAGTGCATCATTCCAAGCCCCTGATTGCGCCCATCGGCCATATTGATAATACTGGCTTCAATATCCCAATTTTTATTCGTGGGAAAGAGATTCTCCCACACATTGGCTTCGCGATACCAGGACTCGGGCAGAATACCGATATCCGGATATTGAAATTGGAGCGATTGTACAATAACATCGTCCAGAGACATAGCAGAAGTGTGAAAATAAAATTGCATGCGATGGGTCTTGGCCACGCCCTGCAAAACCTTGACGGGATCCTGACTCGCGGGATAAATATCCAGATCAATACCATCTTCGCCAACTGCAATCCCCTTGGGAAAATTTTGATGCGCTTGAAAAGGCGTAATACAAACGCCCTTTTCAGCATCGCACCAGTCTGCCCAGAAATCCCCGTAAAACGTATCAAGCACATGTTCAACAGACTGAAAAACAATCGTCTCAGCATCCAGAAGACGCGCATTTGTTCCCTCTGTAAGATCGGTGCGATAATAACCCTCTCCAGTAGCGCATCGCACATCGCCCGCACCCGATGCGGCGAACTTCAGCGCAATCTCGGCCACATCAACACTCGCGACCTTCTCTCGATTGATAAACTGATAGTCCAGGCGAATAAAAGGTTTTCCCGCCCAGACTTCGATCAGAACGCGCACATCAAACAATATCCCCGCATCGCCAACGTGTTTACCCGCACACTCAACCAGACTCCGCACGGGCCCTGACTCCAGAACAGTAATCTGGTCAATATTGGCGAGATACGATCCACCCCCTACATCCGTTATACCAAAAGAGGCATTAGCACCAAACCATTCAATATCATCTACGCGAATCGCCTTAAAAAGATCTGTCCCAAACCCAACATCAACAGAAAGAACACCTGTATCAACAGTATAGCAATCTCCCCGTTGCGTCACCGTAGTCCTCTGTTCCAAATCAGGCGTAGAAATACTACCATCAGTGGCAAAAGTGAGATCGTGTGCGCGGTTGCCGGGAAGATCAGCCAGAAAATGCGCCATAAGCCACTTGATCGACCCGTCGTCCCAGCGCGCTGTAACATCGGTCTGAACCGCTATATCTATCCCATCATTACAAATACCAAATTGCCCAGAGTCGGTGAGTCGTCCCTGGGCAAATGGAATACCGAGCGAAACGGGTTCGCCAATGCGCTCGTACATCGAAAGTTTATCAAAATGAATTGTGGACACAATTCCTCCCTTGAGATCATCAAACCAATCTGCTTTCCACCGAATATATTTTAAATCTCGACCCCATGCAACAACGCGATAAACTTGACAGCTTGACGGAGTATGATTTTGTCTTATATTATCGCCACGCAGTTGGATTCTATCTCCTCCACAATCCAATAGGAAAGGATTACACTATGTCATTGCAGTTAGGCGATGTTGCCCCCGATTTTACAGCAGAAACCACGGAAGGCACCATCAATTTTCACGAATGGTTGGGTGATGGCTGGGGCATTCTGTTTTCCCATCCCGCCGACTTTACCCCGGTATGCACCACCGAATTGGGCGCCATGGCAAATATCAAAGAGGAATTTGACAAGCGCGGCGTCAAAGTCTTGGCCATCAGCGTTGATCCCCTCGAATCGCATGAAGGCTGGATTAGCGACATCAACGAAACGCAAAATGCAACCGTCAATTATCCCATGATCGCCGACCCCGACCGCCAGGTAGCCGACCTCTACGAAATGATCCATCCCAATGCAGATAACACCCTGACCGTGCGATCGGTATTTGTAATTGGACCCGACAAAACAATCAAACTGATGCTCACCTACCCGGCATCTACGGGCCGCAACTTCGACGAAATACTGCGCGTAGTCGATTCTCTACAACTGACAGCCAAACACAGTTTGGCCACGCCCGTAAACTGGCGACCCGGTGAAGACGTGATCATCTCACCCACAGTTACAGACGAAGAAGCCGACGAACGCTTCCCCGGATACACCGCGGTGAAACCCTATTTGCGCGTCATACAGCAACCCGCTGAGTAAACGACCATTCATCGGTAAAAAGCAAAAGGTCTGTGACACTTGTCACAGACCTTTTTTATTTTTTTCATACCAACCTATTCATGCCGCAACGCTTCTACCGGATTGGACAGCGCCGCGCGAAGGGCGTGGAAACTCACAGTAAACAACGCAATCGCCAGGGCAACCGCGCCACTCAACATAAATATCCACCACGAAAGATCCGTGCGATATTCAAAGCCGTCCAGCCAACTTCGCATCGCAAAATACGCAACCGGCCAGGCAAACAGATTTGCAATCAGAACCATAATCGCAAATGTCCTACAAACCAAAATCACAATATTTGATACACTCG
>JAPPIE010000420.1 GCA_028874765.1 Gemmatimonadota bacterium
TACCGCATCCTCATGGATAGCCTCGATCCCCAAAATACCCCTGTGGTGCAATTTGTACATCGAGCCGCACCTCCACAACCCAAACATATCGGGGTACTCGACGCATCCTTCAACCCGCTCACCCTCGCCCACGAAGCACTTGTACACCATGCACAAAATGCTTTTAACTTTGACGAAATCGTCCTCCTCCTCGCCAAAACCAATGTCGATAAAGCCCTCTTTGGTGCAGATTTAGGCCAACGCCTCGCCATGATGGTCAATTACGCAAATTGTGACACCCAACTGGGCACCTGCCTGTCAATTGCAGCATGTAGCCATGCCCGCTTTATTGACAAAGCGCACGCACTCAGAGCACATATTCCACCCGATACCCAAATCTACTTTCTCGTCGGGCACGACACCTTGATACGCATCTTTGATCCGCAATATTACACCGACATGTCCGCTGAACTCAAAGTACTGTTTTCACTTTGCCATATTGTATCTGCCAATCGCGAAAATTCTTCTCGGGAAGTCTTTCACAGATTTATGGCTCGTCCCGAATGCGCGCCTTTTGCAAACCGCGTACACCCTCTTCAACTACCCCCATCCTTTGGCAATATCTCCTCTACTGAGGTACGCAAACGCATCCGATCAGGAGATTCCATCACAGATCTCGTGCCAGAATCTATTGCCCAATTTATAGAGACATTTGACCTTTACAAATGAAGTAGGAAATGGGGTACAACTGGTCGCAGACCAGTTCCCGGTGAAGTAGGAAGGGTGAATCGAAAGGTAGGATGATATACCAGTTTTAGGGCAGGATGGAAGGACTTCTCACTTCACACTTCTCTCTTCATCTCGCAACATGCCAACCAGCATATCAAGTGCCGACACATAGCCGCGCCACCTGAATCCGGCAATAATGCCCACCGCAATTTCAGAAAACAGAGAATGCCGCCGCCAGGCTTCTCGCGCGTGGATATTGGACAGATGAATTTCGACCAGTGGTAAACCCGCGTCTTCAAGCGCATCCCGTAGCGATACACTCGTTGTAGTCAGTCCTGCGGGATTTATAAGAATACCATCTGCAGAATCGCGCAGTTCCTGCACTTTTGAGACGAGTGCCCCCTCGTAATTCGACTGAAAACACACAATTTCGCACGCCAACTCATCCGCTTTTTGTTCGAGATGCCTGTGAATCTCGTCCATTGTCACAGTACCGTAATGCTCTGCTTTGCGCCGTCCCAGCATGTTAATATTGGGACCTTGTAAAACGAGAATCTTCATGAACTAACCTCGGGGGGATTTTTACTCAACATCTCAATCAACTGAGACAGAGTAGCTTTCATTTTATCTCGGGAAACAATCATATCGACAAAACCGTGTTCGAGCACTTGCTCCGCGCGCTGTGCTTGCCTCAGAGCTTCCATCTCGGAGGCACTCACAGAAGACCCTGTAATACGCGATCCCGTAAACCCAATCAGCGCATTTGGCTCGGCGATATTGATATCGCCAATTGACGCATAACTGGCATTTACACCGGCTGTTGTGGGATCTATCAGAACGGAAATAAACAACAGTCCCACATCTGCAAATTGGGACAACCTGGCATTGACTTTCGCCATTTGCATTAGCGAAAAAATACTCTCTTGCATGCGCGCACCGCCGGACCGGCACACAATAATCAGCGGCAATTGATCGCGCATACATCGATCAATCACCCGACAAATTCGCTCGCCTTCAGCCGAACCGAGCGACCCCCCCATAAAACCAAATTCATGCACGGCAATACCCACAGGCGCACCATCGATCTTCCCCACACCTGCCAGTACAGCGGCATCCATATTGGTACGTTTGCGATATTCCTTGATCCGATCGGGGTAGGGTTGTAGATCGACAAATGCGAGGGGATCGGCCGATTTGACTTCCCGGCCTATTTCTTCAAACGAATCTGCATCGAGCACAGCGGCGATATAATCGGCACTGGATATGCGAAAGTGATGTTTGCAATGCGGGCAAATACCTGTATTTTGCTCGAGTTTCTTTCGGTAAACTATTTGCTCACATCGCTCGCACTTAATCCAAATATTTTCGGGCATACGCTTTCGCACAAGCGTCCGAATGCCAGATTTGAGCTTGTTAAACCAGTTCATAAGTGATCTCCATATAGCGATAACAAATTGAAGTATAAGATGTTCTGGCGTTTTTTACAAGGGCAAATCCAAAATTAGCGTTTTGGCAATCGGCCTTACCAAAATCGTACTCCGATTTTTTTTTATGCTGTTCAAAATGGACACTATTTTTCAAATCCAGTTTTTCTATTGACATAGTTTCATTTTTCTTATAGATTTGTCGCCCTAATTTACACCCCCTCATAATTTCACATCCTCTTATAATTTTAACAAAGGAGAAAGCCCCTTGCTGATTACAAGTCTGAAAGTCTTCTGTGACTTAATTGAAACGCAGAGTTTTTCCAAAACAGCTGTCCTCAATTCCGTTACTCAATCCGCGGTAAGCCAGCAACTCAAAAGCATTGAAAAACGCCAGGGAAAACAACTCATCGAACGCGTTGAAAAAAGACGTCTGACACTCACAGCAGAAGGCGAAATTTTTTACTCTTATGCCCGAGACATTGTCCGGCGCTACGAAGAAATGGAACACCGCATCCAAGCTCTGGGAGGGGTGGTTTCGGGAACTGTTCGTCTGGCATCTATTTACAGCGTGGGAATGCTCGAACTCACGCCCTTTCTCAAAACCTACCTCAAAGCCTATCCCCGGGTTAATTTCCGTCTCCAATACGATCAGGTAAATAAAATTTATGACGATGTTGCCAATGGCGAAGTCGATTTGGGCATTGTGCCATATCCCCGCACCCAGCGCAATGTAGATGTGATGCCCTTTTCACAGGACAAGATGGTCGTGGCCATGCATCCCGATCACGACCTGGCCTCTCGCAACGCATTCTTGCCACAAGAACTCAACAAATTTCCGCTGGTCCTCTTCACCCCCGAAACCCCAACTCGGCGTGCCATTGATCAGTTCTTAAAAAAATACAAAATACGTCCCAATATCGTCATGGAACTCGACCACATAGCCCCTATCAAACACGCCGTAGAAGTCGATATTGGCATCTCGATTTTGCCACTCAATTCCATTGAGCAAGAACTCGCTCGCAAAACCCTTACATATCTTCACTTTGTAGATCGTGATTTTGAGCGTCCATTGGGCATCCTCTTTCGGAAAGGACGCAGTTTGTCAATCGCCACCCAAAAACTGCTCGATATTCTCTTAAACAGCGATCAAAAACTCGCCTCCTGACCCCAATGGAACTGCCCCTCTTTCCCCTTGATCTGGTGCTGCTGCCACACCGGCGTGTACCCTTGCACATCTTCGAAGAGCGATACAAGCAAATGATCGGTGAGTGTCTCGACAACGATACCGAATTTGGTCTTGTATGGGGTACGGACGATGATTTTAGCGACATCGGATGCGCGGCGCGTGTTGTCGGCCTGCTCAATCGTTTTCCCGACGGCCGAATGAACATCATGATTGAAGGAACGCGACGCTTTCGCGTCATTCAGCAATACGATATCCATCCGTATATATCGGGCTTTGTGGAAGACGTAGAAGACGATGACGAAGCCTTTGACATCGCTTTGGGGAACCGCGCCAAAAAACTCTATACCGAAGCCCTGAAGCTCTCATCGGGCTGGATATCGCCCCCAATACCCGCCATGGAACTGGGTACACTCTCATACATCCTCGCAGCGAATCTCACCTTATCCCTCGACGAACAACAAGAACTTCTGGAAAATACCTCACCCAACAAACGCCTCGAAACCGTGTCCAATGCACTCGAAAAGTCACTCGTCACTCTGCGCGAAGTAAAACGCCGAACGCGCGGAAATGGGCACCTGTTGTAAAATCCAACAACAAAAAGGCGGGGTCTATCACATCCCGCCTTTTCTTATTTATGCCGACCACTTCCTGCCGCGTCTCATCCGATTTGCGAATCGTAAATCGCATCGACCAATTCCATAGATTTTGCCGCATCTTCAAAATTTGTTTCGGGTTGTTGGCCCGTTTTCACGCAATCGATAAAATGGCGATTGATGGCATAAGCTCCAAAAGCGACATGTGGCTTCTCGCTTTCGCTCAGCGTCCAGGGATCGAGCGTGCGCACGGGTTCGACTTTGCCATCGGCAAATACCTGCCCGCCCTCTTCGGGATCGCCAAACATCGAAATACCCGTCGAATGCACCTCCACCGTGAACATCCGACGTCCCATCATGTAACAATTTTGTAGCACACCTGTCGCGCCAGACGAAAACTTCACCAGCGCAGTGTGCATATTTCTAAACGTAGCGTCCAATCGCCGCACATCGCTCGCCACGGCTTCTACCTCTCCACCACACAAATATCGCAGCGTATCCACCGCGTGAATACCATCGCAGGTCAGTTTTTCCATCGCGCCCTTGTAAATGGGTTGCCCGCCCACTTCATTTTTATAAAAATACGACGCCGCACTGTGCACCGGCCCATTTTTTTCACATATGTCTTTTCCCGTGCGGATCACTGGCGCAAACCGCCTCTGGAATGTCACGCCTGTAATCACATTGTTCTTCTTCGCCAACAACGCCATCTGTTTGGCCTGTTCAGTCGTTACTGAAGGTGGTTTTTCAATGATGATGTTAACACCCATCTCCATAATATTTGCTGCCAAATCGTATATGTGATGCGGTGGCATAATCGCATAAACCACATCGGGTTTCTCCCGTTCGACCATCGTCACATAATTGGTGTACCGCGCTGGAATATCGTATTCCCCCGCCACCTCGATCATACGCACTTCATTCAACTCACACACGGCCACCATTTTGACATCGTCCATATCGTTCAGCGAGGGATAATGTACACTGCGCGACCGCCCCCCCGCACCGATCATGGCAACCTTGACGACCTTCTGAGAACTTGCCGGCTTCTTACCCATATTGCTCTCCTTTCACCTTTCCTGATAAACCGCCTGAATCAACGCACGCATGTACCCCACGGCAAACGCGCGCCCAGCCCACTCAGTACCCGATTGCCAGAACCTGGGGGTATGATCCATCATAAACGGGCCATTAAACCCCACATCCTTATAGGTTTGCATCGCCTTGTGCATATCGTTTTGTCCCTCATCGATAAACACCTCTCGAAAACTTCTCGGCGAACCCTGAATATCTCGAAAATGCACGTACACAATTTTGTCCCGACCGCCAATATCGCGTATCGCTTCGCAAACATCTTCGCCCATTTCAGCCACGCAGCCCTGACAAAATAGCATGGCATTGCACGGGCTGGGAGCAAGGTCAAAGATGCGGTGATATTGCTCCAACGTCGATACAATACGAGCAGCCCCGCCCATCGGTTCGGGAATGGGCGGATCATCCGGATGCAATGCCATCCTCACACCGTATTCTTCGGCCACGGGTATCACGCGCTTCAAAAAGTATTCGATATTTTCCCACATGCCAGCTTCTGAAATTACTTTGTCGGGCACATACACGCGCTCGCGCGCCCATTCGTCGTAATCAAACGTGCTGTATTTGACGCCACCGCGACCCGTCGCCGACTCTGTGCGAAAATTGCCAATCGGCTTGAAATTGTATCCCAAAGTAGGTATGCCCGCTTCTCCCAAATTGCGGATAAACATACACCAGGCATCTATTTTTTCATCTCGATCTTCCAGACCCAGAGTAAACTCATCCCAACCATAGCTGGCAGCATTCCGCAAAATCAGGCCGTGATCGGCGGCTCTATCTCGCACCTCTTCCCAGTACGCGCGGCGGTCTTTGCCATCGCGCATATCCATCGACGGATTAATCGTCAGATAGTCAACACCAATCGCTTTGAAAAAACTCAGCGACTCATCATTCACCTGCTCGTAGTGCAACTGCTCCTGAATGGTCATAGC
>JAPPIE010000344.1 GCA_028874765.1 Gemmatimonadota bacterium
ATCTTGACCATTGCCCTCATGACGATCTACATCACGCATTTTGCGTGGAACATGATCAAAAACTACATGCCCGTATCGGCTCTGATCCCCTTTGTCGCCTGGGTCGGCATCAATGCCATACTCAAACTCGTCGCGCCAAAACGCGCCTTGTCGCGCACGGAAATGTTGACCATCTTCTTCATGGTCTGGCTCGTGGGCAACCTGCCCACTACGGGCTGGGCGGGCTATCTCCTGGGCAACATCTCTGCTCCGGTACACCTCGCATCGCCCGAAAATCGCGTGGGCGATGTCATTGCCCCCCTGCTGCCCGACTGGCTCTTTATGCAAAAATCGCCCGTGGTCATAGGGCAACTTTATGGAGGATTAGAACCCAACACAGCTATTCCCTGGCAACCGTGGATCCGTCCGCTCTTCTGGTGGACTGCCGCCTGTTTATCCGTGGTCATGGCCGGTTTTTTCTGCAGCGTCTTATTCTTCAAACAGTGGCACGAAAAAGAGCGTCTCACCTTTCCTATGGCCACCTTCCCCACCGAAATGTTGCGAGAAGAACCCGGATATCGCCTGCCCGTCGTCTTTCACGCCCCCCTGTTTTGGGTGGGATTTGGCATTTCGACCTTTGTGCTCTGCTGGAATATCGCGGGTTATTTTGTCCACACCCTGCCTCACATTCCCATCTATGACCTCGCTGGACAAATGGCGATAAACATCGGCTATCACTATCCAAGATATTTTTTACGCATGCAACCCCTGATAATGGGCCTGGCCTATTTGTGCCCGCTCGACCTGCTCTTCAGCTTCTGGTTTTACAATGTCCTCAATATTATCAAAGAGGGGCTGATGAACCAAACTGGCATCACAGTGGGACTACAGGGACAGCAAGCGACACCGGCAGAAATACTCAGCTTCGAATCCCACGGCGCACTCGTTTTTCTCGTCGCCTGGTCATTATGGGTATCGCGCAAACACCTCAAAAACACCCTCGAATGTGCGATGATGAGCAACCGAGCCGCAGATGATGGAACACCAGTCACCTATCGAACCGCCTGGCTCGGCCTCGCGGCTTCGGTCATATTTCTCGCGGGCTGGTGTCTGGCCGCAGGTATGGAATTGTGGGCAACCATCGTGCAGCTCATTTTGATGTTCATCGCGCTATTCGGCGTTGCCAAATACGCCGCAGCAACCGGATTCACCTTTTTATCCCCCGGAAGTACCGGCGGACTCGGTGCCGATAAGGGAGGCAATGTGTGGATGCAGATGGGCGGCACGGCCAACATGTCGCCCGGCACACTCACGACAATCTGGATGATCAACCGCAATGGCTTTGCCGGCATGCCCATTCG
Source organism: Gemmatimonadota bacterium (assembly GCA_028874765.1). Taxonomy (GTDB): domain Bacteria; phylum Latescibacterota; class UBA2968; order UBA2968; family UBA2968; genus VXRD01. Next base: position 1,341 of record JAPPIE010000344.1, read on the forward strand.
CCTCACCGCCACCATGTCTGTCCCCCACTACTTTCGCATGCTGGGCAACCACCTCAAGCGACATCCCATGGTCTGGGCCATCATCCCCATCGCTTATATTGCGGGTTGTATCACAACCGCTACCGATTCGCTATATCGCAGCTACATGGACGGCGGAATGAACGGCCCGCTCTATTTGGGCGACTGGAACCATCTCGTGCGCCTGGTCCCTTATGTAGAAGGTTCGACAATACTCTACTTCGACATCGAAAAACTGGGGGTGTGGCTCTGGGGATTTGCGATAGCTGGTTTTTTGACTTACATACGCACGCGCTTTTCCGGGTGGCCCTTTAATCCCGTAGCCATCGCCTTCCCCACCCGGCGCTATGGTTTTAGTCTGCTCGTTGTGTGGGCGACCAAAGCACTCATCATGCGTTTTGGCGGCGTCGCGCTCTACCGCAAATCCCTGCCCTTCTGGTATGGCCTCATGATCGGCTACCTGCTCGGTGTTGGCATCTCCACGGGCGTCGATGCCGTCTGGTTTCCCGACGCAGGCCATATTGTGCATGGATGGTAATATCTATTCGTCCATCATCGCCTCTATCCTCGACCGATAACTCTCATTCTCTTCAGGCCATTCAACAATTTCAGCATCTGGCGCATTGTTTTCAGGCAACCACTGTGATAGAAGTTCTTTAACCTCGCCCAACATAGGGCCATGCGCCATATTTTTCCACTCCATCTCGTCATGCCTGTGATCGTAAAGCTCTTCTGACCCATCTGCATAACGGATATATCGCCATCGCTCAGATCGCACGGCATGATTGCCTCGCCCATGTGTGGTAATTGCGGGAAAGGGCCAGTTGCGATTGGGATTTTCCATCAAAGGCTCCAGACTTCGCCCTTCCAGTCCCTCGCGAGCAGGCAAGCCGCACAACGCAATCAGCGTGGGATAAATATCGATCAATCCCACGGGTTTTGAACAGGTGCCGGGCGAATAACCCGGAACTGAAATAAGCAAGGGTACGCGTGTGGCCTCTTCCCATAACGTACTTTTTTTCCAATGGCTTTTTTCGCCCAAATGCCACCCGTGATCTGCCCATAAAACAATTGCTGTATCCTCTGCATAAGCACTTGCATCCAGTGCATCTATCAATCGCCCAATTTGCGTATCGACAAAACTGATACACGCCAGATAACACCGAATCGCTTCCTTCCATTGCCCTGCTTCTACAATACGCGCATGCGGTTTTTGATTCGCCCATCGCTGCGCGATTTCGGGAACATCGTCCAGATCATTCTCCAATGTCTCTGGTAGATGGAGATCATTCAGGTCATAAGCTTCGACATATTTCCTCGGCACATGCCACATCAGATGCGGCAGCTTAAACCCACACGTCAAAAAGAAGGGTTTGTCATGTCTGGTCTGCAATTGCTCAACACAATAACTCACAGCCCTGTAATCCTGCATATCTTCATCGGCAACATCCATCGGTCCCCAGTCCAGATTGCCCATACCCTTCAGGCCATTTACGGGATGATGATCGGGTCCCGCGCCAGAATGCGACTGACTGAACAAGCTCGGCACATAAGAATCCCACGACATGGGATCGGGAAATTTGCCGTGATATACCTTGCCACTGCCCGTTGTAAAATAGCCATTTTGCCGAAAGTGCTGCGGCAAAGTTACACAATTTCTTCCCGCTTCCGAAAATCTGAGCGGCTGTCGATTGTTATAAACACCCGTAGTGGATGGGCGCAACCCACTCATCAAACTCGCCCGCGAGGGATTGCAAATCGGCGCTTGACAATACGCGCGTTCAAATACTGTACATCGCTCGGCCAACCGATTAAAATGAGGGGTCACAGCATTTGGAGCGCGATCCAAAAATCCCACATAGTGATTTAAATCATCGAACGAAATGAACAACACATTTGGTCGATTTTTTTGTACCATAGTCTCACCCCTATTAGTTTATCATACCGCCCAATTTTTAATTTTTAATTTTACATTTTCAATCTTACATTTTTGCGCCTTGTTGGACAAACTACAGGAGGTCCTCCAATGAACGCGATTGCCGTGATAGGAACGGGCTATATCGGTGGCGAACACATCAAAGCCATCTCAGCGCATCCCAATGCACATTTGCGGACAATATGTACAACCCCGCGCAGCGAACAGATCGCAAGGGATCTGCAAGTGACATACGGTGCAGATAAAATCTCGACAGAGTACGATAGCGTCCTATCCGATTCCGAAATAGACATCATTTATCTCTGCACGCCCAACTCACAACACGTAGGTCAAGCCGTCGCCGCGCTCGACGCGGGCAAGCATGTCTTTGTGGAAAAGCCCCTCGCGGTTACAATTGAAGACTGTCAAAAAATCGTCGATGCAGCCAAACGATCCGGGCGACAAGTCATGGTCGGTCACGGCGCGCGATTTAGCAACGTATTTGAAACCATTTACCACCTCGTTGACAACGGCACGCTGGGAGAAGCCTGTTTTGTGGAAGGCGACTACATCCACGACCTCAAACCCTTCTTGCCACTGCCCGGTCACGACTGGTGGATGGACACAGAAAAAGAGGGCCAACTGCCCATTATCGGCGGAGCCTGCCATCCCCTAGACCTCATGCGATGGCTCGCCGGAGAAATCGTTGAAGTCAGCGCGTATGGCGTGAACAAAAATATTCCCAATGCCCCCTGGTATGACACAGTCATTGCGAACTTAAAATTTGAATCCGGAGCTCTGGGCAAATGTCTGGTCTCCTGTGGCGCAGAAATTCCCTACAACCTCAACTTCAGCTACCACGGAACCAGAGGATCCATTCACAACAACAAATTCTTCATCGGCGGTATGCCCCACGTAGAAGAATGGTCTGAACTCCCAATTGAAATCCGCGCAGAAGACCACACGTGCCCCCAGGAACTCGACCACTTTCTATCCTGCATTGAAAGTGGCGAAAAACCGCTGATTGACGCGGTTGATGGTGCGCGATCCGTCGCCGTATGCTGCGCCATCATTGAATCCATTGAAAACAATCGCCCGGCAACCGTATTCCTGGATTTTTAAACTATGAATAATCGCACAAGCAGCATCCGCATGCACCGCTCTCTCAGCCATCCGCTTCCAGAATACAAAGTTCCTGAAGGCTTTACAATTCGCGTGCTTCAGCGCGGAGAAGAAGAAGAATGGATTCGCATGAAAAATGAAGCTTTTGGCCAAGAAGGCGGAAAACCCTGGACCATCGACAATTTTCACGCCACATTCACCCGCGAACCGTGCTGCGACTACAATCGCATTTTTGTCGGCCTCAAAGACGATTATATGGTAGCAACAGCCAGCGCTTGGGAAGCCCATTACGGAGGAAAAGCCGTTGGCCTTATCCACTGGGTTGGCACCGATCCCAAATACCGGGGACATGGACTCGGTTATGCCATCTCACTCCGCGCCCTCAAAGAACTCGTTGCTCGCGGGTATGCCGACGCCTATCTCAACACAGCCCTTTGGCGTGAACCCGCTGTGCGCCTCTACGAACGCCTGGGCTTTCGCATCACCCCGAAAACCGAAGACACCTGATCAACCACCCATCCAGTAAACGGAGAACGCAATGAAAACGCCTATTCGCATTTTGCTCGTCGGTTGCGGGCGCATGGCATTAGGCCATGCCAGCGGTTTGGAATCTCTGGGAGAACTCGGCGTCATTGTCGCCGGTGTCGATCCATCTGAAGACGCACGCAATAATCTAAAAACCCAATACGGTGTGTCAACTACCTTTGACAACCTCGACCATGCACTTGCAAGCGTGGAAGCCGATGCTGCAATTATTGCCGTGCCCAACTTCTTGCACCGCGATTACACCATTGCCTGTCTCGAAAGAGGATTACACACTCTCATCGAAAAACCTATGGCGCTTGCCCTCGCAGATGTCGATGATATGATCGCTACAGCCGAAGCCAAAGGCAAATTGCTCATGTCTGGACAGAGCCAGCGCTTTTCGACAGCGATTCGCCAGGTCAAAAAGCTACTCGAAGAAAATGCCGTGGGAAAAATTCGCCACGTCATCCACCGCAGACTTGGGTCGGGACGCGGCGGCGACGAAAATAGCTGGTTTGCGCGCCAGGAATTGTCGGGCGGCATTCTCCCCGGCATTGGCGTTCACTCGCTCGATGTACTCTTGTGGTGGATGGATGAAAAAGCTGTATCCGTCTCGGCAATCGTGCAAAATATCGACCCACACCCCGATATCGACATTGAAGACGAAGTCTCCCTCATCGCTACAACAGAAAGCAATGCCATCCTCAACTGTGCCCTCTCCTTTCACCATCATGCTGGCACGGAATGGACCGTAATGGGCGATGAAGGCGTCATTCACCTCAACGGCACCAGCGGACCACTATTGCTCAATGGCAAAGAACAGCACATACCCGAAACCGTTCACCTCGCTGGCGAACCCAACATACACCTCGAATTTCTCACAGCCATCCGCGACAACCGTCCCCTCGCGCAAGCGTCAGCTCGTGATGTCCGCAAAACAATGGCACTCATCTTTGCGGCAATGGAATCGGGAAAAACTGGTAAAACT
>JAPPIE010000266.1 GCA_028874765.1 Gemmatimonadota bacterium
GGCCCATCCACATAATCCAAAAAGCGATTTGCAATATCGGCCTGCGCCGTATCCCCCGTATGCACAATCACGCGCCAGCGAAACGTCATCGACTCGCCATCGGACAAATGGTGATCGGGCTTGAACATCCAGCAATTGGGCGCGAACAACCCATAACCGCGCACATGCCAGGTGGTTGGATATCGAAAATTCTGCGGATGATCAAAAATGGCAAACCCGGCCACCTCATCGCCCACCGGACCGTAGTAATCCATCCAGTGTGAAGGTAGCGACCAGCACCCCGTCTCATCCGTCGCACCATAGGCATTGCGCATCTCTCCATCGGCACTGGCATTCATCGACGGATTCACGCGAATGCACAAAAATCCACCCTCCTTCGTATCCCCAATCGTCACCGCACCGTGAGAAGCCTTGAGCGTCAGCGCAATATCCAAAACCGCGGCATCTCGTCCCGAATCGTACAACCGATACGAACGACTATCGCTCATCAGCGCGCGGTCGCCCTCATACCACGTATTTTCCGAAGCGATCACCAGGGACAATGGATTGTGCGAAATAGAAATATCATCCTGTGCCGTGCGCCCGTATCCCGGTTGGTTGGGCCGCTCATTCCAGCAATCCACCCCATTTATAGCCCCCTGCATCAAAGTCAAACCCCGCTGCCAGGGATGTTCCCCCTCCCCCCACGCCGCCATCGGCTCGCGCAACATATTGGTCCCATTCGGGGTCAAAATCGGATTGATAACCGGCTTGGGATAATCCGTCGTATGGTGAAACGTCATAAATGGCGACCCCGCCAGAGAAACGCGTAGCTCGCCATCGGCATCGTGAGACGAAATCCCCGCAGCCGCATCTGCACTATCCAATGCCAACACCTCAAAACTCGCTTCCTCACCCCCGGCCAGCGCGGGCAGATTCACATGATAAACGGGCGCAGACGGATCGCGCTCGGCAATCAGCACCTCACCTCTGCCCTTCAACTGCAACAACGGAGCTTCACATCCATCTGGGGCGGAAAAACTCGCCAGATGCGCCGGACGAGAACGCGGAATTGAAAGCGTCAATTTCATATCTCAAAACTCCTCCACAATAATGAAAAAAATGATCCTGCTATTGAAAAAAATGACCCAAAAACGACCAAAATCTGGCACTATCGCTCAGTAGTGCAAACACCGTGCCAGACTACGGATTCAACTCCAACCTGCTCTGTAAATTCCCCACTATATCTTCCCAATCCATCAGCAGGGGATGGTATTCATCGGCGGCCCACAACTCGGACTGCATCCGATAATTTGGACTGAGTGGATGTCCCGACTGTCCGCCTGCCGCCGTCGCCATACTCTGCGCCGGATTGCTCATATCCACCACCATCCGATAGGTCGAAAGCGACCCAACCTCAAACACATTGCCAAAATTATACCCCGTCGCGCGCACAGTACCCGTACTCCCCGACGACTCAAAAGGCCCCACATCAAACATCTTTGACAACGCCCCGCCATCACTCAAGGGATGCCGAAAAGTCACAGTGTGCAACCTGCCCCAGCGCCACTGCGACTTTCGCGGCCCCACGCGGCGGCGCAACCAATCCAGCGCATCGCCCAACGCCGCATGCACCTCCCCATCCAGATCCCAATCATCTGGCGTCCATCCCAACGCCTGGCCCGTCAACACCTGCCGCGCCACACTACCACCTCGCCCCACCACCAGTTGAGCCACCTGCTCGGGAAACCGAACCCGCACCACCCGCCGCACCCAATGCTCCCAAAATGCCGTAAACACCGTAGCGGCAATCGAATCAACCGAATACGCGCCATCCCAGCCGCGCAACAACTCACCCAGATCGCGCAAGCGTTTATTTCCCGCTCTCAGTGCAATCTCTGCAACAATCGGCGCCAGGTCTTCCCCCCGCCCGTGAACAACATCGGCATGAATAGCACCCGTACTCTCCTGCGTATGCGTCTCCAATTCCTCAATACGCGCCCTAATCCGCCGAAACCGGTACCCATCCGACCACGACCCCAGCGACAGATAAGGACCTCGCCCACCCCACGGTGGATTATTTGCCGTCGCCACCCAATTGCGCTCGGGATCCACCAGATGCGGCAACTCGTCAAAAGCATGCGGCGCACCCCATTCGCAATCCGGATCATTCGCCTGGCGGAACCCAAAATCCCCCACCCTGCGCGTTGGCACATGCCCAACCACATGATATCCAAGCCTCCCATCGGAATCGGCAAACACAAAATTCAAAATGGGCATCGGCCATTGGGCGAGCGCATCCAGAACCTCTGCGACATTTTTCGACCGCATCAGCCCCAGCATCGCCTCAAACCCCGTTGTCGCCTCAGACCCTATCCAGCGCATAGACAATTGCTCCCCATCGCCTACAGCAGGCACAAACTCATTGACAACCGGGCCGCGACGGGATCGGCGAATCACCAGCACATCCGCTGCGGCATCGCGCACCGGAATCGCCTGCTCCTCCACCTCAAATGGACGCCATGCATCGCCATCCAGATACAAATTCTCATCCTCCGCCGACACATCTTCAACGTACAAATCCCGCACCGAAGCCGAGTGATTGGTCACACCCCACGCCGTATCGCGCGTATGCCCCAGATAAATACCCGGCGTCCCCAAAAAAAACGCACCCACAGCATCCATACCCGGCGCGCGCACCTGCGCCTGATACCACTGCCTGCACAAACTCACATCATTGTGCGGATCCGTTGCCAGCACGGGCTTGCCATTCTCTGTCCGCTCCCCCCCAATCACCCAATTATTGCTGCCAATCCCCGTATCGTATCCCCCCACACCAGCCGGTTCATCAGACGGAACAATGGTCTCTTCTGAAGCCTCTGTAGTCAAAAACAAATCGAACAAATCGGGAGGCAAATAGCGTTTGGCCGCCTCATTCACCGCAACCGCACTCAGCCGTCCCGTCAGCATCCACCACCGCCATTTCCATATCGCAATCGAATCCACCACCGTCCACGGCGCGGGATCGTAATCCAGCAAATCAAACTCGATACAACGCCGATCACCCATCGCTTCCATCCACGCATTGATACCGCCGCCCAGCGACTGCAACACCATCTTCACCTCATCCGACATCGCCGAAGCTGCCCCCTGTGCCGCGCGCGTCAAACCAATCGTTCGATGCAAGCGATCCTGCGCCAGACAATCCACTCCCAAAATCTCCGACAATTGCCCGTGTGCCAACCGCCGCATATAATCCATCTGCCACAGCCGATCCTGTGCCATAGCATATCCCAACGCAGTAAAACAATCCGCCATCGACGCCGCCTCGATATGCGCCACACCCCACCGGTCGCGCAACACCGTCACCGGCTGATCCACCGGTGCTTTGACCGTCTCCTGCGCTTCGGGCAATTTCTGGCGCAAAAACCGCCGTTGAAAATCCCGAAACGACCGGTGCGAAATACCCAATTGATCGGCTGCCTCATCAACAGTTATCTCACCGCGCATCGCCTGCATCAAACAAGTTTTTCGATCTGCCATAGTCCCTCCAATACCTCAATCTCACCGTTCGCGATAAGGATTGGAACCCGGATCGTACCACGCGAACAATCGCTCCTGTAAATCCGCGCAAATACCTGCAAAATCTCGATTATCAATCAAATTGATACACTCGCCCGGATCACTTTCCAAATCGTATAATTCATGTTGCGAACCCCCATCATTATAAACGTACTTAAACCGTTCAGCCCGCACCATATATTGGGGCACATGAGAGCGCAAACCATGCTCGGAAAACGCGGCATCGGGACCCTGGGTATCGGGATCGCGCACAATACTGGCAAAACTCTCCGCATCCATTGTCTCGCGAGCACCTTCAAAATCCATCAGCGTCGTCCGATCGGGCGCCGACAACCCGCACAACTCTGAAAGCGTGGGATACAGCCCAAAATATTCGGTCAACGCAGAAGCCACCCGATCCTCTGGAAAACGAGAAGGACAACTCACAATCAAAGGCACCTTCACCGCAGGCTCAAACATACAAAACTTCTGATACAACCCGTGCTCACCGCCCATCTCGCCGTGATCCGAAGTATAGACCACAATCGTATCTTCCACCAGCCCCAACTCCTCCAACCCATCCAGCACGCGCCCAATACAATAATCGACAAAAGATAGATTGCCCATATACCCCGCCTTATGCGCCCGAAGCCGCTTTTCACCCATACCCTGCGTCCTATCAATGCGCTGTTGAATATGCCTCGGATACTGCGAACTATCCCCCACCTCCACCAGATCTATCGACCCCGGCGAAAACTGCTCTGCCCATTCGCGCGGCGGATAAAAAGGCGGATGGGGCTTCATAAAACTCGCCACCAGAAAAAACGGCTGATCGCGATATTCGCGCATAAACTTCACAGACTCGCGCGCCACAAACATATCCAGATGATCTTCGGCATCCAACGGCGAAGCCGTGCTCGAAAAATCCCACCGAGCCACATTGCCTGCCCATGGACTTGCGCCCTCCCACAGCACCGACACATCGGGAAACCCACTACCCGTATCAAAAACCGAATTGAAAAACCCCTCGCCTATCGCGTGATTGGCAATCTCATTCGCATAATGCCCGACCTTCGGACCCAAATACATCAACCAATCGTTGATCGACAAATACGACGCAAAACCGTGGTTATGTGCATCGTTAAAATGCATCTTACCGATCAAACTCGTCAAATATCCATGATCCGCAAAATGATGTGCCGCCGTGCGATACCGCCAATCCAGCCGATCGCTATTGTTAATTGCCCCCGTATTATGTGCGTACAAACCCGTCAACAGCGACATACGCGAAGCCGTACACACCGGATAGGGACAATAGGCATTCTCAAACCGCACCCCCCGCGCAGCCACGCGATCTATCATCGGCGTAGGCACCGTATTATTCCCGGCACACGTCATCCAATCCGCGCGGTGTTGATCGCTCATCAAAATGAGAACATTGGGACGATTATTACAATCCAAGATATGACCTCCTTCTGCATTACTTCTCTTCAGGCACTTCGACCGGCAAATCCAGCCGGTCACCCCACTCTTTCCACGATCCGATATAATTTCGGACCTTCTCATACCCCAGCAACCGCAATGCCAGGTACGTTTGGGAAGAGCGGTACCCGCCCTGTCAGTAAGGCACGATTTCCTTATCGGGCGAAATCCCCACGGCCTCGTACATCGCCCGCAATTCATCCGCCGGCTTAAACGCTCCCATCTCATCCAGATTATTCACATACTCAACATGCACAGCACCTGGAATAGCCCCTCCTCGCGCAGCCCGCACATTGCGCCCAAAATACTCATCGTCACCGCGCGTATCCAGAGGCACAACATCCTCGCGCCCCAAAAGACCATTTAAGACATCCGCCCCCATGTGGCGCCCCGGCACCGCCTCTGCGACAAACTCCGCAGGTTCTGCCTCCTCGCAATCCGTCGTCAATTCATAGCCCATAGCCTTCCACGCATTGCATCCCCCATCCAGCACGCGCACATCGGGATGCCCCAGATATTCACAAATCCAAAAACCCCGCGACGCGCGCACCCCGGAATCATCCTCGTACCAGACCACCGTCTTATCCGTACCAATACCCCGGTTACTAAACAAATAACCGAGCATCCACATAAACGCATCAAAAGCCTGTTCGCGGGTATCGTTCAAACTGATCGAATAAAGATCCAGATGAATCGCACCCGGAATATGCCCGGCGTGATATGCATGCGTCGGCCGCGTATCCACAATACAGACATCGGCAGCCCTCTCCTGCAATTCCCGTGGCGAAATCAACAACTCGGGATTCGCATACCCTTTATCGCTCAT
>JAPPIE010000123.1 GCA_028874765.1 Gemmatimonadota bacterium
CAAATTGCACCACAGGGGTATTTTGGGGATCGAGGCTATCCATGAGGATGCGGTAGTTTTCAAGGGTGTTCATGATGGGAAAAATTTATGTTAGAGACTGGTGTGGAGCAAGGAAAAATAACGATTAGCCCAGCCATCTCTATTGAAGTGCGTGAGGATATTAAAATGATTTACCGATTGTTTTTAATGGCATTTGTCATCCTGTTTGCCTATCCCGTTGTGCCGTTGGCATCTGAGCAGGATGTGGAAACTATTGTAAAAAAAATTGACGCGCTCTATCGCAGCAATACCAGCGTGGCTGATATGGAGATGCAAATTGTTACGCCGCACTGGGAACGCACACTGTCGTTGAGGGTGTGGACAAAGGGGATGGATAAGACTTTCATACGCATTGACGCGCCCAAAAAGGAAAAGGGCGTTACAACGCTGCGCATCGGCAACGAGATGTGGAATTATCTTCCAAAGACCAACAAGGTGATAAAAGTGCCGCCATCGATGATGATGGGGTCGTGGATGGGGTCGGATTTTACAAATGATGATCTCGTCAAAGAGTCGTCAATGCTCAACGATTATATCTACGATTTGATTGTGCCAGATGACGCACAACCGGGGCATCTTTACATCCAGTTCATTCCAAAGGAAGATTCTCCAATTGTTTGGGGCAAGCTCATTACGGCTGTGCGGGCAGATGATCTGATTCCGGTGTGGCAACATTTCTACGATGAGAAGGGCAAGTTGATGCGGGTTTTGAATTTCAAGGAGATTGTGTCATTCGGCGGCAAGACGATTCCATCCGTGATGGAGATGGTGCCGCAGAACAAGGACAGGCACAAAACGGTTATGCGTTATCTCAGGGCCGAGTTTGATGTGCAGATAGATGACGATGTATTCACGCGGCGCAATCTTCAGAGGAAATGACGATGCTCAAAATAGCATTTCGCAATATCTTTCGTCAAAGACGGCGCACTGTGTTGACTGCGCTTGCAATGATCGTGGGGTTCACGCTTTCGTCGGTTTTTATTGGCTGGTCAGATGGCGCGTATTCAGATATTATTTCAATGTTCACGCGGAATCGCATCGGGCATATTCAAGTGCATCGCCTGGGCTATCTCGACAAGCCGTCACTTTACGATGTGATCGACAGTTATGAATCCATTGGCGAGAAGATTGCCGGTGTTGAGGGTGTTGAGGCGTGGACGCCGCGCATCTATTCAGCGGGACTCGGTTCGGTGGGCGATAAGACAATGGGGGTGCAAATCATCGGCGTCGATGTGGGGCGTGAGGTGAAAGCCACGCGGTTTGATCAGAAGATCACCAGTGGGGCGATGTTTTCAAATACCGCCGCGCGCGAAGCGATTCTCGGCGTTGGGTTGGCGCGCATTCTGAAGGCGGATGTTGGCCGCGAAATTGTGCTCGTCACACAGGGCACGGATGGTGCTATCGCCAATGATTTGTACACGATTATCGGCATTGCAGAAAGCGGCGATAAAGCGACTGATCGGATGGCATGCTATCTCCATATCGATGACGCGCAGGACTTGCTCGTGCTCGACGGGCGCGTTCATGAAATCGCCGTGATCGCCGAAGCATTGGATCACGTTCCCAAAATCACCGCTGCGATTGAGGCGCAGATCAATGATACAACGCTTCAGGTGTCGCCGTGGCAGGTCGTCGCAAAATCATTTTATCGCGCGATGCAGGCCGATAGACAGGGCGATCTTATCGGACGCATGATTATTATGCTGATTGTCGCCATTGGCGTGCTGAATACGGTGCTGATGTCGGTGCTGGAGCGCACGCGAGAATACGGCGTGTTGAAAGCGATGGGAACAAAGCCGAGTCAGATCTTCGGGGTGGTGGTGGCTGAGGTGACGTTCATCGCGCTTGGCAGCATTTTTATTGGTGCATTGTTCGGTGCGAGTCTTAACTATTTGCTGTCGATCTACGGCATTTCACTGCCGCAAGAGTTCTCCTATGGCGGTATTGTGTTTCAGACGATGTACGCCGCAGTTACGGTGCGAAGCCTTGCAATTCCCGCAGTTACGGTCCTTGTCTCGGCAATTTTTGTCAGCCTGTTTCCCGCGCTGAGAGCAGCGCGAATTGCCCCAGCCAGCGCAATGAGAACGCATTAGGAACTATGTCCTGGATACTGATAAAGCTCGCGTGGAAGAATCTCTTTCGGCATAAACGCCGCTCCATTATTGCTGCAACAGCTATGGGAATTGGACTTGCGGCCCTTATCTTTGCCGATGCCCTCTGGTTGGGGATGGAGCGGAACATGGTCAAAACGGCGACGGCGTCATTTCTGGGAGATGCACAGATTCATCGGGAGGGGTTTTCCGAAGAGCAAGCAGTTGAGTTGACGGTTAACCAACTCGATGCGGTGGTCGCCAATCTTCGACGGGAAGGTATCGTGGCGCACTTCACTTTGCGGACGTTCGCCTTTGGTATGATAACTTCACCGGCAACTGTTGCGGCGGTCAATCTCGTGGGTGTGGAACCATCTACTGAGCAGTATCTGTCCCAAATTGACGATGCGATTGTTGAAGGCGCGTATTTTGAGGGATTAAATTCGCGGGATATTGTCATGGGCGAGGAACTCGCGGAACGCCTCGAGGTGGGATTAAATGACAGGATTGTCGTGACGATGGCGCAAGCCGGGAGCGGCTATCTCTCGCAGGAGATGTTTCGCGTTTCTGGTATTTATCGTTTTGCCGACGAGGGGATGAATAGCGGCATGGCGTTTATTCGATTGGGGAAGGCGCAGCAGATGCTCGCTCTCGGCGCGGGGGCGCATGAGATTGCGCTGAAGTTTATCGATTCGACATCAGCGGAGGATCAGAGCCTGCTGTTTTGGAAAACTTATTCGCAAGGGGGAAACAAAGCGCGTAGCTGGACAGAGGTTTTGCCAGAGGTGCAAGCGATGTTCGAGATGTCGAAGTTCAGCAAGTACATTATGGGCTTTGTGCTGTTTGGCGTGGTTGTTTTTGGCATTGTCAATACGCTGTTTATGTCGCTTTACGAACGGATGTTTGAATTTGGTGTGTTGCGCGCAATTGGCACGCGTCCGTTTGGCATGGCGCGGTTGATTCTGTTTGAGGCGGGGGCATTGGCAGTTCTGGGTATTATTTTGGGTACGATTTTTGGGTTCTGTGTCACTTTAATTTTTTCAACGATTGGCATTGACTATACGGGGATCGAGATGATGGGCATCACTATGCAGGAGTTGATCTATCCGGATCTGCGTATCCAGCCGTTCATTTTTTATTCGATCTGGATCTTTGTTTTTACAATTATCGCAGGGCTGTATCCGGCGCGGTCTGCGGCGAAGATGTCTGCGGCGACGGCGATGCGAAGGAGTTTTTGAAGAGGATATCGCGGTGTCTGTAATTGTGACAGAAGGGGTGACCAGAGTTTATTCGGACGATGGCGTGCCCGTTCACGCCTTGCGCGGGATTGATCTGTCCATTGAACGCGGCGAATTTGCAGCATTGGTTGGGCCATCTGGATCGGGGAAGACGACTTTTCTCAATATCATCTCTGGGCTGGATACACCAACAGATGGAAAGGTATGGCTCAATGGCAAACTTTTGTCGCGTATGAGTGGTAATGCGCTTTCGGATTTTCGGCGGGATAATATCGGTTTTGTCTTTCAAGCGTACAATTTGATTCCGGTGCTGACCGTCGAGGAGAATGTCGAGTATATTATGCTCCTGCAAAAGGTGCCCAAATCCGTGCGACACGAGCGCGTGCTGGCGATACTGGATGAGGTGGGATTAGGTGGGATGGCGAGTCGGAAGCCGACGCAACTTTCGGGTGGACAGCAGCAGCGGGTCGCGATTGCGCGGGCTATGGTGTCTCAGCCAGCGATTATTCTGGCGGATGAACCGACGGCGAATCTCGATTCAAAGATCGGCGCTGAGTTGCTCGATATGATGTATCGGCTCAATACGCAGACTGGAATGACATTTATTTTTTCTACGCACGATCCGATGGTGATGGCGCGCGCGAGGCGGCTGATTGCGCTGAAAGACGGAGAGATTGAGCGCGATGAGGTGAGGTCGCCATGAGATGGCTTGTTGGGGCAATGATTGTGTTTTTGCCACAGGCTGTCACGGCTGTACAACTGAGTGGTTTTTACAAGGGTTTCTCCGTTGCCTTTGATCCGCCGCAGGTGGGCGATCCCGTGACTGGTATGGTGAGTAATCGGCTGCGGCTCGATCTCGCCAATTCGTTCAGCGAGCGCATCTCGGTTGATTTTGCCTACGACTTTATCCTGCGTATTCAGGATGAGAATCAGGCGGAGGTCTTTACCATTGATCCGCACGATTATCGCGTTGCCGACCTGGAGTCGCCTATTTATCCCGGCGATAATGATTCCATCGGTAGCGTTGGCGTGTTTCAAAACCTCGACCGCGCCAATGTGATAGCGCGTTTGCCTTTTGCAGATGTGATTGTCGGGCGTCAGGCGATTGCGTGGGGAAGTGCGCGGGTCGTCAATCCGACGGATGTGATCGCGCCGTTTACCTATAGCGAGTTGGATACGGAAGACCGACCTGGTGTCGATGCCGTGCGCGTGCGCGTCCCGATCGGAGCACTGAGTGAAGTCGATGTGGGGTATGTGTTTGGGCGAGACTTCGCGGTTGATCGGAGCGCGTTTTTTGTTCGCGGTCAATTCAATGCGGCAGAAACCGATCTGTCACCGCTACTCGTCCGTTTCCGCGAGCAGTTGCTCGTTGGTCTTGAGGTTGCGCGTGGCATTGGAAGTGTTGGTGCTTGGATAGAGGGGACCCGCGTTTTCACGATGGGACGAGATGCGAGCGACTATTTTCGCGTATCTACTGGCATAGATTACAGTTTCGGTGGCGAGACTTATGGATTCATCGAATACCACTTCAATGGAGCGGGGGTGCGCGACCCTGAAGATTATCTCGTCAACTTAGATCGCCCGGCATATCGCGATGCTGCCGTTTATCTTATGGGCACCCACTACCTCGCGCTCGGTATCACCCATCAACTCACGCCGCTGGTCGCGTTGAGTGGGCAGTTTCTCGCCAATGTCACTGATTCGTCGTTCTTTTTTTCGCCTGCGATTGAATACAATATCGCGCAGGATTTCTATCTTTCTGCGGGCGCGTTTATAGGTATTGGTGATCGCCCGAAATCCGAGCATTTTCAATCGGAGTTCGGCGGGTATTCCAATATTCTGTTTTTTTCTTTTCGATTTTACTACTGACGCAATTCAGACTTTTATCATTTTTCTTGACTTCACCATCACAAGGCGTTTTCATATCAGCGCAGATGAGACAACTGACAACAGTTTTTTATCAGGAGGTAACGCAATGCATGTGGGTATGCGAATCCCGCCGATGGGGCGGGAAATGGGGTTGGAGGGCATTATTCAGTGGGCAGCAGAAAATGGTTTGGGGTCAATTGATTTGCCCGAAGTAGATGCTGAAATTCGCAAGCTGTGTGATAGTGCTGAGATTGGAATTGGCACTGTGGATTGGGGGGCAGGCGGTGGGTTGTTGAGCAAAGATGATGGTGTGCGAGAAGAAGCTGTGGCCGCGATGAAAGCGCGCATTCAGGCAGTTGGCGCATACGGTTCAGGGGTGATTTTTTTGTGTTTGGCTCCCGACGACCGATTGCAGGCTCGGGCTGAGACATTTGAGGTGTTCAAGCAGGTTTATCCAGAGATTGTGGAAGAGGCAGAAGCACACGGGGTTTTTCTCGCGATTGAGCCCTGGCCCGGCCCGGCACCTGCGTATCCGAATTTGGGTTGTACGCCCGAGACCTTGCGGGCGGTGTTTGAGG
>JAPPIE010000184.1:0-2531 GCA_028874765.1 Gemmatimonadota bacterium
ATAAAGACAGCGGAGAAACTCAGAAAGTTTCTCCGCTATCAAAAATGGCGGGAATGTGTGGGAATCGAACCCACCAAGCGTGGGGTTAGCACGCAACAACGGGTTTGAAGCCCGCGGGGGACACCAGTTCCCCATCCACTCCCAATCACGCTCGTACCTCAATCTCACCGGGATATTCTGCAACCACCTCGCCAATATCTCGAGCCATCACACCGCGATCGTCCAACGACTCAAGAAAAGCATCAGCCACATCGGGCGCAAGTGCAATCAACAGACCGCCAGAAGTCTGCGGATCAAAAAACAAACGCCTCAAAGCCTCATCAACATCATCGGCAAATCGCACCGCATGCCCG
Organism: Gemmatimonadota bacterium; assembly: GCA_028874765.1. Taxonomy (GTDB): domain Bacteria; phylum Latescibacterota; class UBA2968; order UBA2968; family UBA2968; genus VXRD01. Next base: position 354 of record JAPPIE010000184.1, read on the forward strand.
CGCGCCGCCCGATTGCGCCGCAAACCACCGCCCTCGCGCTCCTCTGCAATCTGCAAAGCCAGATCAAAACGCGGCACATCAGAAGCACGAATGCGAATCCCCACCCCACTCGCCTGCGCCATCTCCAACCCGTGACCGAGCAACCCAAATCCAGTAATATCCGTACACCCATGCGCTTTATATGCAACCATCTCCTCGGCTGCGATGCGATTCAACTGCACCATAGAATCCACCGCAATCTGCAAAGCATCTTCATCGATCTCGCCATTTTGATACGCATCCGACATCAAACCCGTACCCAGCGGCTTGGTCAAAATCAGACGATCTCCTACCTGAGCACCCGCATTGGTCTTCACATCGTCTGGATGCACAACCCCCGTCACAGACAACCCGAACTTAGGCTCCACATCCTCCACAGAATGTCCACCCACCAAAACCGCGCCAGACTCCGCCACCTTCTCCTGTCCCCCTCTTAAAACCTCGGCAATCACCTCTGGCTCGACATCATCACTCGGAAACCCGCAAATATTCAGCGCAGTAATCGGACGCCCCCCCATCGCATACACATCGCTTAGCGAATTGGCTGCCGCAATCTGTCCATACGCCTGCGGATCATCGACAATAGGCGTAAAAAAATCCACCGTCTGAATAAGCGCCACATCCTCAGAAATCCGAAACACGCCGGCATCATCAGCCGTATTCATCCCCACCATCAAATCGGGATGTGCCACGGGCGGCAATTTTTTCAAAATCACATCCAGCACCGCTGGATCGAGTTTCGATGCTCAACCACCGCAACTGACGAGCTGAGTCAATCTTCTACCGCGATACTTCATTTTTTCAACTCCTCATCTTCTCTCGCCATCTGTTCCTTTTGCCAGCGATAATCGACCTTGCCATCGTAAAACATCCCGGGATTCTCTATCGCCCACAACTGCTTTCGAATCAACCAATTCTTGGGATCCAGAACATACGCGCGCTTTAACTCTGCAATCGCGTCTTCCCGCTTGCCCTGTTTTAGCAACACAATAGCGCGCTGAAATATTGCATCGGCCTCCTGCTCATCCGCAGTCAGCGCGCGGGGTTTCGCACCCTTATCCCCATCGCGCCATGCGCCGGGAATAGCCCCCGTTGTTATCCACTCGACCAGTTCTCCGCGCAGCGTCTCATTGTCAATATTAACGCTACCAACACTGCGGACAAGTCGCCCTTCTTCATCCACAAAAATCCCAACCGGAACAAATTTGACATTATACGCCTTGCCAACCGCGTTGTGCTGATCCAGCAATGCGCGATATGTACCACCGGCCTTTTCAACCCAGGGTCTGGCAACCTCGGCCCCCTGTGCATCCTGAGCAATAACCACCACCTCAACCTGTTCACCGTACTCCTGATAAAACGCTTGCCATCCAGGCAACTGAGCGCGGCACCCTCACCAGGACGCCCACATAAAAAACGCTGTTTTCTTCCCGCGAAAATCACTCGAAGAAATCATCTCCCCAGAGTACAAATCCGGCAGTGTAAACGCAGGCGGCGCATGCCCAATACTCAGGCCAACATCATTCAGTTCAGGCTCCAAAGTCTTCACAGATTCCTCCCCTGAAAGGGTATGAACCGACCCATTTATCAACAAGAACAATACAAATACTATTTTTTTCATCTCGTATCCAATCTAATAGAATTTGAACAATATGCAACACACAAGCCCATTTTCATCTCGTATCCGAACCCGTGAACATCAAACCGCTCGGCAATCATCTCACCGAGCGGTTTGACATGCAGCAAGTATTGTATTCCACTAACCGTACAGATGCGCCACATAATCGCCATACCCATTGTACATTTGGGTAGGCACGCGATCCATCGTCCCGATCAACCGCTCCGTAGCCTGAGACCAGCGCGGGTGTGGCACATTGGGATTTACATTAGACCAAAAATCGTACTCAGCAGGTGCCACCTTGTTCCAGAACGTCGGCGGTTGCCGTTTCGTGAACTCGATCTTCACAATGGACTTAATACTCTTATACCCGTATTTCCACGGCGTAACCAACCGAATGGGCGCCCCGTGCTGTTTGGGCAACGCATGACCGTAAATACCCGTCGTGAGCAACGTCAGTTCATTCGTCGCCTCTTCCATAGTCAGCCCCTCAAAATAAGGCCACGGATACCAGGACTGCG
>JAPPIE010000184.1:2631-5794 GCA_028874765.1 Gemmatimonadota bacterium
CGCACCTCAAACTTATCTGTCAACTCGTGAACCTTGCCCTTATTCGTGGTAAACTCGTAAAAATTATTGTATCGCGCGGCAACCTTCTCCTCCGTCAATTCCCGCTCCACCGTGTACTTTTCATTGCGCTTTGCCGGATACAAACCCGGCAGCGATGGAGGAACCTCCACCTCAAACTCATCTTCTGCCACCGCGCAACCCGCGCCAATCACCGCACTCGCGCCTGCAACACCTATAGCCTGCATAAAGCGCCGACGATTCAGGTAAATGTCTTCAGGCGTAACCTCGCCTTCGGGCAACTGCCAGCCTTTGGGAATATGAATAAAAGCCATCGCCTGCCTCCAATTCTTGTTACAACGAGAAATTACCGCTGACCCATCGCCACGTAATCGCGTATATCTGCTCCGGTATAAATCTGGCGCGGACGGGCGATTTTCTGTTCGCTATCCCCCAGCATCTCTTTCCACTGCGCCAGCCAGCCACAAGACCGTCCCACCGCGAATAACACCGTCATCATCCGCGTGGGCAACCCAATAGCCTGATAGATAATACCCGAATAAAAATCCACATTGGGATACAACTGACGCGAAATAAAATACTCCTCTTGAAGGGCAATCCGCTCCAACTCCAGCGCAATATCAATCAGGGGATTTTTACCCGTCACCTCAAACACACTATACGCGGTCTCTTTGACAATCGCCGCCCTCGGATCATAATTCTTGTAAACCCGATGCCCAAACCCCTGCAACACCACCTCTTTGTTCTCCACCCGCTCGATATAAGCCGGCACCTTATCCACCGAGCCGATCTCATTGAGCATATTCAGCACCGCCTCATTCGCGCCCCCGTGTGCCGGACCGTAAAGCGCCGCTGCTGCACCGGCCATAGATGAATACGGATCCGCCCCTCCACTGGCAATACCCCGCATGATACTGGTAGATAAATTCTGGCCGTGATCTGCGTGCAAAATAAGCAACACTTCCAGCGCGCGCTCGAGCACAGGATCAGCCCGATAGGCCTCGCCCTCTGTCCCAAACAGCATATTCAAAAAATTGCCGTAAAATCCCAACCCGGGATCTGAAGACACATAAGGCAGACCCGCACTGCGGCGATGCACCGCAGCACCTATGGTCGCAATATTGCCAACCAACCGACAAATATGACGAAGTTGTGCCTCTTCGGTTCCAAAATCTCCCTCATCATCGTAAAAAACCGACAGCCCCCCCAGCGCACCCACCAGCATACCCATCGTATGAGACCCTTTGGGAAAACCATCGATAAAAGACAAAATATCGTCTGAAATCACCGTTTGAGAATTTACCTGCTCGGAAAATCCATCCAATTGATCGCGGCTGGGCAACTCGCCATAAACCAGCAAATAAGCCACTTCGAGATACGAAGACTCCGCCACCAACTGCTCAATGGGATATCCGCGATAGCGCAAAATTCCCTTTGCACCATCGATATACGTAACCGCACTGCTGCAAGACGCCGTATTGACATACGACGGGTCGTATCCCAACAGACCAAAATCATTATCCGAACCCTTGATCTGGTTCAAATCTGCCGAACGCACATGGGCACCGTCCTCAGAATACGTACCATAAGTAATAGGTAAATCATACGTTTCATCTGTCCGATTATCAATAACTTTAAGTGAATCCTTGCTCATCACAAGCCCCTTTCTCATAATCCACCCATTTGGAGGAGAATTGTTCTGCTATTGCGCTATAACCTGATAAACTCTACGCGATCTGAATTGATCTACAGGATCGGACTGCATAGAAACAGCATCAAAAACGCGCCGCAGTGCCCGTTCGTAAGATGACCCACCCGCACAAATCGCAAGTGCCCCGCCCGCCCGAAGTCGCATTTGCAACACGCGCAACATCGACAAACTGTAAGCCTGGCGATTCTCTGCTCGCGCCACCTGATCTGGCCCAACATCAATGTGCATCGCAATACCGTGATAATTGCGCGGAGAACCCTGCACATAAGAACAAAAATCGCCCACAATAAGCTCGACCCGTGCGTCATTCAGCAAATCGGCATTGGTCAAATACGTGCGATTCCATTCTACAATTTGCGGCTCAATTTCCACCACACAAACGGACTGCACAGCCCTGTGCTTCAGCACCTGCCTCAGCGTCACACCCAGTCCAAGCCCACCGACCAACACATCGGCATATCTCTGACCTGGAGAAATGCCAGATAGTGCGAGATCGGCAAGTGCGATCTCCAAATCGGAACTGCTACTCGCAATCGCATGCCCATTTATAGAAAGCACATGATGCACCTGCTCGTCAACCGTCACCGCGTCAAGCCGAAAATTTCCATTTTGCGTCTCGACCGATGCCACGTGACCTGACGTGCTATCGCTCTGCATTCATCGCGCCTTTTTTTAAAAAAATCCGATTTGGACAAGTATTACAATATAACGGAGATTCCAAAATTTTCAAACACATTTGGTCGAGAACAGGATAATTACCCACTTGATTTTTAAAGCGCGAATCCCTTTATTGACGCACCGTCTAACAGGAATAAATTTATGAGTCAACACATCGGCAACATCGAAATCATTGCAACACACATCACCCGGGGGCATTATCGTTCAGTGCTCTTTGATTTTGACGGCACATTGTCGCTCATTCGCCAGGGCTGGCGTGAAATCATGATCCCCATGATGGTCGAGATACTCTCCGAACTCAACACAGGCGAAACCGAAGCGGAACATCGCGTCCTGGTCACCGAATTTATCGACCGCCTCACCGGCAAACAAACCATTTACCAGATGATTCAGCTCTGTCGAGAAATCCAAAAACGCGGCGGCACACCAGATGATCCTCTCACCTACAAACAGCGTTTTCACGACCTGCTCAACGCCCACATAGCCCATCGCATTCGCGGCCTCGAAACCGGCGCAATGGACCCCGACGACCTCATGCTCCCCCATACCCGCGCCCTGCTCGACAACCTGTCCAACCGCGGCCTGGTACTTTATTTAGCCAGCGGCACCGACCGCGTCTTTGTCCGCCGCGAAGTCGAATTACTCGGCCTTACAACCTACTTTGAAGACCGCGTCTTTGGTGCATTGGACCAGCACGAAAACTTTTCCAAAGCCATGGTCATACAAAACATGCTCAAAACCCACGCCATAGACGGC
>JAPPIE010000376.1 GCA_028874765.1 Gemmatimonadota bacterium
AGCGCACCGGACAGCCAACTATCGCCCGAAGAATACATAAAAGCATGGGAACAGAGACTGCTGGGATAAGAGATTCTTCCCCACAAGAATCCGTCATCCGGCGCATGACCCGCCTATCCCTTGAGCACAATGCCGTAAACCTCTCTCAAGGGATCACAGACGAACCCGTACTCTACGACCTCGCCTGGGCTGGCATCGCCGCCATTCTGGGCGGCTCAGATGAAGGCGCCGAGCAATTGCACGCACTCACCCTGCGCGACCTCCTCGCGCGCAACGAGGAGAACGATAACCGTTCCCTCAAAGACCTCTGCGCCATCCTCCAACCCCAGCACGACCGCTACAACCAGTATTCCTTCCCCTACGGATTGCCCGAACTTCGGAAAGCCATTGCAGACTACACCCGGCGATTCTACGCCTTTCGTCCCAACCCCGAAACGCAAATCACCGTCACCGCAGGCGCGACCGAAGGACTCTCCTCAACACTTCGCGCCCTGTGCAATCCCGGCGATGGCGTCATCGTCTTACAACCCTTTCACGAAATGTATCCCAACCAGGCCAGCCTGTTTGGGCTGCACTGCGAATATGTCACCCTGCGCGAAAAAAGCGGTGGCTGGGCACTCGACAAAGACGAATGGACCGCCGCGGCAAAACGCACGCGCGCACTCATCCTCAACACGCCACACAACCCCACGGGCAAAGTCTTCTCCGAATCAGAACTCGCCTTCATCGCAGACTTCTGTTGCAAACACGACCTATTTTTAATCACCGACGAAATCTACGAACACATCCTCTACGGCGATTGCGTCCACATCTGCCCTGCAACACTCGCCGGCATGGCCGAGCGCACCATCGTCGTCAACGCCATCACCAAAACCGCCAACGCCAGCGGCTGGCGCGTCGGCTGGGTCATATCGCCCGAACAACACACCCCGAAAATTCGCGCTGTTCACGACACCCTCGTCGTCCAGGCCCCCACCCCATTGCAAAAAGGCGCCGAGCACCTGTTGCAATTGCCCGACGCCATCTTCAAAAATATTCATAAACCATTCTTACAAAAACGCAACCTGCTCCTCAAAGCCCTCCAATCCACCGGATTCAAAATCACCCCACCCGACGGCTCCTACTACCTCTTTGCCGATTACCGCTCTGTCCCCACCTTATGCAGCATGAATCCAACCGATGCCGCCCTGTACATGACCCGGAAAATCGGTGTCACCCCTGTACCAGGCGACAACTTCTACGCAACGGGCAATGAAGGCAACCGATACTTGCGATTTGCCTTCTGCCGCACCCTCGACAGCCTGAACGAAGCAGCAGAACGGTTGAAAAAGCTGAAGGCGAAAAGCATCCGCAGAAAAAAACGCGAGTAATTTGAGTGTTTTTCGCAGATGAACGCAGATGTACACAGATGATCAGGGTGATGTTCCTCTGGAGAGCTTACCGCCGCTCGTATTCAAATGGGAACGCCACAGGCTCACCATCATTTGCCCACGATCTCGCCATCGCCACGTCAATCTCCCGGTCCTTGCGACCGTTATAAGCCCCATATTCAGGCTCGGTATCGTTGCGAACGGCATTTGCGATACTCATCAACTCTGACGCGACAGTAATTTCGCCATCACTGAGCGGATAATTTTGCAACGGATTTTCCCACACCACCTCCGGCGTTGTATCCGCCACAAGAGCGGCGAGGGTCTCAAACCCATCGACATCGTTGGTTTTGCGGGTGATCGTGATTTTGCGCTGCTCATCGGCAGTGTCATTCAGAATGACCGCTTCATCGCGGAAGCACATCCCACGCTCGGCGTAGAACTTCGTGCCGTTGAAACCGCGAAGCGGCGAACCATAAGACAAACTGCTAAAATGGAATACCCCGACCGCGCCATCGGCAAATTCGATGACGCCTTGCTGCCAATCCTCTGAGTCGCGTGTCGGCTGACCCCGCCGCCAGATGTGCTCCTGCACTGCAAAGCTCTTTCGAACACCGAACACGCGCAGAGGTTCGTTATCAAACCCGACGTAACTGCGAATCAAGCCAATCCCGTGATACCCGTGTCCGCGAAATTCGTTGTAGGCAACATTGATTTTACCGAATACACCCGCCAGAATCATCTCGCGTTTAATCCGTTCCGATGGCACGCGATAATAGTTTTCATTGACCTCAATCTTCGTCCCATTTTGCTTTGCGGACTCCATCATCTCATCCGCCCAGCCGAGGTCTGTGTCAATCGGCGTCTCGGTGCAGTAACTCACGCCGTGTTCAGAGCACAACAGCCCCGGGATATGATTATTGCTCGGGGTAATAACGATGGAGCAGATATCTGGCTTCTCTTTTTCCAGCATCTCAGCGGTGTCTGTATATGCAGCAACGTTATACTTTGCGCCCTGCGCCTTGACAGAATCTTCGCTTACATCGCAAACAGCGACCAGTTCAAGGTCGTCCTTCAATTTAGCGATGAGCGGAAGATACACATTTGCCCCTCGATTCCCCGTGCCGATATGTGCAATTTTGAGCTTGTCCATTGATATGCCTCCAATTGAAGAAAGCCGATATGGTATGCCTCTCACGCCTCACACAGCATCTTAAACAACGCATCCGCAATAATAAAATGCCCTGTCCGATTGGGATGCACAGGCTCTGGACAAAAAGTTTCTGAACCTCTATATTTCAAATGCGCCTGGAAAAGATCGTGCAAACGCAACAGCTTTGTCCCGTACTTCTCGCTCATCTTCTCCACAATGCCGATATACTCCGGAATCAACGCCATAACCTCGCTCTGGAATGTCTGTCCGGATGTATCCGTGGAAATATAAAATGGCGTAATCAGCACAATAGGACACCCAATCTCCCGTTGTGTCGCATCCAAAATCGCATCGTACAATTCTTCAAATCGCGCGGGCGGAACCGCATCCTCCGCCTCTCGCAAAACGCTGTGCAAATCATTAATCCCGATCTTAATCGACAACTTATCCGGCGCGTGATCAATCACGTCTTCTCCCCAGCGCTCGTGCAAATGCGTCACGCGATTGCCGCCTATTCCCCTATTGATATACGCGATCTTTCGCTCGGGAAACTGCGCCGTCACAATCTCTGTAAACGCCCGCACATACCCATTGCCCAGCGGCGCCTCAGCCGCACGCCGACCACAATCCGTAATACTATCGCCAATAAACAACATCGTCTCGCCATCTTGAACCCAAAAATCGGACATACTATTCTCCTTATCCCATGAAAAAACTATTCATCTACATCTTCATCACAACCAGCCTCTCAACGCGCGGAATCGCCCTTGCCGAACCCGTCACCGTATATGCCGCAGCCAGCTTGACGAGCGCACTGCAGGACCTCTCCAAAACCGCAGAAAAACAGGGCATATCGTTGCGAATGTCTTTTGCCGGTTCTTCGATCCTCGCCAAACAGATAGCCCTGGGGGCGCCTGCGGATATATATTTCTCAGCTAATGTAAAATGGATGGATTTTTTAGCAACGGAAAAATTGCTCGAACCCAATACCCGAATCAACCTGCTGGGCAACGCGCTCGTAATCATCTCCCCTAAAAATGAAAAATTCAATATCGAACCCCACGCAGACTTTGACTTCCCCAACGCATTCGATGGACAATTAGCCCTGGGCGACCCCTCTCATGTGCCTGCGGGCATCTACGCTGTAGAAGCCCTGAAAAAATTGGGCTGGTGGCCCCTGCTCAAAAACCGCATCGCCCCGGCAATGGACGTGCGCGGCGCACTCACACTGGTCGCCCGCGGAGAATGTGCAGCCGGCATTGTCTATGCCACAGACGCGACAATCAGCGCTAGCGTCGAAATAATAGCCACACTGCCCGATTCCCTATTGAGCACACCCATTGTCTATCCAATCGCCATCGTAAAAGGACGACGCACACAAACAGTCAAAACCGCCATGCACTTTCTTCAATCAGACACAGCGGCTGCGGTCTTTCAGCGATATGGATTCCGCGTGTTGGATTCAAAAAAAAAATAAATCCTTGAATCAAAAATTAAACGTGAGTGCGGCGCGAAGTCCTTTTGCAGATGTGGGTGCAACGCTCAGATTGAGACGTTGAGGCGGCACCTCGACCCATTTATCGGTTTTTATTGTAGCACCAATGATAGTGGAGAGAACCCAAATAGGTAGAGATATAAACGTCGCGGTCACGATTGTGGCAAATCTTTGCCATTCGTCCTCATCTCTCGCGTCTGCTATCACAACTGGAGCAAGGATAGCAAGACCGAGAGCCAAACCGAATATAGAGCCTTTCCCCGTGTTTCTATGCTGTCCAATGTTCACTTCAAAATCGGAAATTGAAGAAAGAGGCACCTTACGTCCATAAAGTGCAAGTTCTCCACGGACAACGAGTGTGTCTTGCGTCATTTTTTCAACCTTACCAATCATCCATTGCTTTTGAATTGAAGGAATACGGGCGCGCACTTTGGCATTTCCCTCATGGAGCAATTGCATAACCATCCATCCTTCAATATCTCGTTGATGTTTCGCAATAGCGAGTCTATCAATCTCGCTGTATGCTATTTTCCAGCTTTTCCAGAACTCCTCCCTATTTTGGATTACAATACGGTCTGAGTCCTTATGGATAATCTTTCCAGTTGCTGTTTTTTTTATTTTTTTTCTCATGTAGATGGCATGGGCATACCATCTCTTCGTAATCTTTGCAGGATCAATCTGCCCGCGTGACATGACCGTGATGGCCTTCAACTCTTCCTCTTTTTTTCTCTCTCCAATAAACCGATTCACCTCATTCATCTGCTTTAGCGTGGTTGATTCTTCACTCATAATCACGGACAGCACTTTGGCGTATGTAATGGTTTTCTTGGTCCAATGTCCACTGCGAATTGTAAACGAAGTTTCACCAACCGCATCAATCCATCCCCTCTCCGTTTTTTCCTGGCCGTTGTGGTCGCGATAGATGACTCGCACATAGGCATCTCGGACCAAAGTATTGGCATTGGCCTCCACGCCTTGCAGATATGTAGCTGCGTGCGCGAGTGTGGGCATCATCGCATTGAGCAAGAGGGCTGTAGTGACCAGGATGGCGATAGCTTGACGAACATTGTGCTCTGTGCACATGAGATTCTCCTATTTTTTTGTTGATATAACCTTGAATATTGAGTAATCTAATTCAGGCTGGAGGTCATAATGCCAAGGGTCAGCAACATACAGGGGCCATATCGATTTTTCTTTTATAGTTTTGACTGTCATGAACCTCGGCATGTGCATGTGAGACGAGACAGAAGAACATGCAAATATTGGCTCGAACCCATTGCGTTGTGCAAAAATTACGGTTTCCCCCCTCATGAACTGAATGAAATCCGGCGGTTAATCCAATCTAACTACGTGATAATTTTGGAGGCATGGCGTGAACACTGTGAATAATACGGAACCGCGCATCAAAGCCATTGAGATCACTGAGGAATTGATCATCGCGGATTTGGTGGATGGTCGAACAATCAGTGTACCGCTCGTCTGGTCCTGGCGACTTGCAGACGCAACGTCTGCTCAGCGTGAAAACTATGAACTTATCGGCGACGGTCAGGGCGTTCACTGGCCGGATATTGATGAAGACATCAGCGCAGAAGGCATGTTGATGGGCGTACCTGCACGACCCGCCAAACAGCGTGTGTAAAGTGCGAGATACTAAGGCATTATTTTCAGGCGACCATCAGAGTCGCTTTTTTTTTGATATATTCTTCACCTATCTCAATTAAAAATTAAACGTAAGCGCAGCGCGAAGCCCTTTTGTGGATGTGGGTACAAGGCT
>JAPPIE010000028.1:0-4172 GCA_028874765.1 Gemmatimonadota bacterium
AATATCGAAATTTCCTGGCACAAATACAATGATGGGGAATTTGCCCGCCCGAAACGGGTCAAGTCCATTTGACGGGTTTTAAAAAAAAGAAGAAGTGCCCCGCCAAACATCGCCAGGGCACTTTCTTGTGACATTTACGCAATCAGCACTGGATGTAACAACTCAGGAGACTGACGATCCGGGACAAAAAACTCTTTCCAAGAGTATTTTAACGACAAGTGAAACACCTTTTCGTTTATCAGTGTCATCTTTTCCGTGCCGAACCACATCTCGGCCAATTCCCATACGCGAAATGGCCCCTTCTCTCCCGCTTCTATCAGATAGTCATACAACTCGGAAATCCGTTGGCGACAAAATTCTCTTCCGTCGGCGATGCCTGCTCGCTTGGTATAGGTATATTCGCCGCCATTCTTGGGGAGTTGCACATCTACATTCAGAGCCCTTTCTCTCACAGATTCAGCCAATTTCTTCCTCGCACAGTCATCGCCGTGTACAAGAAAGCATGTATGCGGCTTCAGTCTCTCGACCAAATTCGCCAGTTGTTTCTGATCCGCATGCGCGGAAAGCGAATATCGCTTCACATCGCACTCTACATGTTCCTCCTGTTCATCAAGGTTCAGAACGCGATCATCCTGCAACTTGCGCCCAGGAGTTCCTTCAGCCTGATAGCCCGTAATTGCGATCAGGTTCTTTGGATCACCAGCTAATTTCTCGGCATAAAAACTCGATCTGCCTCCGATCAACATCCCCGAAGACGCCACAATACAGCACGGCTCCCACGACGCAACGCTATCGCGGTCAAATTTGCGCGGCACTGGCTTTATGGTATCCGAATAGAAAATATCCTCGTCTCGTTCTACCCTGCCCCGCATCGCTGGTGCAAGATTATCCCCAAAAGTCGCATACACCTTATTGACCGACTGCACCATCCCATCAATCCATATGGGAAACTCGGGAATCTGCTTGCGCCGCATAGCCCGCGCCAAAATCAGAACAACCTCCTGTGCACGCCCCACGGCAAAGGCCGGTATTAACACTTTTCCGCCAGATTCAATCACCTTAGCCACGTCCGATACAAGCCGATCTTTTTCATTTGCGCGATCCTTGTGACAACGATTACCATACGTGGATTCCATCACCATCACATCGGGACGGCACTGCGGCACAACCATACCCGGAATCGTCAGTTGATTGGCAACCGACACATCGCCTGTCATCAGAATACTTTCCCGTTTGCCCTCAATATAGATCATTGCTGCGCCCAAAATATGCCCGGCACGAATCCACCTGGCGGTCAACGCGCCATCACAGACCGACACGGGTTTATCCCACGGCACATCCACCATGCGTTCCAAGACTGCGGCGACATCTTCAGGAGAACACAGAGGCAACTTACCGTCTTGTTGCTCACGCTGTCCCCGGTTCGCAGTATCTTCTAACAATACCCGTGTAATCGCCTTTGTTGCTGGCGTACAATACATCTTCACATCTGCGGGCAAACCATTCACCAACACCGGCAGAGCACCCGTATGATCGGTATGCGCGTGTGTAATCAGCACCTCATCGGGCATACCCACATCGTCCGGCACAGAAAAATTGGGCAACTGTTTATCCTGATGGACGCCCATTCGAATGCCCGCATCTACCAGAATGCGTTTTTCTTCTATTTCAATCAATGTGCAGGAAGCACCGACCTCGTCGGCACCACCCAAAAAATGGAGTTTCATCTTGATTCCTTTCACGAATGACGTTTGCTATCCCAGTTGTCTTGAAAGGATGCGTCGTATGCACAATCCAGAGGGATCATCGTGAGGCTATAGGAGCCTCGAAGTGCGACGCATCGGGAGGGAATACTTTTGAAGCTATTTGTAGGCGGAGGTGTTGACGGGCAAAGGAGATACCGCGATCTGCACCTGCCAATTACTTGCGTTTTGGCGGGGCGTTATAGCGGCCACGTCCAGACTTGTTGCCTGTTGTGGCGGGCCAACCTGCGCCTTTTCCACCGCCACCGCTTTTACCGCTACCTCGGGTGCTACCTCTACTGCCACCGCGGTTACCACTTGATTTAGCCATTTTCTCACCTCCTTTCTTGTTGGTATCCATCGCCTCAGGGGGGCACTATTCTCCCCAATCGAGGCGATCATTTTTCTCTCGTGTTCGGTGCAATTCTGTTCGGCGCGTTCGTATCGCCCCTGCTTGATCAATCTCTTTTCCCAGCGTCAAGAGATGTGACTGGCGAAGCCACCAAAAGGCTTCAAATAATGGTCGGCGAGATGAGGCACCGCGCTCTAAATTCGGCTTGTTGCGGTTGAGATGCCGGATTTGTCTGTGCGCTCTTTTTGCAAATTCGCGGACATTTTTATCGGGATCGTTTTTAGACAGCCAAAACAATGTTCTATGCGCTCGCCCACCGGGATTCACGCGCAAAGCTGTCAATGCCTGCACATAACACTGCCGCCACGTCCGGCGCGGTTCAACAAATTCTTCATCTGCGTCATCAGACACGTTACTCTTTGTCCGGGTGTCAGTTTTTTTTGTCTTAAGCCGTTCAAGACAAAATTTGGCAAACTCTTCGCGCAAGCCCTGTAAGTGCGGATCTCTATCCAGTTCATCCCGAAGATTCTGAGGATACATAGAGATTCCGATCCAGGAAGGGATTCGACTATACGGATGAGGGGGAGGCTCTCTATCTGATTCTGGCCAGTAGCGAAGATCCGAGGCAACGGCTGGCACAGTCATCTCTGTGAAAGCAAGCAATAAGGACTTCAAACATCGCCACGGGGCGGCAAAGATGCACAACACTTCAAAAGCCTTATCGTAAAAATCATCAACGTCCTCACCTGTCGAATCCTCACGCGCAAAGTCCTCGGGCGTCTCTCGCAACACTTTCCTCAACATGCCCATGTGTTTCGCAGCACTTGCGACCAGCCGATCTCTCAGCTCATCAGACAGACCAGACGCCAAACCACCCATACCGCTATAGTAAATCGTCACAGATAACCGCCACCAGGCTTTGAGCAAAGATGCGCGTTCTCGGCTTAACTCGGGCTGTTTCTCATCCAGAAGTTCCATGAAGGGAATTAACTCATCTGCAACAATTCGCCATCCGTCACCCACGGGATTCAAACGTTCCGTACCCAATGCAAAGCCAGTATTCATAGCATATCCAATGGCATGCAAAAGGCCGAGAATTTTGTCGCCCAAAACGTCTCCAGAAAAATCAGAAAACGCTTGTAGCAGGGTGTCCAACCTGATGATGTCACAACGCTCTGCGTTATCCCGGAATCGCCAGATTAACCAAAATTCAATCTGTTCAGGATCTCCAAAATCATTGTTGGACCATTCTTTTCGCTGAATCGGATTCAACAACTCGAAATTGGCGACCTGGCCTAAAGGCACGCCTTCTGGAAAGAGAAATGGAATCAGGTCAAAGAATCGGTACTCGTCCCAAATTTCAATGAGCTTGTGCAAATCCAAACTTTTCACACAAAAATCCGCATGCCTTTGGAACGCACCAACCCACTCGGGAATGACCTCATTTGGTATATCGAGCTTTTCGTTGGGCCCACTCTTTTCACCGTGATAAATAGGTCCAAAGCCAAGCAGAAAGCTAAAAAGCAGTGCCAGACGGAGTTGCCGATCCTTCTCGGTTTGATCTGGTTCTCCTAACTTTTCCACAATGTCAGGTAGGTCACACTCAAAATAACTCGCAAACTCGTCTTTGAATACAGCATCCCCACTGGTATCACCAAAACAGTCTGGACGTTCAAAAACGCGAATGAGCCATTCCTGGTCATCACGGGAAAAACCAGCGTCCTGAAGGCACTGTTTTACAGAAGATACTTCTGAATCATCAGGGAAAACAAGGCCAGAACGGCCATCTTCAGCTTCGCTCATACCAACTCCTGTTAAGCATCAAGCCATATCCTTTTGGCGCAATCAACTCAGGATTTTGCGATCCTGTTTCAGATTGTGAACCCGCAGGATTCCCGACTGAAGAAGTATCGAGATCGGAAGAGATGCAAATTGCATCAAAGCACGAGGTTCAACGAAAGAATATTCAATTTGTTCAGATGTGTCAACCCCAAATTTGGAAAACTCGGTCTAATCCTATTGTGTTCTTATCCACATTCTTATGATGTAAAAATCTCCGTTAAACCCCACCTTTTGTG
>JAPPIE010000028.1:4272-5784 GCA_028874765.1 Gemmatimonadota bacterium
TCTGTTCGGTGTGTTGCCTGGTCGGGTGGGCCGTCTTCCGCTTCTGTGCCTTTCAGCGAGCGGTTGTTCCAGCGGTCGGTGTCGCTTCTCCTCTCGCTTCGTGGCGCGGGTGGTGGGTCTGTGGTCTGCTTCATCTCTCAGGTTGCTCTTTCGGCTCGGCGTGGGGGGTCCTATTTCACTGTCCGTCGTGCGTTGCGCCTTGGGTTCTGGCCCGGCGTGTCGCTGTTTGTCGTGCTTGTTGGGGAGCCTGCTGGCTTTCAGCTTTTGTCGCCGGGGGCTGTGGTGTCCGCCTTTTCTGCTCCCTCTTCCTCTCAGCAGTCTCTCTTCACTCCCGAGCAGCTTGTGGGGGCGCGTCCGTCTCTCTTCCCGCCTGTGTCTCCTTCTGGGTCTCGTCGCGATCCGCATGGCGAGCGGTTTGATTCTCAGTCCGTGTGTGGCCCGTTGTCCCAGTCCTTCTGGCTCGGTCTCCGGCATGGTTCGTAGGGCTTCTGGCCCTTCGGACGCGGTCCATGCCCTATTTGACCGCGTCTGAACACTATATCGTCGTTGACGGCAGCTTTGCCAATGCCTCCTTCATAGAGTTTCTCTTCCGAATGGTTGGTGACATGCTAATGAATATGAGGCTGCAATAGCCCATGGTGGTCAATCTCGCATTCTACGATGGGCGGTGGCGTTCCATACGAACTCGGCACCAGCGGCTTGGCGGCACCTTGGCGTTTGAGACTCGACAGGCCGTCCATGGTGATTGTAGCCCGGCCACCGGTTGCTTCGTAAAAATTGTAAAACTCGTCGTTTTGATCGTAACCCGCATGGCTCATAAAGGATACGTCTTCGCTCAGTATCTCCAGCATTTCTGTGGTCGCCGGGTAGTCCTCACTAATCAGCAGAATAACGGCTGCACGAAAATTCTTCTGCGATTGCGTATGATCGGGAATGCGGGGGCCATGCTCGGCGATAATGTCCTCGATAGTATATGTCTTGACTCGATTTGCGGTGAAAGACTTAGCATCCCAAAAGCCGTCTTTGTCGAGCACTGCTTTACCGTCCTCCGCAACCCAGATATCCGGGACTTCTTCTGGTGGTATCAATCCCGCAAGATACAATTCTATCGGACTGTAGGGTATGTAGTTGCCTGCCCATCCGCCGTTAGAGAAGCCATCGTAGCTCGGTACATTGCCAATGGCACTGTACCGCCCGTCTCCGTGATCCACAAGGGTGGCGATGTCAAATCCACCAAGGATGCCGTTGGCACTGTTCCATGTCCAATGGGCCTTGGGCTCAATGATGAAGTTTGCCCAGCGATGCATCACCTCATGCAGAAAAGGTCCGGAATACAATGTGGTACGGGGTTCCGGAAAACGGGTACTACCAGGGGACAGGTGGAAGCTATCGACGTTATTCATAATAACCGAGAATGCAATTATACCTTGAAGTTTCTGCGCGGACCCATACGTAGAGCTGAAATAAGACAACGTGCCAATTCCTTTCACGTCGTTATACACGCTTAAATAT
>JAPPIE010000291.1 GCA_028874765.1 Gemmatimonadota bacterium
AGAGAGACTTATTCTCATTTTTCCATGCTTGTATTCTCGCACAGAGTAGTTGATTATAGAGAATACGACATTCGTCAATATGCGCCAGCAAGATTTGTTCTTGCTTTTTGGTTGGACGCAATCTGTATTTTAATGATTTAACCATAATAAAAATATGTAGTTATGTGCCATTCATGTCAAGTGAAATATGGCATAACACACTGGCTAAAGCAACTACAACTTCAAAGCCCTTCGCCATGCGACCCAAGCCTAAAGGACTTGGGTTTTACGGGCTTGTCAGATAAGACACCGTACAATTCTGTTCAAAAGTATGATCCATTTAACCCTCCTCATGCCAGAACCAGAAGCCAATCGCCATCTCCCGGTGCTTCGTAAATGCGCTTGCCATTACCCTCGCGCACTTCTGCTGCTTCCACATCGCCATCGCGCGGATTGTACCAGATACCCCGAAGCTGTGGTGACAGCCCCGCCATCTTCACCACCACCGCCTCGCCCTGTGGTGTATAGGCAACCACGAGATCATTTGCCACAGATTTAGAAATCAAAATGTGATTGTGTACATCTCGGTCGCCGGGCTGGACGCTCAACAACTCTGGCGCCGGCCGCAACGTCCACCACCCGATAGAATCGAATGCATCGACGAGATAGCGCACTTGCTCTGCCCCATCCATCAGCAGCGCATCATGCCAGGGCAGAGGCGTTCCCGAATTGGGATGATCAACGGGCGGGCCACTGCCATCGTCCCACCCCCACACACCGTGCCCCCCATAAGTCACGCCAGCGGTTGGCGCGTTGAGCAGGCTCCAGTACATCGCCCTCCTCACCGACGCTGCATCGTGTGGTCGCTTTGAATGATAGGCCACGTGATTTTCATAAGAAGGCTCCATGTTAATATAAAATTGGCGCGGCGTCTTTTTCCAATCTTCCGAAGGCGGTCCCGTCACAATCCACTGCAAAGTCTCGTCGCTATCGCCATGCCCGCTTTGATAGCCCACTACATCGAGCCAATTTTCAGACCGAAATTCATCCGTCGGGAATCGCCGCCCCGAACTGTGCATTGCCACAGGCGCATGAGGACCTTTCCCGAAAATCGCGCGCCCAACGCGCTGCCATCGCTCGGCATGCTCACCATCGTAATTGCCATCCCCACCCAAAATCCACACCATGGGATAACACGCCCAGCGCGCGACCATATATTCAGCCAGCAAAATCATCTGGTCCTCTGACAACGAGACGCCCGGACTCTTTTTCGGATGATTGCGCCCTCCCAGTGCCCACAACATCACGGGCGCATTGACCAGACCCGCCTGAAAAGTCATCTCCACCCAGTCATCCAACCGCTGAAAAAAAGCCGGATTTATTGCAATCTTTTCCTCGCCGAAAAACGCCGGATTGCCCTCGATATCGCCATCTGGCGCCGCACGCCACTGCGTAGCCACCCATTGCACGGTATTAAACCCCTGCCGCACCCGCTCGCTGAGATAATAGCGCCATTCATCTCGCGTAGAACGCAAACACCCATTCCACGCCGTATCTGCCATAAAGAAAAACGGCTTCTCATCCGCATAAACAAAATGCCGCCTGTTTGCGGACAGCGCAATGGGACCATGTACATCAAATTCACTGATCGTCTGCGATGGTCCGCACATAAAACGCCCCTCGCGATTGTGCAAACCCGCGTTTTCCGCATCTGAAAAAAACGTCGCATACGACCACTCGCCCTCTTCATCTGGACAAAAACGCACGCGCCATTGCCGCTCGCCATCCCAGAATCCCATCACATTGTAAATCGATCCAAAAGGCGATGTAAACACCACCTGCAATGCCGCTTCTTGAATGGGATTTCCGTAATCTTTATCACTTTCAAAATCGATCTCAATGCGTCCCCATTTTGTCACAACCGACTCACGACCATTTTGATCTATTTCGTTCATATTTTCCTCTATTTCATTTTTCAGGTCCCTGGTCCAGCACATCTTCCACAAAAGCGCGCAAAACTTCGGCAGTGCTCCACGCCTGGGCAAAGCAACCGCGAGAGGCATGGGGCGGATCGCCATCGAAAATTTCAGAAATATGTCCCACGCCCGACGCTTCAACATGGCGCAACAAAGGGCACAACATACGTCTTGCATTAGCACGCACATCTGCCTCGTCGCCGTGAATGCGAACCCAGGAAGTGATAAACGGTCCCATAAGCCATGCCCAGACCGTCCCCTGGTGATACGCGCCATCGCGACTATACGGATCGCCGCCATAAGTACCCCGGTATGCCGCATCGGACGGCGACAGACTTCGCAAACCATAAGGCGTGAGCAACTCGCGTTCGACCACATTGAGAATACTGCGTTCACGCGCGGCATCGAGTATGCGATGCGGCAGACTGAGTGCAAAGATCTGATTGGGACGAATCGCCGCATCCGGCACATCGGTCAGGCAATCGTACAGACATCCGGTACTGGGGTTCCAAAATACATCGGCAAAGCGCGTGGCTATTTTTTTCGCAAGGCCAGCGTATTCGGCACTGAGATCGGGTTCGCCATATCTATTAGCCAAATTCCGCATCACACACAGCGCATTGTACCACAGCGCATTGACCTCAACGGGTTTGCCCTGCCGCGGGGTAACGACCCAATCTCCCACCTTAGCATCCATCCATGTCAGTTGCACACCGGGTTTCCCGGCATAGAGCAACCCATCGCAATCCAGATGAATATTATAGCGCGTTCCCCGAACAAAATAGTGGATGATCTCTTTTAGCACCCCCCAGAGATTTTCCCACACAAAATCATAATCATCTGTGTACGCCAAAAAGCGATCCACCGCATAGACATACCACAGGGTTGCATCCACACTATTGTACTCGGGTATATCACCCCAATCGGGAAAGCGGTTTGGAATCATCCCCTCGTCGCAAAAATGTGCATAAGCAGCGAGAATATCGCGTGCTTCGTCAAATCGTCCGGTCACCAGTGCGAGACCGGGCAGCGCAATCATCGTATCGCGCCCCCAATCCGTAAACCAGGGATAACCCGCGATAATGGTAGCGCGTGCGTCGCTGCGTCTGACAAAAAAAGCATCCGCACTCAAACTGAGACCCGTGCATTTGGGAACTGATTGAACAATTTTATTTCTCCGATCTACCTCAGCCTGCCGAAGCGCATTCACCTGATCGCATGTACCGCGTTCAAGACTGACGATCAAATGCGCGGATTCGCCCGCTTCGAGATCAAAGGTAAATTCTCCGGGACAATACAGGTCTTCCCGATCATCCAGGCCGCGATAGGCTTCAACGGCATATTCAAAATTGTAGTACCAATCGCCACGCGATTGAAATTCTCCATTATGCGCGATATACAAAGGCGGGTATTCCGAATAAGGCTGAAAACCCATCAAACCATCGCAAATATCGACATCGCCATTGAGCATATCATTCCGGCGCGTCAGGTGATGGTAATCTCGGAAAGCCGCGAGCGGACGCAGCGTAAGCATAACAGGGCGATCAAAGGGACCGTAAGAAATCACAGTGGTATTTTGACCATAAACCATAAAAATTTGCTTTTCAAAACACAAATCGTCAGTACAATAGGTAAAGGTGGGAAAGGGATCCAGGCGGACCTGATCCAGATGGCGATAACCGTGCGGGTGAATAGCACCAGCGTAGCAATTACTACTCAGTTCAAAAGTCCCCATATCGGGCACAATAAGCGTCTCTTCAAATTTGGACAGCGCGACAAATCGACCGTGCGACTCATTTTGTGCGGGAATGAGCAAGCCGTGGTACCGCCGCGTATTCATCCCGATAATAGTCGAACACGCAAATCCCCCCAAACCATTGGTCTCAAGCCACTCCCGCCCCATCGCCTGATCGAGATCTCGGCATATTTCTTTTTTGATAAAAATATCCATGATCCGTTTCTATTCGCCGAATGGAATATTCCCTCCCATCTTGACATCAAGCAGTTTTATGTCTATAAATATTTGCGATAAACGCCTCTAACACGAACACATATTATGACCGCGAAACAACTGACACTATCGATAGAATCCCCTGCATCTGACTGGCTCAAACGGGAATTGGCTGATTTCAACGCATTTGGCCAAAATACGATTGTGACCTCTACGGAGACAGAGCAGATTCGCCTTGAAACTTACGTAAACGAATTTTGGACCGCCAAACAAAGAGCTGCCAACGCACTCCACGAAATATCATACCGAGCGTGCTTCAAGCCCCAACTCCCCAGATTCTTTATCGAACGACTAACCTTACCAGGCGACGCGGTCTATGACCCCTTTGCTGGACGGGGTACTACACTCATCGAATCTGCTCTTTTGGGACGCGTTCCCATAGGTTGCGACATCAATCCGCTGAGTTCTATTCTGACACTCCCTCGCCTGAATCCACCCACAACCGAACAAGTCGCCGACAGGCTATCCCATATAGAACTCGAAGATATCGATGAATATCCGGAAGAATTACTGGTCTTTTATCACCCGGAAACCCTTAAGCAGATTTGCGCCTTAAAAAAATATCTTATAAAAAAAGAAAAAAATGGGGAATCTGATCAGGTTGATCAATGGATTCGCCTGGTCGCACTGAGTAGATTGACGGGTCACTCATCCGGCTTTTTCTCAGTTTATACCCTGCCACCCAATCAGGCCGTCTCCGTTGATTCGCAAAAAAAAATCAACGAAAAAAGAAATCAAGAACCACCTTTAAGAGATGTAAAAAATATTATCCTTAAAAAAACGCGTACTCTTTTAAAAGACTGCGATGATCAAATTAGAAAACTATTGAGATATGCTTCTAATCAGGCGTGTTTTCTTACGCAACCATCAGATAGCATCCCCCAAATCGCGTCCAACTCTGTCTCCCTCGTCGTAACCTCTCCGCCGTTTCTCGATATCGTCAACTATGCACAGGACAACTGGTTGCGATGCTGGTTTTGCGGCATAGACCCCGCGGCTGTTCCCATCACCATGGCAAGGAAAGTGGAGCAATGGCAATGCGAAATGACAAAGGTCTTTTTGGAATTAGAGCGCGTTTTGAAACCCGGCGGACATATCGCCTTTGAAGTCGGTGAAGTCCGACACGGCAAAGTAAAACTCGAAGAAGCGGTTATCCCGTGCGGCATCGAAGCGGGACTCACGCCATTGCTCGTCTTAATCAACGACCAAAAATTCACCAAAACCGCCAATGTTTGGGGCGTCGATAATACAACAAAAGGGACAAACACCAACCGAGTCGTTGTGTTTAAAAAAAGTAATTGAACGATTTAAAACCAACTCATTCAAACTGTTTTTTGCTCTGATTACACGCCTTGCCCTTGCCGCGGATAATATCTGCTCGCTGCCATAGCTCAACAGCGCGACTAATCGCATCACCTTCGCCGAGATGTTGTATCTGTGCCCTGGTGAACCAGTCGCAGTCTCCGTTTGCCAGCGCATCGGCGTCTATATTCTCATCCGAAAAACCATAAACGCGACAAATACCATCTCCCTCTTCCACATCTTCAATATAGGACACCCACGGCACCTCCAGACCAAGTTGCGTCCTGGTAAGTTCTTGCAAAGAGCCGACACGCGCGCCGACATCCCAGCCCACCAACTTTTCCTCTTCCCAACCCTCGCCTCCCGGCAACTCCCAGCGATCCGTCTCATCATCGCGTCGCAACAAGAACCCTGGTTCCCCGCCATTCGGACACTCGATAAGCAGACGTGTCGTCTCAATCGGCTTGTCAAAACACACGGGAATAAGCCGTTTTCCATCATC
>JAPPIE010000324.1 GCA_028874765.1 Gemmatimonadota bacterium
ACCTTCGCCACAGACAAAACACCCGAAGCGTGTTCTCTCAACACAACATCTGTAAACGTGCCCCCAATATCTATTGCAAGCGTATATGCCACCTCACTCACCACTATACTCCTTTGCTTTTATTTTAATTCCTAAAATTGACCTTGACAAGCCATGATCCTTTTTGTAATTTTTGAGTCCTCATAATGAGCGGGAATAGCTCAGCTGGCTAGAGCATCTGCTTGCCATGCAGAAGGTCGCGGGTTCGAATCCCGTTTCCCGCTCCATTAATCCAACCCGTTAAATTAACGGGTTTTTTTTGTGGAGCAAACCGCTTGTCATCAGCTCTTATCCGAGAAATAGCCGACCTTCGCCTGCCCGCGCTTGCCCTTTGGGCACCTGGTCCACACATGCTCACCCCTGCAGTTCGCCACGTCTTGCAAACATATCAGGCAACCTATTCCCACCGATCTGCCGAATTTAAAGCCTGCTATCAAAAAACCGTGGATTTGCTGCGCGAGGTCTTTCAAATTCCACGTGGTTTTACCCCACTCATTTTCGGTCACACCGGCAGTTACAACTGGGAAATGGTCGTCACCAATACGCCCAGCAATGGTGCAACATTGGGCATGGACATCGGTGCTTTTTCAAAAAAATGGGCACAAATCTTCACAAGTCACGGACGCAACATCGACATCTTAAAAGCAGCCTGGGGCGACGGCATCTGCGCTCGAACCTGGTCTAATGCCATTGCCAAAAACTACGACCTCGCCCTCTTGACCCACAACGAAACATCTACCGGTGTTATGCTGCCCGTACAAGAAATGTGTGACACCGTCCGCAACACATCTCCCAAAACCCTGATTGCTATCGACGCAGTCAGCATAGCAGGGGCATCAGATACACCGATTGAGACCCTGCGTCCAGACTACTATCTCTGGAGCTTGCAAAAAGACTTCGCGTGCCCCACCATCGGCTCTGTTATGATTGTATCAGACCGCGCGTTTGACATCGCAGCCGCTGTGCCAAATCGCGGTTATGTCCTCGACTTGATCGAATGGCGAACGCGCGCAGAAACAACCCAAACCCCCATGACCGTAGCCGACCTGACCTTACAATGCCTGAATGCGCGTCTCGAAGAAATGAAGCGAGAAGGCGACCACCGCTTCAAACGCCACCAGAGCCTCGCCCACATGCAACGCGAATGGGCGAAAAAACACGGCCTGTGCCTCATAGCCAGACCAGGATACGAGAGCCTGACCGTAAATGCCATCCTCTTGCCAGACCACATCTCGGGTTCCGATTTCGTCGATAAAGCAAAAAAATTGCTCAATGTTCAACTCGCCCCGGGCTATGGCGATACCAAAAACCAGGCCTTTCGCATTGCAGCTATGGGCCACACATCAGAATGCGATATGCGACGCGTTCTCAAGGGCCTCTCGCTCATCCTCAACAACTGGTCAAAACTCGAGTAACCCCATGTCAAACCCCACCTCAATGATCTGCCCAGGCTGTGGCACCCTCATCAATACCGATGAGAAACGATGCCCCCATTGCGGCGCTTATAATCCCAACCTCTGGGGTCTCGGTCCCGCACTGAACCGACTTTTTGGTGGTCGCATCGATGTCCTCACCCTGATACCCACCGCGTGTATTGCCCTTTACGCAGTCAGTTTATTGCTCGACCTCGGCGCCGCACTGTCTATGGGCGGTGGACTTTTTGGCATGCTAAGCCCCGGCAATATCCCGCTGATCGTTCTCGGCATGACCCACGGAGAAGCACCCTGGTGGACCGTGCTCACCGCGACATATCTTCACGGCAGCCTCCTCCACATCCTGTTCAACGTCCTGTGGATTCGGCAACTCGGTCCCGAGGTCGGGCATTTCTTTGGTCCCGCACGTTATTTTATCATCTACACCGTTGCGGGAGCTATCGGATTTATCCTCTCCAATCTGATCTCAGGATACCCAACCGTAGGCGCTTCAGGGGCTATTTTTGGACTTTTTGCCGCCATCATTGTATATGGCCGCAACCACAAAACGCAGATGATGTCACTCATGACACGGCAGATGTGGCAATGGGCCATCCTGCTATTTGTCATGGGCTTTCTCATGAGCGGCGTCAACAACTGGGCGCATCTGGGCGGTTTTATCGGCGGCTGGCTCGCAGCACAAATCCTCGTTTCAAGTGCAGAATACCGCGAAGGGCGCATCACCATTCTCATAGCCCTGATCTGTCTTCTCCTCACCGTCCTCGGATTTGTCCTCTCAATCTTAGAATACTTCCCACTCCTCCTGTCCTGATGCAGGCTTATCCCCCCAATCGTACATCCACAGGCTCAGGTATCCAAGAAGCGGCAATGCCCAGATCGCTGTGAATAACCTGGGCTGCATTATACCCCGGCAACCCGGTCACATTACCGCCGGGATGACAGCACGACCCGCAAAGATACAGCCCTTCAAAACATCCCCTATAATGCCCGGCACCGGGGAAAGGACGGTTATAACCCGTCTGCCCATTTGTAAACGCACCCACGAGCAAATCCCCATCCCGCATATTGGGCAATGCGCGTTCCACATCCAATGGACTGCGAACAAAAGAATCGATCACGCAATCCCTCAAATTCGGCGCGTATTCAGACCACATATCCAGCATATCGCGACCAACCGCATCCCGCTGGCGATCCCAGTTTGCAGAATCGCCATACAGGTGAAACGGCAACTTCTGCCACATAAACGCCGTGTGTTTGCCCAAAGGAGCCTGCGTTGCGTCAAAATGCGTTGGACATGCGCCCCACATCACAATCGGCGGAATCGTCCCCTTTTCGTGGTGTGCAACAATATCCCCATATTGATCCGCGTGTTCCAGCCCCAGAATAACCATCAGTGCATTCGCCACTTCCGGATGTTTTTCCAAAGCGCGATAACGCGGCGGTTCATCCAAATTCAAATGGAGTGCGAACAGCGGAGCCAGCACATTGTACTGAAATCTATCGACCCGATTTTTCCAGGCATCGGGCAAAATCTCGTGGTCAATCAAATCGAGAAACGTCTGATGGGGATTCAAGCTGGACACGACCACAGGCGCTTTGATATACTTGCCATCCGCCGTTTCAACACCTCTAACGCGATTATCCTCCACCACAATGCGCTCGGGATCGGTTTGCAACCATATCTCCCCACCCATATCAGAAATAGCGGCAACCAGCGCGCGCGCCAGCCCGGCTGCCCCACCCACGCACATCTGCGCTTTCCCCTTGCTCGCCAGCAACGCCGGTATATGGTGTCCAAACCCCGATGCGCGCAAATCCACTTCGCGCAACCCATTAAAAAACAACAACCCGGCTCGAATGACCGGATGTTCAAATTCCCGATGTACAAACTCGTGCGGGGAAAGCGCACTGACTTCGAGCAACATCTTCCCCTCTCGGGTCTGCGACAGAATCTCTTGCCTCAGCTCTTGCGGCAAAGGCGGCGCCTGTGCCTCTACAGACAGAATATTTCTCACAACGGGATCAAACGCATCGCGCCATCGCCGAAGTGTTTGTGCATCCTTCTTACTAAACCGCGCAAAACTATCTTCCGTGCGTTCAAAATCCGTGTACCATTTCAGCACCTCGCCATTTCTCAGCACAAGAGCCACATTCAGTTCGGGTTCAATATAGCGTGCGCCATACTGTTTTAGGTGCAAATCGCCAAACCACGGCATTTGCGTGATGGCGCGATGAAAAAAAGAATGCGTATTGTGCAAAAAACCCGGATAACGGGGGTCTTCAACAGTCGCCAGCCCGCCTCCGGGTTTATCCGATCGCTCCAGGCAAATCACATTGAGTCCTGCGCGACACAAATACGCCTGCAAAATGAGGCCATTGTGCCCAGCGCCCAGCACAATCGCATCAGTCGTTATATCCTCTCCCATATCTCACCAATAGCGTTCTATATGTATCTGCCCGGGATCTCTCCGCTTGTGCTCCTTAAAACCCTCTGAAACCAGAATTTCTGTCACATCATCACACATATAGGGATTACCGCAGACAAACACATGCGTATCTTCCGGTGTTGGATGCCCGCCCCAGACCTCATCGAGCGGACCATCTGTCCACAAATTCTGTACATAGCCCGTATATCCGCTCCACGCCACATGCTCATTTGCCGGACGGCTAATCTGGGGGATATAAATAAAATTAGCACATAAATCCTGCATCATCTCCAATTCTGACCGATATCCCAAATCCCATGAATGTCGCGCCCCGTGCAACACCACAAAACGCCGCTCTGTGTTTTCCTTCAAATAAGTCCGCAACATACTCATATAAGGCGCCAATCCCGTACCCGTCGCCACCATCACGACATTTTTATTTGGCGGAACATCTTGCAGCGTAAACATACCCGTAATTTTTGGACCCAACCAGAGGCGATCGCCAATTTCGAGCGCAAAAAGCCTGGGCGTCAACGCCCCCGATCTCACCAGAGTGATATAAAATTCGAGGTACTCTGTTGCCACCGAAGAAGATGCAATAGAATACGCCCGCCGGATCAAACCTCTCTGCGGCTTCTCATAATCTTCGACAGGGTCTGAATACTCGGTGCGAGGTGCTTCGGGAGGCAATCCAATCACGCCAAATTGACCGGCTTCAAAAGCGGGCAATTCCCATCCGTCGGGCACAACGCGAAGAATAATCAAATCGGGGGTCACTTCGAGGCGCTGTGTCACAACGGCATTGAGTTCATCCTTCGGCAAACTACCCTCCTTAAGCTAAGGTTATACCAACTGCCTGTCCTGTTTCGCAAATCTGTCGCCAGGTCTCATCATCTATATCTACGCCACGCGCTTCTTTCTCCTGCCGCATGCGCGCTTCCATCTCGCCCGGCATCAAAATTTCATCGAACCCGGGCGCGAGCCGGGCACTTTTCAAAAATTGTACAAATGATTGCATCTCATCACTAAATTGATCGCGTCCGACAAAAGCCCCAATATCGAGCGCCATAATAAACACCCCATTGCCGCCAGAAAGCCCGCCCTCGCGACTACAACCACCGCCACCGAGCGCGCCTGACAAAACATCGACCACCATAGATAGCGCGTATCCCTTATGCGCAGAAATCCCGCCAAAAGGCAAAATAGCCCCTCTGGGTGGACCGTAAAACTTTGCCGGATCCGTCGTCGGATCACCCTCTGCATCAATAACCCAGCCTTCGGGCAGCGATTCCCCCAAATTGCGCTTCACCCGGATTTTTCCCTCCGCGACAACACTCGTGGTCAAATCCACGACAATCGGGAAATCGCCCCCCGTGGGAATACCCACGGCAATGGGATTGGGCGACATGCGCGCGTCAATGCCGCCAAACGGATGCTGAAGCAATCCCCCGCCGTGATTATTGCACATCACAATGCCTATCATCTCGGCCTCGGCAGCAACCTCCACATATTCACCCAAACGCCCAATATGCCCGCTATTGAAAAGCTCGACCACGGCAACCGACCGCTGTTTTGCCTTCTCCATTGCCAGTACCATAGCCTGGTGGCAAACAGTTTGTCCAAACCCCCAACCACCATCGACAACCGCCGAAGCATCGGCCTCGCGCACAACCGCGATCTCCTGTCCGGCATGCACGCGCCCCTCCTCGAGTGCCTGAACGTATTGCACCAGGCGAATCACACCGTGGGAATCGTGTCCCATCAAATTGGACAACACCAGCGAATGCGCAATCTGGCGCGCTTCTTCCGCGTCCAGACCCGCGCCTTCAAACACCTGTGTACAGGCCCCTTTGAGCCTCTCAACATCCA
>JAPPIE010000438.1:0-23531 GCA_028874765.1 Gemmatimonadota bacterium
AAAGTGCCCCTGGCAGGACTCGAACCTGCGACCAACGGATTAGGAATCCGTCACTCTATCCTCTGAGCTACAGGGGCACATAATATCAATAATGAATCAGCGTGTGAATGGGCCAATTCCCAAGTTTTTCTCGTCCGTTTAAAAAGTCCAGCTCAATAACAAAAGAGATACCGACGATTTCCCCTTTGAGTTCGGATACAAGCTGGCATGCTGCAGCCATTGTGCCACCGGTTGCGAGTAAATCATCCACAATAGCGACCTTCTGCCCCCCGGCGATTGCATCTGTATGAATTTCAATCCTGTCCGTTCCGTATTCCAATTCATATTCCGCAGAAATTGCGTCTGCTGGTAGCTTGCCGGGTTTGCGGATCGGCACAAAGCCCACGCCGAGTTCTCGCGCGAGTGCAGTCCCAAAAATAAATCCACGCGACTCAATCCCCACAACGAGATCAACAGCCCCATTGCGATAGGGGTGTGCAAGTTGTTCTATCGATGCGCGAAGAGCATCTGCATCGGCGAGCAATGGCGTAATATCTTTGAACAAGATACCCGCTTTGGGAAAATCGGGCACATCGCGAATAATTTCTTTTAAATCCATTATTTTTCCCTTAAAATTTATCAAAAAAACCTTATATCAAATCCAACATCCCTGTGGTTCGCAGGTATTTCAACGATCTGAAAATTCAGGATGCGAGATGCAGGCGGTCCTCTTCTTATCGCTTCTACAAATGCATCAACTTGCGTTTCATTTCCCTCTGCTTCGGCCTTAACATCGCCATTGGACAAATTTTTTACCCATCCGACCAGCCCGAGGCGCTCGCCTTCTCGCTGTGTGAAATAGCGGAACCCAACACCCTGAACCCGTCCGCTGATTGTCACGCGAATGCGCTTAATATTACCCATTTCCCTTATCCAGGGCGTCGGCCAATACCTCAGCGGGATGACGGGCAGTGCGCCCTGTGGCGTGTGCAATCTGCTGCCTGCACGACAAACCCGCTGCGGCAATTTCAGTTGTGTCGTCTGCGTTGCGAACCACCTGAAGCAGCCGCGACTCGCCCACTTTGAGCGACACGTCGTAGTGCTCGGCTTCATAGCCAAAGGAACCCGCCATGCCGCAACAACCCGATTGAATGGGCGTCACGGAAAAGCCCTCGGGCAAACCCAACGCGGCTTCAGACGGTCCCATTCCCCACAGGGCCTTCTGATGGCAATGGCCGTGGAGCAAGATGTCTTTTTTCAGATCGGTAAATGG
The DNA here is from genome assembly GCA_028874765.1 of Gemmatimonadota bacterium. Classification (GTDB taxonomy): domain Bacteria; phylum Latescibacterota; class UBA2968; order UBA2968; family UBA2968; genus VXRD01. Next base: position 1,253 of record JAPPIE010000438.1, read on the forward strand.
CACTGGAAATTCGCCCCGTTCGGAAAACGTCTGCACAAATGCTTCAAAAGTATAAATATTGTCGGCTACAGCACGCACGCGCGGATCGTCAATTAAATCGCCGTATTCATCCGTGAACATCGAAACACATGACGGTTCAAATCCCACAATGGGATACCCCTGTTCGGTATATTGATAGAGATTTTCAATATTAAACAGGGCGTTCTCCTTTACGCGGTCAATATAGCCACTCGAAAGCATCGGTCGGCCACAACATCGCTTTACAGCCAAAATCACCTCATAGCCCGCTGCTTCAAATAGCGCTGTGGCAGCCTTGCCAATTTCGGGATAGTTGTAGGTCATGTACGTATCGGCAAAAAACACGACGCGTTTATTTTTTGGAGGCGCATTGCGACTGGCGAACCAGTGTGTAAATGTCTGACGCGCAAATGGCGGCAGTGACCGTGCAGGCGCGATCCCAAGACGCTTCATCATCCACTTTGAAATACCCATACTGGACAAACGATTGGCAAGGGGCGCGACGAGGCATCCGAGTTTGCCCATCAATTCCACATTGCCAAATAAGATAGATCGCAACGGTCGCCCGTGTTTGGCGTAATAATGCGCCTTAAATTCATACTTAATTTTCGCCATATCCACATTGGACGGACACTCGGCTTTGCATGCCTTACATTCCAGACAAAGCGCGAGCACATCGTTGATGCGATGATCCGTAAGCCCGCCTTCCCACCGTCCCGAAATCGCCGCTCGAAGCGCGTTTGCCCGCCCCCGCGTCGAATGCTCTTCTTCCAGTGTCGCCATATAAGACGGACACATCGTGCCCACCAGCTTTTTGCGACACTCGCCCACCCCATTGCACATTTCAATGGCGCGGTGGAGTCCCCCATCGGCAGAAAAATCGAAGTGGGTATTTATCTCGTGCGCTCGATAATCTGCCCCATAACGCAAATTTTCGGTCATCATCGGCGCATCGATAATTTTACCGGGATTCATCAGTCCCTTGGGGTCAAAAGCGCGCTTGACCTCCCGAAAAGCCTCGTAAAGCGTCGTGCCAAAGAATGTTTCATTCCAACAACTCCGAACCAGACCATCGCCGTGTTCTCCGCTTACGGCACCACCGTATTTCATCACCAGATCTCGCACGGATTCGGCTATAAATCGCATTTTTGTGATCTCGTCAGCCTCTTTGAGATTGACCATCGGCCGAACGTGTAGCAAGCCCACGCTGGCGTGTGCATAATAACCCGCGCGCGTGTTGAGCGATTTCACCAGTGCTCCAAACTCAGAAATATAATCGGGCAGCCTTTCTGGCGGAACAGCGGCATCTTCGACAAAAGCGATGGGCTTAGAATCGCCTTTTACGCCCATGAGCAAACCCAGCCCAGCCTTGCGCACATTCCAAACATTGGCCTGCTCGACATCGGAAACAGCACGCGAAAAAGTATATTCGAGATTCTGATTGCCCAAAATGACCTCGAGTTCGTCCAGCTTAGAAACCAGTTTACCTTCTGAATCTCCGTAGTATTCAACAGCCAGCACAGCCTCTGGATCCCCCTGCACCCAGGAACGCATCCTGGACAGTTCCATAGACCCTTGGGTCTGATCGAGAATCATCTTATCGATCAGTTCTACTGCGGCCGGATTTGTTTCTAAGATTGGTGCGACGGCCTTCATAGACGCAATCAGGTCGTTGAATTGAACAATGCCCAGCACCTTTGCCTGGGGCAATGGAATTACCCTGAGCTTTGCCCCGACAACGGTCGCCAGAGTCCCTTCAGACCCAATGACCATGCGCGCGAGATTGAACGGTTGCTTTTTGATAAATTCATCGAGATTGTACCCGCCGACTCGCCGCAAAATTTTGGGATATCGCCGCTCAATTTCTTCCGCATTCTCCCGCGCTATGCGGATTACCTCTCGATACGCCTGACCTTCGAGGTCTTGTTGCTCGCATTTTTGTTGCACAGCAGGCTCGTCTAACTCCCCCACCGTTATTTCCGTGCCATCGGACAAGATCAAATCGAGTTCTAAAACGTGATCTATGGTCTTGCCGTAAATAACCGAATGCGCGCCCGCAGAATTATTGGCCACCATGCCCCCGATTGTCGCGCGGCTGCTGGTCGCCACATCGGGTGCAAATTGCAATTCGTGCGGTTTGAGAAATGCATTGAGTTCATCGAGTATCACGCCTGGCTCAACTCTGACCCAACCTTCTTCGGCATTGAAGTCGAGAATGCGATTCATGTATTTCGACATATCCATCACAATACCGCTTCCCACCACACCGCCAGCAAGCCCGGTGCCACCGCCTCGGGGAATGATCGGGGCCTCGTGTTCATTGGCGAGGTTGATGACATGCAAAACATCCTGCTTGTGTTTGGGCAAAACAACGCCAACAGGTTCAATTTGATACATGCTCGCATCTGTGCTGTAAAGAATGCGCGACATCTTATCAAATCGCACTTCGCCCTCAATTTTTTGCATCAACATTTCTGCGAGGTTCATCGTCAATCATCCTCTCTTGATAACTTGACAATCAATCTATAAATCGTACCTTGAATTGGGATAGAAATTAAATATACATTCCGTCTGACTACGGGTCAAGGCGCGTAGTCTCCAATATATCCAACAAGGAGCTTTACATGTCAGAAACACTCGCAATAGATGGTGGTGTTCCCGTGCGCGATACCGAAGCATCGCCGTGGCCGACATGGCCGGATAACACAGAACGGGAATGGGAAAAAGAAATTGCTCCCATCCTCAAAGAAGTCTATCTCGATCAAACCGAAGGTCTTCCCGCACCTGTGGGGCACCGCTTTGGTCAGGCATTTGCCGCCTATTGCGATGCGGCTTATGGCGTGATGATGCCCAGTGGAACCACATCTATTGCGGCTGGATTATCCGCCGCGCTCGACCTCGATGGCATGGTTGATGGTGGTGAAGTCATTATTCCCAACTACACCTTTATTGCCACTGCAAGCGCCCCCCTCTCGGTGCGGTGTTCTCTGGCCCTTGTCGATATCGACCCGGTGAGTTTCACTATGTCGCCCGAAGCGACCGAAGCCGCCATCACAGATCAGACGGTTGCACTCCTCCCCGTTCACCTGGGCGGACACCCGGCCGATATGGATGCGCTCAACGATATTGCGAGCAAGCACAACCTCAAAGTCATCGAAGACTGTGCCCAGGCACACGGAGCCGAGCACAAAGGTCGCAAAGTGGGTTCTCTGGGCCATGTGGGAGCATTCAGCTTTCAGTCGAGCAAAAATCTGACTTCAGGCGAAGGCGGGTGTCTCCTCACCAATGATCGAGACCTCAGAGATCGGGCCTGGGCATTCCGAGATGTGGGGCGACGCCCCGGGGGCGAGCGATGGGAATATCCCCGTCTGGGTTGGAATTATCGCACCTCTGAGTATCTGGCAGGCATCCTGTTAAAACGGCTCCCCAAACTCGAACCTCAAATCGATTTGCGCAATAAAAATGCGGCTTATCTCAGCAAGGGCCTGGACGAAATTGGCGGGCTGGAACCGCCGCGATGGCACCCCTGGGTCACGCAGCACGGCTATCACCTGTATATGATGCGCTACAATAGTGAGGCATTCGGAGGGAAAACACGCGATGAATTTATCGCGGCCTTACAGGCCGAAGGCATTCCCTGCACACCTGGCTATCAGCGGCCCTTAACCGATGAAGGCGGCCTCAAAACCGTGATGGACCGACACCCACACCTGATTCGCCGTTTGTCGTGTCCTCATGTGGAAGCGATATGCGCCTCCAGTATCTGGTTCTTGCAAAACATGCTGCTGAGTGAACGGGAAGATATGGACGATATTTTAACAGCGGTCGCCAAACTCAAACGCGCGTTTGCTGCTTGAGGGGCTTATGATATGGCAATCGCCAAACGCCTCCTATTCATTCCCATCGTCATTCTCGCCATTGCTGCGGGTTATTGGTGGGGTGTTTATTCTTCAAAAAGTCCTCCTGCCCCCTCCCCTGTGCAAAATCGCCTCAGCCGAGAGCTCAGTCCCTATTTGCGCCTTCACGCACACAATCCCGTTGACTGGTATCCCTGGGGAGAAGAAGCACTCGCAAAAGCGCGCCATGAGGACAAACCGATCTTTTTATCGGTGGGATATTCGAGTTGTTATTGGTGCCATGTCATGGAACGGCTGGTCTTCTCGGATCCGGATATTGCCCACTTGATGAACCAGTTTTTTGTCAACATCAAGGTTGACCGCGAAGAACGTCCTGACATCGACGATATTTACATGACCGCCACCCAGCTTATGACCGGACACGGCGGATGGCCCAACTCTGTTTTTCTCACCCCAGATCTCAAACCCTTTTTTGCTGGCACGTACTTTCCCCCCGAAGATTCACATGGACGCCCGGGCTTCCCGCGCGTGATTCAGGCACTACATGTAGCCTGGCAGGAAAAGAGACAGGAACTCGAAAAACAGGCCGAGCAGATATCGCAATCCATCGCGCGCATTCACACGACACGCGCCGTTTCAGAGAAAGCGGAAGGAGACCTGATTGACAAGGCGATTGACCATATAGAAAAACGGTTTGACCCCGTCAACGGCGGCCTGGGTACAGCCCCAAAATTTCCACCCGATCACGCGCTCAACCTGTTGCTGGCGGCCTATTGGCAAAATCCTCATGCAAAACATCTCGCCATAGTCGAGCAAACACTAAATCACATGGCGCTGGGCGGTATCCGCGATCACCTTGGCGGTGGTTTTCATCGCTATGCAACAGATGCACAATGGCGCGTGCCGCACTTTGAAAAAATGCTCTACAACCAGGCTCTCCTCACCCACAACTTTCTCAGTGCGTATCAGATCACCAATAAAACGGCCTATCGCATTGCGGCAGAGGAAATTCTGGACTTTGTCTCGCGCGAAATGACAGATTCCAAAGGCGGCTTTTACTCTGCTCTCGACGCAGAAACCGAAGCAGAAGAAGGCGCGTATTACACCTGGACAGAACAAGATATTCGCCAGACCCTGAAAAAAGATGCCGATTTCTTCCTCTCGTGTTATGCGCTCGCGCCCATGCCCGAAGGATTGGCCGGCGTTATATATAAAACCGATACAGACAGCGCGCTATCAATCCGCCATCACATTGACGCTACAACCCTGCACGCGCGTCTGTCTCCGCTTAAAGAAAAACTACTGAACGCTCGCAGCCAACGCACCCTTCCCCTCCTCGACGACAAAATTATCACAGCGTGGAATGGCCTCATGATCGGAGCGTATGCCCGCGCCTATGAAGTCCTCGGTCATTCCGAATACTTGAAGGTCGCACAAAAGGCGGCCGATTTTATCCACAACAATCTCCGCAATACGGACGGCGACCTCTATCGTATCTATCGCGAGGGGCAACGCAAAGGAGAAGCTTATCAGGAAGATTACGCCTTTTTAATCGACGGCCTCCTTCACCTCCATAGCGCAACGCATTCTGCTCGCTATCTTCAGGACGCCCTATCGCTTTCAGAACGGATGCACACCGCATTTTGGGATACACTAAATGGTGGATATTTTCTTACGCGGGATCAAAATGAAATGATTGTGCGTACCAAGAGTTTTTACGACAGTGCCCTGCCTTCTGGCAATGCCGTTGCCCTGCACGTTTTGTGGAAACTCCGGGTATTGACGCAGAATCCCCTGTATGCCCAACGCGCCCTCGCGCTCACCAATACCTTCGCTCCCCTCGCGGAGAATACGCCGGGCGCACTCCTGCACTTTATTCACGGCACAATGATGGCATCTTCTCCCATCCTTGCACCCGATAGTCTGCTCACTGCGTCCGCAACGGTCTTGTCCTCTGATAGCGCAAATATCCACAAAGTGAACGTACGCCTGAATATCGCTTCGGGCTGGCATATTCAAACATCCAATCCCACCGACGATTATTTGATTCCCACGCGTCTCTCATTGGACACAGACATTGCCGAAATCACCCAAATCGACTATCCGCAAGCCGAGAACTTACAGTTCCCCTTTACCGAGCGTCCCATTGCCGTTTATAAAGACAGCCTCAATATACCCCTTACCCTATCATTCAAAACCCGACCGCAAACCCTCTCACTACTACTCACATATCAAGCCTGCGACAGCACGCGATGCCTGTCCCCGCAGACACAGCGCATAGCAGTTAATGTAAACTAAAAAGGCACCTATCTCGGTGCCCTCTCGTAGCGATTGAATTTCAGTGGCCCTTCACACTTCTAAACAAGCTCTCCCCCACAACTGCTGCCTGCGCCTGCCGTGCATCCAAAGCAGTGGTCTCGCACCCGTACGTTGCATCCAACCAGATCCTCAACGGTCAGTTCCCATAGTTTAACTTCGCGCCCAAAAGAATGCATATCGAGCATTTGGTTAAAATCACAATCGTAAACCTCGCCCTGCCATCCAACGCTAATTAGAGAGCGGCACATCAAGTTATCGATCGTATGCGGATTAAAATTATCCTGTAAAGTCTGCATATAGCTGTCGTAAATGCCCCGGCGTTTTAGAAATTCTTCAAACCGGCTAATGGGCATATTGGTAATGGTGAAGAGCTTATTAAAGTCGATGTTGTAGCGTGCTCTTAGCTCTTCTTTGTAATCGGCTTCGAGTTCGGCTTGCGGAGGGGGTAAAGACGCGCCAACGGGATTATAGACCAGGTGGAGTTCCAATCCCGTGCCAGGTTGTCCATATCCAATTTCATTGAGAATCTGCAATGCCCGTATGCTTTTTGTGAAAACACCGCGCCCGCGTTGTTCATCCACATTTTCTTCGAGATAACACGGCAGCGAACACACCAGTTCAACTTCGTGATCGCGATAAAACTCAGGCAAGTCTTCTTGCCCTGGTTCAAAGATCACAGTTAAATTGCAGCGCACCATTACGCAACGGTCCTGCTCGCGTATTTGTGCGACAAAATAGCGAAAATCTGGAATTAACTCAGGTGCGCCACCGGTTATGTCAACTGTCTGAATATTGGATGTTTCGAGAAATGATAGAATATGGTCAATTGTCTCTCTGGTCATGATCTCTGTACGGATCGGACTGGCATCCACATGGCAGTGGTGACACGCTTGATTGCACAACTTGCCGACATTGACCTGCAAAATATCCAACCGATTGCGCGTGAGTTCCAATTGCTCATCGCGAAGTTTGCTCGCAAAACCAGTCTTGTGATCGTCACCTACAATTTGCATTAAATCCATTGTTGCCAGTGCCATATTCAATCCTCTCAAACCGCTTGCTTCACCCGATGGATACCAGCAATTATATCTGTCTTAAAATGAATGCGAATCGCCCGTCTTTTTCGGCTCGAAAGAGCACTGGCATCGCCCAGCGCCTGTGCTTGCTTGAGTAAGCCAAACGTGAACGCTCGCCCTGGAATATCTACATCTGTCACATCGTCGCTTGTCAGTTGCACAACCACCACATTGTTCGGTCCACCCTTGTGCAATTGCCCTGTAGAATGCAAGAATCGCGGGCCAAATCCCAATGTGGTAGCTACTCGATATACATTGCGTATTCGATGCCTCAGAGCCTGTAAAGCGGTGATATTCTCTTCATTCATATCGACATAAGCGCACAAAGCGACATAGTCGCCCGCCCGAATCTGATTGAGCAGTCCAGCAATACAACTATTGAGTGTTCCCAACGCCTGCGAGTTGGCTACATCGGCGTAAATTAGGACATCCTCATCAATAAAAAACGGCGTTTGAGCCGGTAATGTTCCCTCTTTTTCATAAGCCTGTGTCAATTCCGCCGTAAAATCTTTGCTCTCCTGCACATTGGGTTGGTCAAAGGGATTGATATTCAAAACCGCGCCAGCGACTGCGGTAGCATATTCCCACCGGAAAAACTCTGCTCCCAGGTCTAACAGCTCTGCCACATCGATCTGAATAATTGGAAAATGAGCCTCTCGTAGATTTTCTATACCCGCCTCCTGTCCAGCGTCCGCATCGTCCTTCAGTCGGATATAGACAAACACCCGATCCTCGCCGTACAAATCGGGCGTGGCAATCTCCTCTAAATCAACAGGTATGAGACCCCGGCCATTTTTTCCCGTACTCTCGGCTAAAAGTTGCTCCAACCATGCACCCAAATCCCACAATTGGGGAGAGGTTACAAGCGTCACTTTATCTCGCCCGGCTTTTGCCAACTCACCCAGCACAACGCCCAACAAAAGACCGGGATTCTGATCATCTGATATCTTGCACCGCTTACCCATCGCCACTGCGCGTTCTAAAAATTCTCGCACATCAATGCCGATCAATGCTGCGGGCACCATCCCAAAATTTGAAAGCGCAGAAAATCTGCCGCCAATTTCTGGCAAACCGTAAAAAACAGATAGAAAGCCCCGTTCTCTGGCAAGCGTTTCCAGATCAGAGCCAGGATCTGTAATGGCAATAAAGTGCTGCCCCGCCGTATCGCCAACCGTTTCACGCATTTTTGCCCAGAAGAACTCGCAAAATGCATGGGGTTCGGTTGTCGTTCCAGATTTGCTGGCCACGATGCAAAGTGTCGTCTCCAGATTTACGGCATCAGCAAACCGCTTTACCTGCGCGGGAACCGTAGAATCCAGTACATGCAACCTGGGCCAACCCTCCTGACTGCCAAAAGTCATCGCCAGTACTTCGGGGCACAAACTGCTACCGCCCATGCCCAGAAGCAGGATATCCGTTATCCCTCTATCGCGCACCTGCTGTGCAAAAGCGCATAGGGCGTCTGCACCATCGCGTATTTGAGGCGCAATATTGAGCCACCCCAGCCAGTTGGCCTCATCAGCCCCCGACCAGAGTGTGGCATCGCTGCGCCACAACCGTGCTGTATTGCCATTTTTCGACCATGTTTTCAAAGCGCGATCAACTGCGGACTGAAACGCGCCCAAAGATACTTGTATATCTGAGATACTCATTTTCACTGATTATTCAGAGACCAATCGTAATCTAAAAACACAATTTGAAGATCGGGGTGATTTTGCAAATACAGGATGTCGTTTTGCGATAAAAAAAGAGAGACATAATCCAACACAGTCTCGCCTGCCTCCTGCGCTTGCACATAAGACGTAAAATCAGAGGAAAACCAATCAAAAATTGCAGATAGACTCACAACCCTCGTCTCTCGATTGATCTGAACGTGCATTGGGTTGCGAATCATGTCTCGCATAACCGCATTGAGCTGGTCATCCAATTCATCGGGCGTAAATACTCTATTTAGAAGACGCGGACAACTCACTGCCGCGCAATTGATTGCAGCGTGAATGCGCGGATCGGCAAACTGCTTGCGAATAATCTCGTGCTCGATTTGGTCCAATGTGAGCTGACGCTCGCCAACGACAAATCGGTATATCTTAAAAAAGCCAAAAGCAGGCGCGATTTCTGTGACAGAAGAAACGGGATAGGCTTTTGAGACCCCTGCAAGTACACAGGCGTTGTACGCATTGATCCAAAAGGCAAGGCTGTCTGCGCGGCTGGGGAAAAGCGCGGGATGTGTATCGGGACTGATCTGAGCGAGTTGATCTACAAAAGCCTGCAAATCCGCGTCTGTTTTTACAGCCTTGTAATCCACGCCCCCCTGTGCATTTACAACGCGACCGAGCGTGCGGTTGAGCGGTGCATAATCAAATGTCTCGGCGCCACTTTGAGACGCGAATCCAGCGAATAAGAGGCCGATTATCAAGGCATATGCTGAAGTCCTTTTATTTCCTCTTTGCCACATTCTCCGCCCACTCCTACTGATCAAAAAATGTCAAATATGGCGCGTTATCCATCTCGCGCTGGAGTAAAACAGCCAATTCCATCGCGTGATAATCTCCCCACATAGAAGACTCGCCGCATGCTACTTTTTGCCCACTGGGCACATAGTCCCACCCATTGGGATTGTGATAAATAGAATGGAGAATAAGACCCTGGTGTTTTTCATCCGCGGACAAATAGGGCGCATCAAATAGCGTATGAGCCACGGTTAATGCAGCCTGCCGATAACGCGCGTCGTCCAGATATTTGCCCAAACGGTAAAGCCCTTGCGCGGCAATGGCAGCAGCAGAACTATCCATTGGCTCGCTTGTATTATAAGGGTCTGATATTTTATCCCCATAGCCTTCAATCAAGCCCGGCGCGCCTGCATCCCAAAATGGAATGCCATCGGCAGAAGTGATACTATCGATATAATAATCTGCCGTTGCACAGGCGGCTTTGAGCATCCAGCCATTGATCGCATCCCTACCGCCATAAAGATCGAGTGCGTCATCTGACAGGTGCACCATATATTCGAGCAATTCGGCATAGCCAGTCACAATCCAGGCCAATCCCCGGGTCCAGGTCGAAAACGGTGAATACCCCTGCTGCGTACTCGGGCAGCGGTAATTGCCGTCGGTGACATTAAAAATGGACTCGTGTACAACCCGTCCCCGCACATCGTATCGATCGCGCCCCTCGCCGTAATACACATTGAACTGCGCGGTTGTCTCGGCGTGGTGAACCAGGCGCTCGAGCAGCGAAATTGCGAGGTCATTCTCACCCATTAAAACGTGACCGAGGTCGTGTGCTACAGCCAGTGCGCGACACGACCTGATGGTATCTGAAAACAGGGAATGCGGTCCGTTAAACGAATGAATATACCCTTTCCCATCACCAATGGTCGTCCAGCGAGCAGCCTGCACAGCGCCAGATGCTTTGAGTGCCAGTTCGTAAAAGTGCTGCTCCCATTCATTTTCCGGAATTATACCTTCTCGCATCAACCGTCTCAAATTGCCATAGGTCGATACATTGTTAAACCCGTGATCATGTACGCCAATATGCGTCACATGAGACGCCATGCGCTCGACCGTGCCCTTGCGCCCAATCCGCAATAAATCTTCCTCGTCCGTAATTTCATATCCCAAAATGGCACATCCAAATTGAAATCCCTGCGTCCACTCCGTCCATCCGCGCGTGGTGTATTTACCACCTTCTGTAAATACCGGTGTTCCCCGACCGGGGTCCCACGTCGAATCGATACTCCGAATTTTCTGTGCGGCCAGTTCAAAAAAACGATTCAGCCTGATTTTCAGGTCGCCAGGCTGAATATTGACATTTACCTTCATTCCATCTCCAATGTTTTTCTATCCTCTATTTACTGCTCCTGCAAAATCGATATCTGCACGGGTGACGGCATTTTCACTATGGGTCGTCACCGTGACTGTAAGTGTTTTTGTGCGGCTGTTGAGGCTGATATCCGAATGGTGATTATTTTCATCCATAATCTCTGTCAGCCTGCGTACAAAAGCCATAGTTGGCACAAATTTTTCAAAATGCCAAACGCGCTGCAATTCTTTTGTGTCTTCCAAATATTCCCATCCTTCGAGATTGGCAGCCTCTGCGCGAATCTGATCTTCGGTCAGCAGGGTTTTGTCTTCAATAGCCATCGTGATAACTCCTTGGTGATAAGTTAAATGGATACGTGGCAATATATGGGAAAAAAGAATATCGTCAACAGTGGATAACTGTCCGTCTCGTCTGCCCAACCTCATCGCTGCAAGCCAGCCAACTCAAGGGCACGCTGATACCATTGAGGCGTATTGATATTCATTAAAAAACGAAGGTCGGGATCAACCTGTATGAGTGCCTCTTGTTCAACAATCTGAACGCGGCAGCCATTGACCAATGTCAAAAGCCGCCGTTCCCCTTTTTCGAGTAGAAATTTGGCCTTTCGCCAGATAGCAGTTCGATATAGCGCGCACAAAGGATAATACTGCCCATCTATCCGAGGCATGACGATCTCCGCCTCTGTTGTCCTGTGCGATTTGAGGCATTGGACCAATTCAGTACTGATAAATGGCATGTCGCAACCCGTCCCCAGCGCCCATTCAGAAATGTCTTCGACATGCCTTAACCCCGTCATCAGTCCCATTAACGGACCTTGCCCGGCAACGGGATCACATATAGACAAAACATGGGGTATGGCGGGTAAATCCTGGCCGGGCGCGCCCACAATTACAATTGGGCAAACAGTTCCTCTCAGATTTCTGACACTTCGCTGAAGCAGAGTTTCATCGCCAAAGGGCAAGCTATACTTGGGTTTGCCCATTCGCCTGCTTTCGCCGCCTATAAGGATGATTCCAGAGTCATTCATAGTAAAAAAAGGCCGCTTTCGCACGCCTTTCTTTTTTTACTCAATACCGAGACTCTCGGCTTCTTCGGATGTATAATATCTGATGCCTTTGGCTTCCAATTTCTTACGCGCCTTTTTGCCCCGCTTGCCCCCCTGCCTCACTCGCGTAAGTAGGCGTCTGGTTTCCTCGAGATCTTTATTTACGTAACTGGACTTCAAAACGCAACCTCCTTCAGGTAAACTTGGTGGGTCTTTCATCTTACACCTGAACGCAGAAATATATATAAATAAGCCCTTAATTGCAAACTGACATATACACACATTTGCATATATCGTTAAGATATGTGTTGACGTAGAACATATATAAAGTTATTTTATAGTCGGACCGTTTGAAATGTAAAATCTCGCTTCTCCCTCAGGTTCCAAATCTCACACTCACATCTCTCCTCACGTTTTCTCAAAGGAGTTTTTTTATGGAATCCAAGAAGCATTTTAAGTGCCTCTCCCTTGGCATCGCTGCCTTGCTTTCGATGAGTGGCGTTGCCGTATCACAAGAAGAGGAAAAGCCGCGTACAGAAACTGCGGATACAACCGCTACCTTACCCCCACTCACTGACATACTCGAAGAAGTGGTGATCCTCGAGGAATTGGTGGTTATCGGTTCACGCGCACAACCGCGTTCTGTCGCCGAGTCCGCCGTGCCCATCGATGTTGTTACCGGCGAAGATTTTGTCAAGCAAGGCGATACGGATGTACAAAATCTCCTGAGAGATATGGTGCCTTCTTACAATGTGAATACAAACCCGATTAGCGATGCCTCCACCGTCGTGCGCCCGCCCAGTATGCGGGGCTTGGCACCTGACCACACGCTGGTCCTCATCAATGGCAAACGACGCCACCGCGCCGCTGTTATTCACTGGATCACCAATGGTGTCGCCGACGGCGCCCAGGGGCCAGATATAGCTCCCATCCCCTCTATTGCCATCAAGCGCGTGGAAGTCCTGCGCGATGGCGCATCCGCACAGTACGGTTCTGACGCCATTGCTGGCGTGTTGAATTTTGAGCTTAAAGACAATTACAAAGGCGGTTCATTTGAGGTCAAACCAGGTATTTTTCAGGAAGGCGATGGATTAGCCTATGCTTTTGCTGGCAATATCGGTCTGGGCACGCCAGATGCCTGGGCCAACTTCAGCGTAGAGTATGGCAACGAGGATGAAACCGACCGTTCCGTGCAGCGAGACGATGCCGCACGTCTGATCCGCGTGGGCAATAATTATGTGGAAAATCCCGCACAAATTTGGGGACAACCCTACATCAGAGACGACCTGAAATTCTTTGTCAACTACGGCATAAACATCAACGACAATGTCAAATTATACGGCCATGGGAATTACGCCAGCAAAGAAGTCGAAGGCGGTTTCTACTTCCGCAATCCCAATACGCGAGGTGGCGTATTCAGGGGGCCTGTAGTGATGTCCGACGGCACCACTTATTATGATCCGGGCAAAGCTGCTGAACTCGGTATTGTCGATGGCGTAAACGGGCATCTGGTAGCAACATTGCTCACCGGCAATCTGAGACAGGTTCTCGAACCGTCCGAAGATACTGGTCTTAGAATTCCCCAGGAGTTCATCGTGGCCATTAGCTGCAGTGAGCCGGATGCCGCAGCCTTACAACGCGTTTTTGACGATCCCGATTGGTTTACATTCCAGGAACTCTTTCCCGGTGGCTTCACGCCCCGATTTGGCGCATTTATGGACGACCGCGCCTTTCTGGCGGGTATTAGGGGATCGCAAGGGCTGATGACATGGGATCTCAGCGCGTCTTATGGGCGCAACGAAGCCGATTACTTCATCTTCAATACCGTGAATTCCTCCTTGGGACCCGATCAACCCTGGCCCAATGGCCCAACCGTTGATCCCAGTCACGAAGATGCACCGTACTTTGATCCGGGAACCTATATCCAGACCGATACCAATTTCAACTTTGATATCACCTATCCGTTTAGCGAGCAATTTTTCTTTGCCGCCGGCCTTGAATACCGCACGGAAAATTTTGAAATCGTTCAGGGACAACGAGAATCCTGGGTTAAAGGTCCGCTGGCAGAGTATGGATTTACGGTTGCGTCCAACGGGTTCTCGGGCTTTGGCGAAATTGCCGCAGGTACCTGGAGCCGCTCCAACTGGGCGGTTTATGGTGACGCCGAATTTACCCCGCAGGAAGACTGGTTGCTCGGCGCGGCATTGCGCTTTGAAAATTTTGATGATTTTGGATCCACGACCAACTTCAAGCTGGCGACCAATTACGGGCTTAACGAGAATACAAAAGTGCGCGGCAGTTTTAGCACGGGCTTTAGAGCACCCACGCCGGGGCAACAAAATGCCTTTAACGTATCCACGATCTTCGATCCCACAATCGGTGATTTGACAAATGACGGCACAATTCCGTCAAACAATCCCGTTGCAGAATCCAAGGGTGGTGAGGCACTTGATTCCGAAAAATCGACCAATATCTCGGCTGGTATTGTTTTTGAAATTCCCGTTTTTCCCGTGGATACCGGTATCCCTCCTGTCAATATAACGGTGGACTATTTCCACATTTTGGTGAAGGGACGCTTGACGCTCTCGCAGAATTTCTCCCTGACCCCAGCAGAAGTCGATGAACTGCTCAAGGCGGGTATCACGGCTGCGAATTTTATTACAAATTTCAAATTTTTCGTCAATGACTTTGACACCAAAACCCAGGGTATTGACGTCGTGCTCACGGCTCCGGTGTGGTGTGATGGCCTGCTGAGTCTGGCGTATAACTTGACGAATACCGAAGTGACCAAACACAATCTGGAGACCCTGGGCGCTCAAAGGATTCGAGAATTGCAAGAGGGTCTTCCCAAACACCGCGGGAATCTGACGGTAGTCAAACCGTTGAACGATATGCTTGAGGTACTGGGACGCCTCCGGTATTACAGTTCGTGGTACGATCAAGAAGATGACTTCGTTTATGGCGACGAATGGGTACTGGACGCCGAGGTTAGTTATACCGTTGCCGAGCACTCAACGGTAACCGTTGGCGGTCAGAACATCCTCGATATCTATCCCGACATCAATCCCAGTGCAACGAGCGGTTCGGGTCATTTGTACAGCCAGTACAGCCCATTTGGTTTTAGCGGCGCATTCTGGTATGCCAAATACCACTTCAGCTTTTAGGTCGTTGTCCAAAGGATTGTTCACCCAATCAAAAAGAAGCCGCGTTACAAAAAACGCGGCTTCTTTTTTTAAATTATCAACGCGAGTAGTATTTAACGAGGTGTATATATCGTCTCAATATTATCTTTAAAGGCGATATATAGCCTGTATAATTAACATAAATATCTGAAATTAAACAAAATATGGAATAATATTTCTGTAAAATATGGGCGATATATCGACTAAAGACGATATGCTATATTATTGAAAAATAAGATATGAGCCAGATCAAATTTAATTTGGCTTTTTTTTTTCGTTTTATATTTTGGATTAAACGAGGATTCAATTGGCAGCCACATACGTCTTCCAACAACCACATATCTCCCCCGTGTTCATAACACAAAGGAGTTTTTTATGGAACATAAATCCCATTTCAAGTCTCTCGCTCTTGGCCTCATTGTCTTGCTTGCGATAAGTGGCTCCGCCGTATCACAAGAAACGCCGCGTACCGAGAGTGCGGATACAACTGCCTTACCCCCGCTCACAGACATCCTCGAAGAAGTGGTCGTGCTCGAAGAATTGGTGGTCATCGGTACCCGCGCACAACCGCGTTCTGTCACTGAATCCGCGGTGCCCATTGATGTGGTTACCGGCGAAGATTTCGTTAAGCAAGGCGGTAGCGATGTTCAGGACTTGCTGAGAAATGTTGTGCCCTCTTATAACGTCAACCTCCAGCCGATCAGCGATGCGGCAACTGTTGTTCGCCCCCCCAATCTGCGAGGGCTGGCACCCGACCACGCGCTGGTACTCGTCAACGGCAAGCGCCGCCACCGCGCCTCCGTGATTTACTGGCTGGGCAATGGTCTCTCCAATGCCGCGCAAGGTCCCGACATATCCGCTATCCCGAGTATTGCCCTCAAACGCGTGGAAGTCCTGCGCGACGGCGCATCGGCACAATACGGTTCCGATGCCATTGCTGGCGTGTTGAATTTTGAACTCAAAGACAATTACTCAGGCGGCTCTATTGAAGTCAAACCCGGTATTTTCCGGCAAGGGGACGGAGGCACTTACGCCCTGGCTGGCAATATCGGTCTGGGCACACCCGATACATGGATTAACCTCAGTGTGGAATACGGCAATGCGGATGAGACCGACCGTTCGGTGCAACGCGACGATGCCGCGCGTCTGATACGCGTGGGCAATACTGATGTGAATGATCCCGCACAACCCTGGGGGCAACCCTTTGTTCGAGACGACCTGAAAATTTTTGCCAACTACGGTGCCACTATTAACGACAATATCGAGTTCTACGGGCACGGTAACTATGCGAGCAAACAGGTCGAAGGCGGGTTTTACTTCCGCAATCCCAATACGCGCGGTGCCGTATATCAGGGACCCGTATTGATGTGGGACGGTACCAACTATTATACACAGGCCGAGGCAGAGAAACTGGGTATTGTCGATGGGGTAAACGGCAACCTGGTCGCGACATTGCTCGTCGGCAACATGAGCGGCGGCGATGTGCCCGTGGTGCCCATAAGCTGTTCGGAGCCAGATGCAGCCGCCTTAAGACAGGTTTTTGACGATCCCAATTTATTCACATTCCAGGAACTCTTTCCCGGCGGGTTCACCCCCCGATTTGGCGCGGATACAGAAGACCGCGCCTTTCTGGCGGGTATCAGGGGCTCAACGCAATCGCTGCTGACCTGGGACCTCAGCGCATCTTATGGGCGTCACCACTCCGATTTCTTCATCTTCAACACCGTAAATGCCTCTTTGGGCCCCAACACGCCGACGGAATTTAATCCCGGCGATTATATCCAGACAGATACCAATTTCAACTTTGATATAACCTATCCGTTTAGTGAGCAATTTTTCTTCGCATCCGGCCTCGAATACCGCATTGAAAACTTTGAAGTTGTGCCCGGTCAGCGCGAGTCTTTTGAAATAGGCCCTCTGGCGAGTCAGGGATTTAGCTCGGCTTCCAACGGCTTCCCCGGTTTCGGCGATATTGCATCCGGAAGTTGGAGCCGCTCCAACTGGGCGATTTATGGAGATGCCGAATTTAGTCCACAGGAAAACTGGTTGCTCGGCGCTGCCCTGCGCTTTGAAAACTTCGAGGATTTTGGATCCACGACCAACTTCAAAGTGGCGACCAATTACGGGCTTAACGAGAACGTGAACGTGCGCGGCAGTTTCAGCACGGGCTTCAGAGCACCCACGCCCGGCCAACAAAATGCCTTTAATGTCACGACTGAGTTTGGAGAAGATGACGACGGCAATTTTATCCTGGTCAATAGAGGCACAATTCCCTCTATCCATCCCGCAGCGGCATTGGTAGGTGGCGAGGGGCTTAAGCCAGAAAAGTCGATCAATATCTCGGCGGGCTTTATTTTTACGAAGCACGTTTATCCCGTCGATACCAATATCGCTCCGCTCAATGTAACGATAGACTATTTCAATATTTTAGTGAAAGATCGCATGACGACCTCCAGCGACAAAGCACTTACGTCTCAACAAATTGACCAGTTGGAGGCCACGGGCATCAATGCGAGAAACCTGCAAGAATTCGCGTTCTTTACCAATGACTTTGAAACGAAAACCCAGGGGATTGACTTTGTTCTTACGGCCCCGGTGTGGTGTCATGGCGAACTGAGTGTCGCGTATAACTACACCAACACCGAAGTGACCAAACACGACCCGGCCCTTCTCGACGAACAGCGCATCACGCTATTGGAGAAAGGCCTTCCCAGACACCGCGGAAACTTGACCCTGTCAAAATCCATAACGCCTTATTGGAGTGCATTGGGGCGCGTCAATTATTACGGTTCCTGGGATGAGTGGAGCGTGGGCCATCAAGTCTTTGGAGACGCATTTTTGATCGACCTCGAGTCCAGCCTTTCTCTTGGCAACGGAGCGACCATAACCGCTGGTATTCAAAATATTCTCGATGTCGAGCCTGATAATATCGAAGAAGGCGTCAACCCGGGCCCCATTGTTGGCAGGCCATTCGGCGAGTATAGCCCCTATGGCTTTGGCGGCACATTTCTATACGCAAAAGTCAATTACGATTTCAAATTTTAAGTATTGTGGACCAATGAATAAAGAAGCCGAGTTTTCTGAAAACTCGGCTTCTTTATTTTAAAACAAAGAACTCTGAAGGTCAGCAGATGGCCTTTCGCGACAGAGTTGGGCGATCTGAGCACCTACAATAAAAATAATCGCCGAAAAGTATATCCATAAAGCTACGACCACCAGCAGAACATAAGCCCCGTACAGATACGATATAGATGCAAAGTGACTCAGGTAATAGCCAAAGCCCCATTCAGTGATTTTCCACAGCAAAGCAGCCCAAAAAGCACCTGTAACCAGCACCTTTATCTGGATTTTCTGATATGGGAGCAGCCAGTATAAACCCAGAAAGACGGCAAAAATCAGGGCGAGGGAGGTAAGACCGTAGAAGTAGGTGATATATGTGTGCGGTAGAGCTGGAGCAGTGTCGATGACGGTAGATAGGATGGGCAACGAGAGGACTAAAAGAAGAAAAATATATATTACCAGAAGTACCATAGTGAGATCTTTCAATTTGCCCACTGCTATTGGCAAAACCCCGTGCAAGAATTTTATCCACCGTCCTGAGGTCCCCATATTTTTTACCCATCCCACCTCAACCGACCTCGCCTCTCCCTCTTTCTGTCCAAAACTGTGTTCGATCTTGAATACCGTGTTGAGTAGTGTTCTCATGCTGCTAAACAGACTACTGGCGCTTACTATCAAAATCAACAAGCCCGAAACTCCATAAGCCTTTTTGAAGGTCATGACGCCAGAGACGCGCACGGAAAAAATCTCCTTCAGATACTCGGCCTCTTCTGGGTATGGGATGAGTACATCCACTATTTGGTTGATTAAATGAGCGATCGCCCTCACGTCCAGAATGGTCTCAAGTGCGAAGAATATCAGAAAGACCAGGGGAACAAGGCACAAAAGAGTGGCAAAAGCCAGCCCCGCACAGAGCAAGAAAATGTTGTTGGCATTCATCCTGACAAACAGACCGCCCAGATAGTAGGCACAAAAGCCTTTTTTCGTTATTTTTGTAGCCATAGATATCAGTGGTTAATGATAGAGATGAACGTCTGCATTATGATAAAGTTGTGCCCAATATATACCCTGTATTGCCCCTCTCCAACCCCAAACTCAGATATTGCGCTTGCTATAAAAAAGGCCACGGTTTAAATCACCATGGCCTTTTTTATGATCCCACCTACCTGGTCTATCCTTCATCCCCTACCTTAGTAGAATCCACCACTGTAGGTACGGGCGCTGCATCTGCGGAATCTACCGCTGTGGGCGCGGGTTCTGGAGGTTTTTCGCCCCAGAATGTCGCATCGGTACTCACTTGATAGACAATACTTCGATCCGTCAGATACACCTCTGGACCATCTCCAATCCGCACGTAATTGCGCGCCCAATCGGTACTCGATCTGCCAAATACTGCGTACGTGAGCAACTCATCCTTCGCATTATAGATCTTGACATGTGTTCCCATCGCGTCATCTACGGCATACTTAGACCAGTTGTCGGCGTTGTCGGTCATCGGGGTCTCGCGACTCACCTTCAGCACCTGCTCAAATAGTGCCGTGATCCGATGGTCCCGAACTTTCAGGGTATCGTATCCCACAATCGACCATTCAAGATCCTTCTTTTGCAGCGTCAGGCTATCGCCTTCTGCCATCATTTCAACCTTGTAAATACCATCAGTATCTTCGGGAAAGACCTGGCCTGTAGGCGTCGTATATCCGCTTTCTCGCACCTGCAAAAGTGCGTAAAGACCCAGCAGTACTGCAATCCCGATGAGAAGCCATTTTAAATTACTCATAGAGTGCCTCCAATCGCTTTGCACGCGCCACCACAAGCCGCCATTGTACCAGACCTAAAACAATGACCAGCAGCACGGGCAGCACAATATTGAGGGTTTTCACAGTGGTTCGAGTAGTATCCTCCACAGTTTGCAACGGTCGCGTTGTAATCTCACGCGATCTCAAAGCCACGAGGTCGCGGTCGCCAATGAGCACATCTACCGCATTCATCACAAAAATCCCATTGGACGGCACCTGTCCTCCCCCGCTGTCGAGTAGAAAATCGGACGTAGAAATCAGCACCAATTGGCTCATCACATTTTCCAAACTATCTGAGGTAGCCGTCGCATAAACTCCTACCACCTTGCCCGGTTCGTTGAGCGATTGAAATGCCTGATTTTGAATGGGGTTGAGATTGATAAACCCGGCCGATGCACCCGAATGGTCTGATGTGACCAGCAAAGGCTTCACAAGGCGCGTTGAATCAGCTGTATCGTAAACAATCTCACTGGAAAACAGCATCTGGACTTGCTCTAAGCCACTGACAATTTCGTGATCGGGAAAAGATTGCAACACGGGAAAGAATGGATACTCTACCGCCGAATTAAAGCGCAAAAATCCGCGCTGCTGAGATACCGTAACCGTGCCACATATCCGGTCCATTACCAGATTGTCAGCCAGGCTCACGCCAAAGGGTTCGAGCACCTCAAAGATATTGGACTGAATGGGCGTCCCTCGCTGTGCCTGAAGGTCGCCATTGATCTTGCTTTGCGCCAAAAACAGATTGCCTCCCGAGTTGATATAGTTCCTCAGCGCGCCGAGTGCATCTTCAGACAGGGAATCGACAACCCCATTGACGAGCAACATCTCTATATCGTCGGGCACGCCGGCTCCCAAAAAGACCGAGCGCACGTCGTAGGCTTCCCGAAGCCGCGCACTCACCCGTTCCATTGCCGGTGCCGAAGCCCCAGTATTTGCCACCCCAACTACAGAGCGGTTATCGTCAACCAGTTTTTTAATTCGCGTTGTAATCTCGTATTCCAGCCCCGTGGTCGTTTGAATAACCGGCAATACCTCTCGCTTATCGCCGTAGAGCAGCACCATCCCCATATAAATGCGCTTCACCTCAAACTTGTCGTTTTCGAGTACCTGCAATTGCACGGGCTGAATACCGGATTTTTGCGCATCAAGCGCCAATTTTTCATCGTCATCGGGTCTGTAAAACTCAAATCGGAAATTGCCGTCTGAATACGCGGCGTATTCCTCCAGAATATCCTGCAAATACCGCCGCGTATTGCCGTATTGTCCCGGCAAATTCTCGGAAAAATAGACTTTAGCAGTCAAAAAATCGTCGATCTTCTCGAGTATCACCTTACTCGATGGCGACAGCGAATAAATCCGATTTTCCGTCAGGTCCAGCCGAAAGAAAAAATTACGGGAAACCAGATTACCGAGTGCCACGAGTGCGATACTCACCACAATAAAAATCACAAAGCTCTTTTTGGAATCAATAACAGGCATGATCACCTCCACTTCCGTATATCAATGACGCGCACTGTAAGCGCCAAAAACAACCAGATCAGCGAGCCGAAATACACCAGATTGCGCGAATCTACAACTCCGCGCGACATATTGGACAAATGGTAATCAACCGCCATAAACTGAATGGGTCCCGCAAGAGCCGCAGGCACAAAAATCAGCAACTTATCGAGAAGATAAAATCCCAATACAAATACCGCAGCGAGGATAAATGCAACGACCTGATTATCCGTCAAACTACTTGTGAACGTGCCAATAGCTGCGTAAAATGCCCCCACCAGAGCCAGTCCCAAATACCCACAGATTACGCCGCCGTAGTCGATATTTGTACCAACGGTCAAAAGTGTCAAAAAATGTATCAGTGTAAAACCCAGCCCGGCCAACACCAGGGTAAATGCCGACAAATACTTCCCAATCACAAGTTCAAAATTTTTAATCGGGAGTGTCGCCATCAACTCGTGTGTTCCCGCGCTTTTCTCGCGCGCAAGCACCCCCATCGTGACCGCGGGTACAAAAATCAGATAAATCATCGGCGTAATATTAAATAGTGCCCGCATATCGGACTGACTGAACAGGAAGAACGTGTTGCTAAAGAAATAGCCGT
>JAPPIE010000438.1:23631-33584 GCA_028874765.1 Gemmatimonadota bacterium
GCCCGCATATCGGACTGACTGAACAGGAAGAACGTGTTGCTAAAGAAATAGCCGTTAAACAGGGCGAAAAACACCAGGAAAATATACGCCATAGGACTCTTGAAATACGCGCCGACTTCTTTGCGATAAATCGCCATCACATTATTCATCGCTCCCTCCTTCTCCTGTCAATCCGCGGAACACATCTTCGAGGAGAACTTGATTTTGCGTCATCTCCAAAATGGCCCAGCCACTGTTTTTGGCATAATCAAAAATCGCCTCTCGGGGATCTACCTCACGAGCGTATTCTATCGACAAAATACTGCGTCCATCTACCATCTCTATATTTGCTACTTCGACCTCATCAACGCTGTTGGGCAACGCGGCGAGACTCTCTTCATTGGCGTATTTTACATCGAGCGTCAGTTGCGTGCGCCCCATAAATCCCGCCATCAATTCTTGGCTCGTCCCATTGGCCACAATTTCGCCGTGATCAATAATCACAATGCGATCCACAGTGGCTTCAATCTCTTGCAAAATATGGCTGGATATAATCACCATCTTCTGCTGGCCCAATTCTCGGATCAGATTCCGAATCTCCACAATCTGGTTGGGATCCAGCCCGGAAACCGGCTCGTCAAAGATCAACACCTTGGGGTCGTGCAGAATCGCAGCAGACAGCCCGACGCGCTGTTTATAACCCTTTGAGCACGCAGAAATGGGCAGATGAATCACATCGCGCAAACCACATTGTTCGACCACGCGATCCAAAGCCGGTTTGAACTCTCCTGCGTCTATACCGCGAACTTGAGATATAAACTCGAGATAGTCATACACTCGCATTTCTCCGTACAGGGGATTCATTTCGGGCAAATAGCCGATTTGCTCGCGAATGTCCAGCGAATGGTCCTGAATATTCAGGTCGTCTATAAAGACATTACCGGCACTGGGGGCTAAAAAGCCCGTCATAATTTTTAATGTCGTAGATTTACCCGCGCCATTTGCTCCCAGGAACCCGACGATTTCCCCGTCGTCAATTTCAAAATCAATGCCCTTAAGTGCATGAATGTCGCCGTAGTACTTCTCCAAATTCTCAACTCGAATCATTCTGAAATTAACCTCCTGTAAATAAAAAAATCAAAATCTGTTTATCCGCAGATAAACGCAGATAAACGCAGATAAACGCAGATAAACGCAGATGAAAATCAAAAATTTAAACAAGTTTATGAAAAAAAATCAAGGAAAATCAGAAAAAAACCACCAATGACCACCGATACATACAAATAAAAGGTAAAATAAAAAAAGGGCGTACCCACAGGCCGCCCTTTTTTTATTTTACACTTCACACTTCATTCAATCCCATAAATCCGCCCTAAATTCCCTCCGAAGATCAGAGCTTCCGCCTCGTCGCCCAATTCCAACCGCTGAATCGCCCGCTTGACCTGGATCGGACGATATTCCGGTAAATTGGACCCAAAAACGATCCGTTCGGGCCCCAATTCTTCAACAGCCTGTCTGACCTCATGCGGCACGGTCTCTTCGGGATTAATAGCCCACAACTTGTGAAATCGCAGAATCGTTGTGCCCAGATACACATCGGGACATTCACGACACACCTCAAGAGCTGTGTCAAATCCATCTGGAAAGCCCATGTGGTCCATAATAATGGGCACACCGGGCACTTGTCGCGCCACATTGCCAATGCGCTCGGCACTGCAATTGTCGCGCCCAGAATGAATTGACACCACAATCCCCAGATCGCGCGCCGTCTCAACAAACGGAATGACCATGGAATCATCCACATTGTATTTGTGAATAGCACCCATCAACTTCACGCCCTGAGCACCGCGATCTACATAATCCTTCAATGCTGCAATTCCTTCTTCGCCCCAATGCGGATCAACGAGCGGACAGGGCAAAAGCTGGGAATGTCCCGCTGTCTTGTCGAGCAACCCATCATTATCTGGAAGAGGCCTGGTCTGCGGCATGACCACCGCCATCTCAAATCCAGCTTCGGCTTCACATTCCAGCAAAGCGTCAACCGTTATCTGCTGCCCATACCAATCATCTGTCAAATACGCTTCAAAATCTGCAGTAATCATCATGCCCTCCCTTATTACCGGATATTCATAGGCGCCATCTCCAAAACCTGTCGCGGCAGCCCCACTGTATGCACAAAGCGAAAAACGGGTTGCAACTCTGTGGCGAGTCTCACCAATGCATCGTCATTGCTCAGCATGCGGATCAGTCCTTTTTCCATCACCTGTTCTATCAGCGTCTTTTCTTTGGGAAATACCACGAGGTTGAGAGATGTATCAGCGTCTAATTCCAATGCCTCCCGAACCAGACTCATTGCAGTCTTCATGCCGCCCAATTCATCGACCAGGCCATGCGCTTTGGCATCCTTCCCAGTCCAGATTCGTCCCTTTGCCACGGCATGGACATCAGCCTGTGACATATCGCGTCCCTCCGCAACTTTTGCCGTAAAATCTTCGTAAATGCGGTCCAACCACGTCTGAAATTTTGCCCATTGTTCGGGTGTAAATTCTGTACCCGAGCCCCATATCAGCGCATTTTCACCGACTTGCGCCGTATCCCAGGTTATGCCCAGACGTTCCCAAAACTCAGTTGTCACAAACTTTCCCGCTAATACCCCAATGGATCCCGTGATGCTACCGGGTTGCGCCACAATTTTATCGGCATTCATCGCCACAAAATATCCCCCAGAACCGGCCACATTACCCATTGATACAACTACGGGTTTGTCCGCCTTCTTAGCTTTGGCAACCTCGCGCCAGATCGCGTCAGAAGCAACGTAAGACCCACCGGGAGAGTCTATTCGAAACAAAATTGCACGCACATCCTTATCCTTCACAGCATCGCGAAAAGCTTTGGTCAGGGTACTCGCGCCCATTGTAGCAGACCCATATAAGGGATCGTAGGCACTCTTCCCGCGAAGCACAGGTCCCACGCCGTATATCAACGCCACCTTTGTCCCTTCGCCGTAAGGCTTTTCATCGATACGCTTGAGATAATTTTTTATATCCAGCCATTTGGTATCTTCGCCATGCTCGCGCTTCACCAGGTCGCGCACCTCATCCCAATACGCCAGGCTATCTACCAGGCCTTCGGCATGGGCAGATAAGGCCAAAAAAGGTCCGCGGTTAATGAGATCGCGCACGGCTTCGGGCGTTGTATCTCGCCCTTGTGAAATCCCCAGGACCATCTGATCGACCATCGACTTCAAAAGTACCTCACTCGCCTCGCGATGCGCATCTGTAAATTCGGTTTCGGTATATAGGTTCATCGCATTTTTATACTCATACCGGTGATCCATCTGCACGCCAATCCCAAGCGAATCCAATGTTCCCTTCACAAAGGGATGCTCCATTGCCAGTCCGATCAAACCCACATCACCCGAGGGCTGAAGATAGATGTGCTCAAATGCTGTCGCCAGATAATATCCGACATTTCCCGATCCAAATTCGCCAAATGTCTCGGCAAAAATCGCGGTGGGTTTTCCGCTTTTTCCAAAATCCAGAACCGCATCTCTTATTTCTTGTGCCTGTGCAAAGCCCATCGGTGCTCCGCCCCCTCGGGCCAGCAATCCCACAACGCGGTCATCTAAAGCCGCCGCGTCTAAAGCACCTACCACATCGCGTAGCGAGCGCACATCGTCTGAGATTAACTTTGCAAATGGATCTTCGGGTACATACTCAGCAACCCCCTGCTCCAGGTTGATCTCCAAAATCACCTGATCGGGCACGGGATCTTCGCCAGATAGCAATACAATTGACAAGACGGTCAGGGCTATCAGCCCAACCGTAATCCCACCAATCCACGCCAAAATTCGACCTATTTTCCTGCGCATAAAATCCTCCTGATAACCGGATTAAAATGACTTGTTGATAAAGAGACGCACATATATCTCACCGAGTTTCGACAAGTTAGTGATTCGTGAAAGATCATACAAGAAAAAAGGATCAGGATAATCAGGATGCAAGGATGAACAGGATACCCCACCCCAAAAAGAACGCCCCAGCATCGTTGTGCCGGAGCGTTCTTTTTATTGAAATATAACTTTCGCATCACACAACCGATTCCAACAACCCCTGACTGCGGCGATCCAACGCCCGTATATCGGGTACCTCAAAGCGGTTATTATCCACATCAAAAATCATCAACCGCGTCTCCCCCAGCCACTGCGCGTTTTCGGCGACGGACTTGGCGACAAAATCGCGCCTGCCCCGATCTGTATCGACAGTCCAGTACGTCACGCCGTATTCATTTTGCAATGCCACGATCTTCTGTATCTCCGCCGTCAAATACCGATTGTCCAGTTCTTCATACACCAGAGCCTGGCTCTCTTCTGGCAAATCGGAAAGGTCTTTGACCATGCAGATCGCTTCGTCCTTGATATCCAGAATGCAAAAATAGCGATCCGGCTCTGACAGAGGCGCTGCCCGCACCACTTTCACACGGGTATAGGACCGATCCCCTTCAATCGTCATCCGCAGAATCCACTGAGGCTCCTTAAACAAACGGATCTTACCCGGGGCAACCGATTCGGGATGCACCATCTCAATTGGTATTGGCTTCCATTCCTCTGTATTTTCTTCAATTTCTTCCACTTCCATCTCCAGCATATCCGTAGCCATCAAAATCTCCAATCAAAATTACTCTTAAACGGGCAGGCACAGGGGCACTGCCCCTACAGGCGCACCTCTTATTCCAACTCTACCCCCACCGCAGTCATAAACATATCCAACGTCGTCTCTTGTTGTGTCTTGACCAGACGGTAAAAAATGCCCTCTCGATCCATCAACTCACGATGTGTGCCGACTTCGGCGATATTGCCTTCATCCATAACCACGAGCCGATCCGCGCTGCGAAGGGTTGATAAACGGTGTGCTATGGCGAATGTCGTACGCCCTTCAACCAGGCGCGCAATCGCCATCTGGATCTTCTTCTCGGTCGGTGTATCCAGCGAAGATGTCGCTTCATCGAGAATGAGAATCCGCGGGTTGTGCAAAATCGCCCGCGCGATAGACACCCGCTGTTTTTCGCCACCTGAAAGACGCCCGCCGCTTTCTCCCACCCGCATGTCATAGCCATCGGGTTTTTTGACAATAAACTCGTGTGCTTCGGCTGCGATTGCGGCGCGCATCACCTCGTCAAAGGTCGCGTCTGGTTTGCCATAGGCGATATTTTCGGCAATCGTGCCGTCAAACAAAAAGGGTTGCTGATGTACCATTCCGATTTGGGATCGCAAATCGCGCAAGTTCACATCGGTCATCGGCACGCCATCCACCAGCAGCCGCCCGCGGTCGGGATCGTAGAACCGACACACCAGATTAATCAGCGTTGACTTGCCAGCGCCGGACTTGCCCACAAGCCCAATCATCTCACCCGCCTTCACTTCCAGATCAACCCCCTTGAGCACGGGTTTGCCGGGATCATAACCAAAGAACACGGACTCGAACTTCAAACCACCCTCAAGTTTGGGCAAGCGCACAGCATCGGGCTTTTGGTAGGGTTCGGGTTCAAAATCGATCACCTCGAACACGCGTTGTGCGCCGGCAAATGCCCGCAAAATATAACTGTAAAAATCGCCAAACCAGCGCAGCGGCTGGTACAACATCCAGAGATAACTCATAAATGCGATTAACGCACCCAGCGTCAATTCTCCGTCCAGAATCTGCCACCCACCAAAATACCATACAAAAAACACCCCCACGTTCATAAACAGATTTGTCACGGTCCAAAAAACAAACCAGGCCCGTTCGCCCCGGGTATCCACATCGCGCAAATCTTCGTTGTACTGGTCAAATCGCTCGCTCTCTTTGGCTTCCTGTGCAAATGCTTTTACAACGCGAATACCGTGAATCGACTCATTCAACTGTGCCGATAGTCTGCCCCACTTGCCCGACCACTGCGTCCAGAATGTCATGATACGGTACCATATCTTTGTGCCAGCGAGCAAAATCAGCGGAATGGGGGCCAGCACAAACAGCGTAAGCTGCCAGTTCATCCACAACAGAAAACCCAGAATGCCGACAAATAACAGGCTGTTGGAAAATACAAAATAAAAATCATACACCATAATCCCTTCCAT
Source organism: Gemmatimonadota bacterium (assembly GCA_028874765.1). Classification (GTDB taxonomy): domain Bacteria; phylum Latescibacterota; class UBA2968; order UBA2968; family UBA2968; genus VXRD01. The sequence goes on from JAPPIE010000438.1 coordinate 29,726, forward strand.
GCGGTCTGTATCATTGTGCATGCGAGACGTCAGTGCTCCCACCTTCCGCCGATCGTAAAAACGAATGGGTACCAGTTGAAACGCGCGATAGAGATCTTCTCGCAAATCGCCAATAGCACGCAATCCCAACGATCGACTCAGTGCCGCCATTGCCACATCGGCACTCCAGATTAACAGCCGTACAATAATAAGCCCTAAGATCAACAGCCCCAATCGATTAAGGCGATCTGTTGAATCGATCAGTGGAATGGCAACTGCGTCCCAACCCGCTGTCAAAACACCATCAATCACATACTCTGTAATTTTGGGCGGCAACAGCGTCAATAAAGCACTGACAAACGTCAGGGCAATGGTTGTAACCAGGCGCACGGGATAAGCGGCCATATAACCCACAATGCGTCGAAACGTCTGCCACTTTTTCAAACACGCAGCACACACCCCATTTTTTTCGGGCAACCGACGCCCACAGTGTTCGCAGTGGGTCTGTTCTAATTCTGTGGGCAATGTTAGTGACTCATTATCCTTCAACTGCCGAATCCCATCGGCTACTTCGGCAAACACAGCAGTGAGAGATGGGGAATAGGGGACCTGCATTCCAGGTCCTGCTTTATGCGTCAACGCCAGGGCACCCAACCCCACGCGTTCCTCTACTTTCACGTCTTCCACATCGCCGAGCGCCATCGACTGCGTGCCATCCACACCCAATTCGGGAATTACCAGAACCTGTTGATCGGTCACCACCACCCACTGCGGGTTGTAATTCAGGGACTCGTCCAGATCCGTTGCTACCTGCATCAGCACAGTCTCGCCATTGGGCTTTGCAGCACTTAGCTTCTTTGCCACAGATGGCGGGAGTTTTTCGATCAATGGTTTTCCTGGTAAGTGATTCATGTGAACCTCAAACAACTATTCCTTAATCGCAATAATCTGTGAAATCTCTTCTTGCATCTGAACCAATTTGTAAAACATGCCCTTCTTTTCAAGCAATTCGTGGTGCGTTCCAATTTCCACAATGCGTCCGGCATCCATCACCAGCAACCGATCTGCGTTGCGAAGGGTGGATAAACGGTGGGCTATTGCAAAAGTCGTTCGTCCTTTGACCAATCGCACAACCGCATCTTGAATGCGTTTTTCCGTTTGCACATCAACAGACGACGTGGCCTCGTCTAAGATCAAAATCTTGGGGTCGTGTAAAATAGCCCGTGCAATGGACACGCGCTGCCGTTCACCGCCCGAAAGCGATTCTCCTCGCTCGCCAATAAGCGTATCATAGCCATCGGGCTTCGTCACTATAAAATCGTGTGCATGGGCAGCTCTGGCCGCTGCTACAATCTCATCGAATGTCGCGCCAGGCTTGCCGTAGCCGATATTTTCAGCAATACTGCCCGAAAACAGAAACGGCTCTTGCAACACAATGCCAATTTGAGACCGCAAATCCTCCAGCCGAATATCGCGCAAATCCACCCCATCTACCTCAATGCTTCCGCGGTCAACATCGTAGAACCGACAAATCAGATTTACCGTTGTCGTCTTGCCCACGCCGGATTTTCCCACCAGTCCGATCATTTCCCCCGGTTTGATATCGAGGTTAATTTCGTGAAGCACGGGCTTACTTTTGTCGTATCCAAATGTGACGTCATTGAACTTCACGCGCCCCTCAATACGCGGCATCGGCACGGCATTGGGATCTTGATACGCTTCAGAGGGCGTATCGATAATCTCAAAAATGCGCTCTGCACCGGCCATTGCGCGCGTCATCCACGAATTGACCATCCCAAACCATTCCAGGGGACCGTAGAGCAACATCATATAACTGTAAAAAGCCATCAAAGTGCCGAGCGTCAACTCCTCATCGATCACCTCCAACCCACCGAAATACCACACGATGATCACGCCTGCCGCTGTCAACAAGGTCATCGTTTTGTAAAAAATACCCTGGTTGACCTCTGCGGTAATACCGATGCGCGTCAATTTGTCATTACGCCTTTTGAACACCCGAATTTCCTGCTTTTCCTGTGCAAATGCCTTCACCACGCGAATGCCCGTGAGTGCTTCATTAACCCGCGACATCGTCTCAGACCACGACTGCATCCAACGGGTAAAATATTTCCGCATCCGCCGATAAAACGCATACCCCCAGATCATGATTAATGGAACTGGAATGAGCACCAGAATAGCCAGCGACCAACTCATCATAAACAGCGCGGCGAGAATCCCCAGCAACATCATCGCCTCGATCACCAGATAGGGCAATCCATCGACCAAAAACATCTGTAAACGACTGCTGTCACTCGTCACGCGGGACATCACTGCGCCAACTTGCCGTTTGTCGTAAAATTGCAGGGATAGCAACTCCAAACGCCTGTAAAGCTGGCTGCGTATATCTGCCGTTACCCGTGCTGAAAGCCACGTAACTGTCCAGCCGTGCGCCCATTCTGCCCCCCAGGTTAGCAGCCGGATACCCACCAGAGCCAGCACGAGCCAGCCGAGCAAACTGAGCCGCTCGTCGTACAGCATCTCCGAGCCTTCGGGCAGCACCAGCACATCATCGACAATGAGCTTGGTCACGTAAGGCGGAATCAATTCGGCAACCGTCGTCACAATAGAAGCCAGGGCCAGTACAATCGCGCGTGTTTTGTAGGGCTTCAAATACGATGCAATGCGTCCCAACGTTGCAAATTTGTTCAAACACGCCGGACATATCCCATTTTTTTCGGGCAATAGTCGGCCACACGATTCGCAGACTGTGCGATCCAGATGCGCATTAATAAAAAATTCTTGCCCCTTGCGCAGTTGCTCGATCCCTCGCGTGGTCTCTGAAAATTTTTGTGCCTGCGTCAGAGAATACGGAACATGGATGGTCGGCTTATTTTTTCGATGAATTTCCAGACGCGCACCGCCCACCAGAGCTTCGGTTCGCGCCAGTTCAATTTCGGAAATCGGAATATCTGCTATCGCGCCATTTTGCCGCACCAGCACGCGATTGCGCGTCACCACTACCCACTGGTTTCCGAAGTCGCCTTTTTCATTCAAATCGGTCTGCACCCGGATAAGTTCATCTTCCCCTTCGGGCAAAGCCTGTTTCAACCAATTCAAACTATGTCCATTGTCCAGTAAACGATCCATCATCTGCTCCTGCATCCGGCGATCACAGAGATACTGTCCCGCATTGCGCGTTCGCATCATCATTGTTCAGACAAAGGCCGTGCAAAAAGTGTTTCACGATCTTTACCTCAACATCTTTTCCCGCAATCGCCACAGACCCGACATAACCCTCTGCGGGTTCGAGGTGTTGCAGCGTCCAATCTTCTGTATTGCCTTTTTTGGCTCGCAACAATTTTGCCTCGCGTCCCATACTAACTTCAAAATTTTTCAATGACTGGGTAAGACCGGTGCCGACAGCTTTCAGATATGCCTCTTTGCGCGTCCAGCAACAAAAAAAAGCCCGTCGCTGTTCTTCTCTCGGCAACGCGCATAACCGCTCGTATTCGCCAGGTGCGAAAAAACGTTTCGCAATATCTTGCATCTGGCCGACCTTGCGACTGAGATGCTCAACATCAACCCCAATCTCATGGCGCATCGAAACCGCGATAAGAGCCAGGCCAGCCGAATGGCTCAGGTTAAATCGCAACTGAGATTTATCCCAGGGAGATGCCAGAGCAGGTTTGCCGTGTTCGCCATAAAAAAAAGCCAGTTCACCTGGCTTACAATCCATGTATTTTGCGAGAATCGCGCGCAGACATCCGCGTGCGGCAACAAAATGCGCTCGGTGCTTTTCAAAGAGAAACCTGTCGGCACGCATCCACTCATCTGCCGATAGCGTCTCGGCCAACATGTGTGTCTCGCGCTCTAAATCCAC
>JAPPIE010000438.1:33684-43546 GCA_028874765.1 Gemmatimonadota bacterium
CGATACCGATCAACGATATCCCGCCGACGGTCCTGGTAAAGCAGGGCCTGTTCACAGGTGGTGCGACGCCAGCTTTCCACAATTTCCTCGCTGTCTGTACGCTCTGAATCAAACTCGGCCAGGGGCGCAGATACCTCGCTCTCAAAATCAATCTCCCTCAGATCAACCGTACCAAAACCGCGCCTGTCTGCGATCAACAAATGGTTGCGGTCGCGCCGAAACGGCGGATTGGGCCAATCAGACCCAGGGTCGTGCCCCATCAAATGGGTACCACAAGCGTCGGTAGCGGTTACATGGTCACCTGCTAATAACGCATTGCAGATACGCCCCTGTCCGCCCCATTCTCTACCCCATTGCCCGGTTAGTGCATCCACAATATTCAGACAAGGTTGGGTTATCAATCCCAAATCGGGCAATACATAAGACAGGCGAATAAAGTGGTGATAATAGGATCTCACGCGGCCGTGTGGCAGCGTGATTGGAGGCAGGCCAAAGAGGTTTTTCATGCAAAGCGTAATCCCCATAAACAGATGATTCTTCATCTTGGCTACAGAAACCACCTCTGCCCCTTCAAAACACGCGCTAAGCGTATAGCGGTCAAACATGCATCCGCCGCCGGGCACGTCATACTGTTTGAACGGCGGCGCATTTGAATCGACAAACCCCACATCGTATTCTTTCAAAATATGTGCGTAATTAAAATCTTCACCCATCAGATGGTCGCGCGTATAGGGATTGGTATCCGTCACAATAATTTCCGCACGGGTTCGTTCTCTCAACAAACGCAAAACAGCGCGTGCGACCATGTCATCGACCAACTCGCGCCGCCGTCCCATGTAGTAAATAATGCGATTGTGTAGCTTCATCATATTGAACTTGATCACAATCCGATTGGCTTTTTCCAGCTTTTCCCACGACCGATGCAATGGATCTGTAATGCGGCGCAAAGTCTGGTATATTTCTTCCTCCGACGCCCGCCAATTGCAATGCGCTGCGCGAACTTTATAATTCTTCTCTTCCATTTCGACCCCTGCAGTTAAATGCGATGATATTCGAACTGTTGTATTGTACCAATAAAAACAAAAAATGAAAAGTGAAATAATAAAGTTTTTCTTATATTGACTACACCTAATCCCGAATGAAGTGGTATTCAGACAGGTATTTTTTATGCTCGCAGGATTCATATCCCAATCGCCTCTTACCACCCGCGAACTCACCCGCTCGCTCACGCGCATGGCAGATAGCCTTGTCGTACATCAAAAAGCGCACCGTGTCGTCTTTGCCCCGCACATTGCGGGCGTCGCGTTTGCGCCCAATTGGCGTCCTGTGTCCCCAGTTTATGAACAATCGGGACTTATTGCCTGGTTTGATGGCGAAATTTTTAACCGCGCTGCGCTGGCTCGCTCTGCTACCTCTGAACCAGAATTTTTGGTTCAGGCTATCACAGATGAACGCGAAAAATTGAGCCGCATCGATGGCATTTTTGCCGGTGTGGTCTTTGATACGCACAAAAATGAACTGCACATTATCACTGACCGCTATGGCTTGCGTCCGCTCTACTGGACGCGCCTGGGCAATCGCATTGCCTGGGCCTCTCAGACCAAGGCATTTCTCACGCTACCCGAGTTTTCACCTGTGATTGACCCCATTTCCCGCGACCTGTTTTTCGCCACCGGACAATTGCCTTCTGGTCGCACCTGGCTCGAAGGCGTCGCGCCCGTGCCTCCTGCAACGCAAATGACATTTCGCATCTCAGATGGTAGCCTCACACAGCAACACTACTGGTCCTGGGATGAAATTGCTCCCCTCACAGGTCATCACACCCGGCGCGAATTGGCACAGGAATTGGGCGCGCGCTTTCGCACTGCCGTAGAAGAGAGAACCACGGGGCGAACGGGTCTCGCCCTCAGCGGTGGCCTCGATTCGCGCGCGATCCTCGCCGCCATGCCTCGCACGCCCAAAACCTTCACATTCGGTCACCCCGACAGCGCAGATGTTCGCATTGCAGCCCAGGCAGCATCCGTAAAAAACGCGCCACATACCATCCTGCCTCTGGATGATCAAAATTGGCTCTTGCCGAGAATCTCAGGCGTGTGGTATGCCGATGGTGCACTCGACCTGCTCCACATGCACGGTATTGAACACCTTAAGCAACAGAAAGAAATCTGTGATATTTTCTTCAATGGAGCAGGAGGCGATGGATTAGCAGGAGCGGGCCATCTTTTTCATCCAAAGGGACTCTCTTCATACCTGAAAAATAAGCTACACGTCCAGGCAGACCGCAACACGGCCCAACACCTCGAAACCGCATTTAACAAGGCGGGATCGGCACATGCTTTTTACATAGACTGGCGCATGCGTGGGTTCACCCTGCACGGCCCCCGTCTGGGACTTTTGCATGGCCTCGAATACCGCTTGCCATTCCTCGACAATCAAGTGCAGGAATTTCTCTATTCTATTCCCCTGCAACAAAAAGCCAACAATCGGCTCTACCGGCAAATGCTCCTACAGGCCTTTCCCGAATATTTCAAAAATATTCCCTATCAAGCTACGGGATTTCCCATATCCCATTCCCCCTGGACTGTCAAAATCCTGCGGAGACTCACAGGATTGCGCAATCGTCTCCCCCAAACCTTTGCCGATTACGCGAATTGGTTGCGCCAACCGCCGGGCAAAAATTTGTGCGACCATCTTCTCTACAACACATCTAACACCTCCAAGCTCTGGCAACGCCATCTCGCAGGAGAAGACCACACTATCATTCTGGGACGCTACCTGACCTATCAACTTTATCTCATCCAACTCTTTGATGGCAAATACCGCACATCAGAAGAAGTGGCTGAACTATTGAAAATTACCTCAAAATAAAAAAATGCCGCCCAAAAAATATCGGGAAGCAGTTTCTTTTTTCACCTGTATTTTTTCTCACCACTCTTTCTTCCAGAACAACCCCACCGATCCTCGCCTGCGTCGATTTTCCGTATCTTCTTCTATCTGACTCGCTTCCAATGTCAGCCCTGACAATACTTCAAACTCCATCGCCGCTTCATAAGCCGTGCTCGAAATATCCTTTGCATAACTCATAAACAATCTGTCTCCAATATACTTGCCCAATCGAACCCTGGAGATATTGCCCTCGCCAAAATCGATCTCCACCAGATCCAGATGTAATTTTTGTCCAATGTGCCGCCCCAGACGATTTGCGACAACCCCTGCAACCAGGTCCATCGTGTATTCTGGGGAAAAATCAAATTGACCAGCCAGTCTGCCTGTCAACAGCAGAGATGCAATATTCCCCACATCCTCTTCAATAGGCCGATCACTGTCAATGTCAAAGGAAATCTGCGGATACGTCAATGTCCCCCCCACTGTGACAATAATATCAACAGGTGCTGGCGCTTCGCCTTCTGCAATCACGGCACGCACACTCGTCTCGGCGCGAATATCCAGATTGGGGTTCCAGTCGGGCCTGCCCTGGAATTGAATTTCACCTCGTGTAATACGCAAGCGGTTGTTTTGCCAGATGTAATTTCCCCGGCGGCTCGACATCGTGCCGTAAATACGCGAATCTTCGCGATTTTTTATTATATCCAGATCGCCCCCAATTTCAACCTCAAAGGCCGGATCGCGCAACCACACCTGTCTGTCAGCAGACACTTGCAGGTTTATTTCCGGATTCCTCAGAAATGTCGGCATTTCCGGGCTCGGTTCTTCGAACAATTCCGTCAAGCGAATCTCTGCCTGTTTCGTCGTCAGGCTCGGTACTCCGAGCAATTCCGCCAGGCGAATCTCTGCCTGATTCATCGCCAATTTACCCACAACTTTGATGCCTTGTGGCGTCCCAGTGATCTGCAATTGACCATCTGTCAAGATTTGTAGTTCGGGTCGGGCAACCGGTTCAAAATCGCGGAATTGTGCAGACAAATCCCATCTGCTCGGCAAAAACCCCTCGAGCATTATATCGCCAGAAAGATTCGCTGACGCTCCCATCTCAAGGCTATCAATCCGAATTTTCCCATCGCCAAACACAGCACGTCCCGCAACAGGTGCGTAAGAGCGATTCAGATCGGGCAGGTGTAACGTCCCATCTCGAATTTCGAGCACTCCCCGAATATCTGGTTGACCAAAACGACCACGCGCCTCCAGATCGAACGATAGTGTTCCTGAAATCCCCTCAGCCGCATCGAAAAACGCGTTTGGAGCTGTACCAAATGTTAATTCCTCGGACCGTTTTATGCCCACTAATTCCGTTTTTTCATCCGATAGGTTCGGGCGTGTCTTCAAAGCGATTCCCTCAGACCGAGCGCGCAAATGCATATCATCTGTACCTGCAAGGGGAAGGCTGCCAAACAGTGCCAGCATCTCATCACCATCGTGTACGACTCGCACTTCAACGTGTATCCTGTTATTGCCCAAAGACATCTCTCCTGTAGCACTATCGAACCCCACACCCGATATTTTGCCCTTTGTGAGCGCGAATTGAATAAAAATAAGAGGATCGGTCAATGTGCCAGCAAAAAGCACTTCACCATTGAGAATACCCCCCATACCTGTAGCACCCGCCAGAAATGCCCAGGGACGCAAGTCCAGATCTTTCAACAACACTTCTACAGTTGCCTGAAAGCCCTGTTGGTCTTGCGCGATCAGACGCCCTCCCGCTGGCCCAGAAAGCACCAAATGCCCGATGTGAACACCGTGAGATGGAGAATACGCGAATCGCACAGGTCCCTCGTTATGCAGCACCACCTGATCAACCTTAACGTACAGCGAATCCATTGCCACCTGCAAATGCCCTGCTTCCTGCTTCGCGCGCCCCTGAAAAAGCACCCGGTTATCTACCTGCTCGCCACTACCTAACAAAAATGATGTTTCGCCACGATGATACGCGGCATTAAAAAAAACCGCCCGCAACGACCGTTCACCCCAGGTCAAGCGATCCACCTTCAAGGTGGCAGCACCCGAGTCTGGCCGCGCCCACTGCGTTTCAATCGCAAGATTTTGAAGCGGAATACCCTCAACAACAAGGCTATCTGCGCCACCTTGTACAGAAAAACCGGGTGCATCCAATGTTCCCGACCATGTGCCCGATAGAGCCATCGCCCCCGATAAATCCACACCTATCACCTCGCCTATCGCCTCTAAATCCTGTACATCCATCAGCCATTGGCCCTCAGAATGCCGATCAATATGCCCCTGAGTAGAAAACACCCCACCCCTCCCCGACAGTTCAGCGCGAATATCAGATCGCCCCTCAGAATTGACCAACGCAGAAATGTGCAAACTATCAGCCGCGGCATTCCCCGAGATATTCCCCCATAATTCAACAGTCAAGTCGTCATCTGTGATGCCATCCACATTTCCCTCAAGCGTCAGCGATGTACCCCACCTATCTGTACCCGTCAAACTGGACAATACGACTTCCGCCTGGATATTCCCAGCAATAGCCAGCTTTTCTTCTTCAAAATGCAACCGTCCATTTCCATTGACGCGCGACCCCCAATCCTGAAAAGACGTCTCAAAATGATCGATAAAAAGCTGTTGATCTACATATCTCGCACCATCAATACGCCCCGTCGTCGGCCCGACCTCTTCGGGCATGCCGGGAAAATGCCCAGCGTGCAGATCGCGGAATCGCATTTCCCATTCGCCATCCCAGGTAGTCAACCGAGCTTCCCCGCTACCCGCTATGTTGCCACTTGGTCCGTTAGCAGTGACCTGGGTTCGCAACAAGTTATTTGTCAAATTGACGGTAAAACGCACAGCATCGAATTGCGCATCCCCAAACTGCACGCGCCGAAAAACACCCTCGGCAACGGCGCTCTCCACGCCAGAGGAATCCACAGCGAAAGTGATCATTCCGTCCAGACGCGTGCTGATACGGGGCAAATCAGCATCAAATCCTGTGTATCCCAACGAGATGAGGTCATTGGTCTCGATCTTAAAAACCGCGTCTCCACGCACAGCAAACGGAGCAATCCCCAGGATGCCATTAAATTCGACAAAAGATTCATCATCTTGCATAACTAATTCTGTAGCAAGGGATTGAAGGCTGCCTTTCAAGTTTCCACGCATCTGCATAGCGCATGTGGGCAGATCGATTAGAGTCTTGAGATCTGCCAGCCATAGAGAATCGGCTTCCACTACGAGATCCACCTCGGGATTATCCAATTGCCGCATTGATCCGCTCAACAAAATGCGAGAGTCGTGGGTATGTAACGCCACATCCTTTAGTTGCAAGTGATCGGCCTGCAAAATGGCGATGCCCGACAGATTGGACACCTCCAGTGGCGGATCGAATTGTACCGAACGAAAGCGTTCCAAGATCAAACGATACTCAGATTCTCCCGCGAAAATAGCGCCCTTTAGTGAGATATCGCGCACCTGTGTACCATCAACAACGACATTGGCATTGGCAATCTCCAGCGACTCGATAGCTAAATCCAGGGGGGGCGGAACACCCCACCTCGGCGTCTCGGTCTCTTCGCCAGAAGCGTCAATCATCATCTCAATCCCCGACAACCTCAGCCTATGAACTACAACTTTTCCTATAAGCAGGTTCCAAAAACTGTACGTCATATCGAGCGTATCCACCCGCGCCCTATCTCCGATCTGCACACCGACGATGCGACAATCACCCAACGGATTGCCTTGAATCTCACCAATCAGACAGACCTCATCCCCTTGCCGAGACAGGGCGCGCTGCGCCAAATCGCGCAAAATACCATTGGCATAGCCCCCGGTGACGAGCATCACCCCTACCGCCAGTACAATGCCCGCGCCGACCAGAATCCAGATTATTGATTTCGCTCGCCTGTTCATTTGACTGCTGCCTTTTCAGTCATTGCTTTTGACTTTTCCATCTGCGTCCATCTGCGGATTCAAAACGCCTGTCCCAAACTGATGTGATACTGGATTCGTTTTTTCACAGTAATATCATCCGACAGGCGGTAGCCCACATCAAATCTCACGGGCCCAACCGGACTCAAATACCTAAGTCCCGCGCCTACAGCGTACTTAAGCGATCCGAGGTTAAACGCATCCGCTTTCGCATCGACATTGCCCACATCTACAAAAACGGCTGTACCCAGTGAAAAAAATATCTGTGTTCTAATCTCCATGCTCATTTCCACACGGCTCAAACCGCCCGTTGGCTCGCCCTGCTGGTCTTTTGGTCCCAATTCATTCAATCCCCATCCTCTCACACTATTGAGCCCCCCTGCAAAAAACCGTTCGACATTGGGCACGCCGCCCGCCTTGCCCAGTTCAAAAATCACGCCGCCCTGCACGCGGAGTGCCAGCACACTTCGCAAGGGTATGCGACGAAACCATCGACCCTCTGCCGTCGCCTGCAAAAATTCGCTGTCCGCCCTTAGAAACCGCCCGCGTTCGCGCAGGGTGAGTTGTGCGAGCATGCCCGATTGCGGGTCAAAAATATCGTCACGCGTATCCATGAGCAATCCGGCCTTCATTTCGGCAAACGCGCTATCAGCCGAAAAATCAACTACGCCACCGCTGAACTGCGCGATCACATCTGTTGCGCTCGTAAGATTTCTCTCAATAGATATATTTCCCCCCACCTCTTCCTGCACGAATGCCGCCTGCCGTTCGCGCTGCACAAACCCACCGACATTCAACCAATTGCGACTGCCCCTGAAATGCGCTTGCCGCAGGCCGATAACCGCTTCCCTGTTCTTTCCGGAAACGCGCCCAGACAGCTTAAACTGACGGAAATCCCCTCCAAAATTGCGATGTGTCCACGCGCCCGAAGCCCACAAGTCTTCATCCGTGTCGTACCCCGTGCCCACGCGCAACGTACGAAAGGGGCGTTCGGACACGCGCAAAGCTACATCTACCCGATTGCCGTGCGCTATGCTATCTGCCAATCCCAAAGCCACAGACCGAAACACTCCCGCACGATAGAGCAGGTACTGGCTGTTTTGCAATGCCTCTTCGCTAAATTGATCGCCCGGCTTAAATGTGAGACCGCGCAAGATCGTATTTTCCGCCATGGCTTTGTGCCCCGATATTTGCACAACGCCCACGCTGCACACAGGGCCAGGTGCAAGTTTTAGAACGAGTTCAGCCTGTTGTGCCACAATCGTCGTATCGACCTCAGCGCGCACAAACGCATAGCCCTTGTTCCGCAACCCACTTACCGCCTCCGACACGCTCTTGTTCACGAGGTCGCTCGATAGCGGTTTGCCCTCAAGCTGTCCAAAAGCGTTCTCGATATCTTCACCGCCAATTACTGACGCTCTGGAAATCCGCGTCAAAGGCCCCTCTGTAATGTGTACCCCCAGCCCAATCTCATCTGGGCCAAGCTGCTCAATAGTCGAATGCACCGATACTGCCAAATATCCCAAATCTCGGTAATATACTCGCAATTTTTTCAGATCAGAGGCAAGTGTCAAAGGATCGTGTCTGCGTGCGTGGATCCAGGGAAGAAAATCATACCAGGGCGAAGCGCGCGTGACCATCAGTGCTTTCAGTTCTCCCCCCCAAATCGCCCGATGCCCCGAAATGTGTAGCCATCTCACAATGGGGTCATCAGATAAAGTTTGCCCATGAGCTGGCACAACAGCCATCAGAGCGATTAGTATAAAACAGGCCCTCAATTTGAGGACCTTATTTTCTATCAGTTTTTCACCCATGAGAGCTATATTTCTCCAACCCGATGCAATTTCAACAAATTGGTCTCGGCACGCGCCGTGATGGGCGCACCGGCCAGGATCACCAGCGTATCTCCGAAACGCACATTGCCCTCAGAGAGCAAACGCGCTTCAACTTCCGCTACCATGCGATCCGTATCGTCGATCAGCGTAATTTGACGGGGTTCAACCCCCCAGCACAAGCACAACCGCCGACATATCCGCTCGCTGGGTGTAAACGCAATAATCGGCGTGCGCGGTCTGCGCTTTGAAATCAGACGCGCTGTAGATCCCGACTGGGTAAATGCGACAATGGCTTTGGGAGATACCGCAGTCGATACCGCAGCAGCGGCTTGCCCTATCGCATCTGGGAAAGAGAGCGATGCATCCAGATTTAAAATTGGCGGGGCGAGTTCCACACTTGCTTCTGCCTTCTCAATAATCCGCGCCATCATTTGCACGGTTTGAACGGGATATTTGCCAATCGCGGTCTCGCCGGACAGCATTACCGCATCGGTGCCATCGAAAATCGCATTGGCCACATCTGACGCCTCGGCGCGCGTGGGCCGTGGGTGATCGGTCATCGACTCCAGCATCTGCGTAGCCGTAATCACGAATACCCCCGCGCGGTTGGCCGCCGAAATCACGCGCTTCTGGATCACCGGCACGTCTTCAGGTGATAATTCCACGCCCAGGTCGCCCCGCGCAACCATCACGCCGTCGGCAACATCGAGAATATCTTCGAGGTGATCGACGGCTTCAGCGCGTTCCAGCTTTGCAATAACGGGGATCTCCTTCTCTGCCCGTTCAATAATATGTTGAACCTCTCGCACATCGTCGGGTTCCCGCACAAAAGACAGTGCAATATAATCCACACCCAATTCGATCCCCAGATCCAGGTCCTCTCGATCTTTGGTCGTCAGAGAAGGCGCGCTGACCTGCACCCCGGGCAAATTGATGCCCTTATTGGATTTTAATAGTCCGCCCACCACAACCTCACACACGACATCCGAGCGATAGACTTCGCGTACCAGCAACTCGATATGCCCGTCATCGAGCAAAATGCGGTCCGCGGGCTTCACGTCTCGGGGCAATCTCGCATAAGTTGTCGATACGCACTCGGCATCGCCCGGCACTTCGCGGGTCGTCACCGTCAGCCTGTTGCCTTCCTTCAACTCAATCGGATCCTCTGCGAGTTTCCCCACCCGCATTTT
>JAPPIE010000235.1 GCA_028874765.1 Gemmatimonadota bacterium
TCCCAATAACGGGACGATCCACATCCTCGCCATCATATCCCGCAGCAGCGAGAAAAGCCCTGCGAATATATTTGCTAAATTCCGGATCGCCGTAGCTCGTCAAATTTCGGTTAATACCTGTATCTGTCGATTGGGTCATAGTAATCCGCAGATGAACGCAGATGAACGTAGATAAATTCAGCCATCAACTTATTGTCGTCATCGCGGCATGATTTCGAGCCGCGATCCAGTGCTACGCCTGTGCTCAAGTCTTGTATCTTTGTGTCTTTGTGTCTTTGTGTGAGGCCCTCTCACATCTCACCGCTTTCAACGCGCACTCAGCTGAAACAAGCATCCCATTGACAATCTCCTCGGCGAACTGATCGACATTTTCGCGTGTCTGCTCCAAATCATCCCCAGCCAGATCTGCGCGATCAGCCGAAGCCGCCGAAACATAATACTTAACCTTGGGTTCTGTACCAGAAGGTCGGGCAGTAACCCGCGTGTATCCTTTCTCCGACAAGGTAAACGCGAGAACATTGCCTGTACTCCCCTGAATTGTGCGCGTAGTACCCTTCTGAAGATTATGCACAGTATTCGTCTGGCGATCAATAACTTCAACCACCTCGTATCCGCCAATTGCAACAGGCGGATCCTGGCGCAGACCATTCATAATCTGGGCAATCTCCTCATTGCCCCGCGCGCCTTCTCGATACGTCGATTTCTGCACCTCACAAAAATATCCGAATGCGCGATAAATATCGTCCAGATAATCCCGCAACGTGCGACCTTGCCTCTTGAGTTTGGCAGCGCACTCCGCGAGCAAAACCGCAGCAACAGCCGCATCCTTATCGCGCACAAAATCCGTAAACAAATAACCGTGGCTCTCTTCCGTACCAAACACAAAAGACTCATCATCTGACAAATTGTTAATCACATCGCCAATATATTTAAACCCAACGAGAAGATTGTCAACAGGTACCAAACCAAAATCCCTCGCAATAAGACTGATGAGATCCGTCGTAACAATCGTCTTGCACACAACCCCCTTATCGGGCAATTTGCCCTGCTCCCTGAGCGAATCCAGAATATAATAACACAAAATAGCGCCGATTTGATTGCCATTAATCGCGAGATCTTCGGGAAGCGCATCCCATCCCCTCTGCGGATCGGGCAGCGCGCAACCCAGACGGTCGGCATCCGGATCGCTCGCCAGAACAATATCAGCCTGAACCTGTCTCGCCTCTTCAATAGCTAGAGAAAGCGCACCCGGATCTTCGGGATTTGCCACACCCCCTGCCACCGTAGGAAAATTGCCATCCGGAACATCTTGCGCCTCCACCAGACGGAGAGAATACCCCAGATTCTGAAGCGCGGGCACAACACTCGTTGAACCAACGCCGTGCAGCGGCGTATATACAACACTTACATCGCGGGCATCGCAAAGGGAAAGATCAGCCAGCTTTTCAATATATTGCGCATCGATCTCTGCATGAATCACCTCAATCAATCCCCGTTCTACCCCCTCCGCATAGTCAATTCTATTGAGGCTCTTAACACCACCAACCTCGGCAATAATATTTTTATCGTGCGGCGGAACAACCTGCCCGCCATCTATCCAGTACGCCTTAAAACCATTATCCGAAGGCGGATTGTGACTCGCGCTAATAACCACCCCTGCAACAGCACCCGTCTTGCGGAGCGCAAAAGAAAGATGAGGCGTTGCGCGAGGACCGTCAAACAGACGCGCAACAATACCATTGCCCGCAATAATCGCAGCCGTCTCCCGCGCGAAAACATCCGAATTATTGCGCGTATCATACGCGATCACCACCCCCTTATCTCTAACATCTTCAATACCCGACTTGAGAATGTACTGCGCCAAACCCTGCGCCGCCTCTCCAATCGTCCTCAAATTAATCCGATTGGGACCCGGCCCCATCTTGCCCCGAATACCCCCCGTACCAAACTCAATATGGGTGCGAAAAGCATCCTCAATCTCGTCCATATCTCCATCTTCAATAAGCAATTGAATTTCCGGAACAAAATCGGCAAACACCGGATCGATAAGCCATTGCGAAAGCCCTTGAAATGCCGCGGCAGAAATCCTGTTCTCCGCTGCCCAGTCTTTGATCTGCTGGTGTATCGTCATAAATACTCCTTGTTCATCGCGTTTGCATCATCATCTACCGCCATATATTGTCATCTACACGCCCTTATGTCAAGTGCAGAACCAAAACTACTTGACTTTAACCCTCATTTATGCCCTATTTTGAAAATGCTCACAACAATCCTCATCGCCATTGGCCTTATACTGGGTATCCCCCTCGCTATTATAGCACTTTTCTTATGCCTGCCAATCCGCGCAGGCGCAACGGGATACTACCGAGAAAATGACTATAGCATATCCGGCTTCGTGCGCGGTTGTGCCGGGCTATGTGGTATTATCTGCGACATCGACAAAAAGGGGATAGAATTGCGCGTAGTCATCGGACGCTGGACCGCGCGGCATCTCTATGCACGCGGGAACCTGAAACAATTTCTGACCTATGTCGGAAACGCGCTCCCCTTTGTGATTCTGACGCAGTTTACGAAGCGCCTATCAAAAACAATAGCATTTCAACACCTCGAATTGAATCTGGAGTTAGGAACAGACGACCCCGCCCTCACCGGGCGTCTATTTGGATATATTGAAGCGACCAAATGCATCTTTGGCAAACGCATCCACATCTCAATCACCCCTGACTTTATCCAGCCGCGCTTTGCCGGATCGGGATCCCTGCGGCTCTCCGCTTATCTTCACCGTTTAATATTCGCCGCACTCGCCCTTGCTGTACGCGGCGGACTCTGGCGCGCAAAAATCTGGTGGACAGAACGCAAAAACAGGCGCAAAGCAGGGACGGCACAGGGACCGTCCCCTACGATGATATTGTGAAACCGATTTGGGCGAAAAATTTTTCGCCCCTACAAATTATCGCGACCTTATTTACCGGAGGAAACATGGCAATAGAAGACATGGTGCGAACGATGTTAAATGAACTGCGTGAAATCGTAAAAACCGAAACCGTAGTAGGCGAGCCTCTTGTCGTGGGCGAAGTCACCATCATACCCGTATCCAAAATATCCTTTGGGTTTGGTGCAGGCGGTGGACAAAGCGAAAAAGACGACGGCAACAGTGGCACGGGCGGAGGTGGATCTGTGCAACCCGTGGCATTCATCGTCATACAAAAAGGCAAAGCACAGCTTCTACCCATAGAAGACAAAAGCATGTCCATCGCCGACCTGCTCAAATACGCGCCCGATGTACTGGAAAAAATCAAAGCATTTAAAGACAAGCGAAAACAGAAGAAAGAAGAGGACAGCGACAGCGACAGCGACAGCGAAGAAAAAAAAGAATAACAACCGCGCATCGGCAATAAATCTATTGTCGATGAGTAATTATAAAGATCGCTGGAAATACCATTGATAGGAGATTATCATTTAGTGAAACGAACCTCGCCGCCACCTTTGGAACTCGATTATGAAAGCAATCCTGTACATCGCAACCCTTCACGCCGACATCACCATACACAATGGTCAAAACACATATCAGAATACGAGGAATTTCTCATCTTTTGTGAATCCGTATCCAGGAGATGGGGAGATCGTAGCACCTGTTTTTGGGGAATTAAAATAGACGAAAAAAGAGAACTGATGACATTGAACGATCCATCCTACCATAATGGTCAGGTTGCAAAATGGTGTAGATTTGTGAGCAATACAAAGCCTGAAATTTGGCACGGTTATCCACTATGGCCTGATCCAAGTAGGCCAAACCCGCCCCAAAACGTTCTGTTACAATGGGCGCGGTACCGTCCTCTTTCTAAAGCTAAAGTCGTGAAATTATTAAGGGGGAGACGATGCAATTTCTAAAACTTAAATTGCCAGGGGCTTATCTCGATGCCTTTTTTTACAGAGGGCATCTCTATTTACTTACAGAAGAGAACACCTTGCAAGTGCTCGACTGGAATAGATTGATAGAACGCGTTTTCCCTGCACCAGATAGAAGTGGAACTGATCCATTAGCTGCTATGATATTGACTAATAATTCTTTAGCCCATGGACGTATGAATCCTATCTATTGGACTCAATATGACGAGTTCAAAAATATACTACTTAAAAACCTTCAGGAGATGAGTGATACTGTTCTTTACCCTGAAGAGAATGAATGCAATGAATTTGACCTGGGACCTGAGAGGTTTCACACGCTTGAACTTTACTATTCTCATGTATGGTTGCTCGGAGAAGAAAGTGTCAGTTATGTGAAGACAGGTCCAGGGCATGTTAAAGGGAAATGCTCCAAGCTCTATCGGGTGCTCGATGATTGTGCATGTTCTCTCGGTACAAGAGCGAAAACTCTATGGGTCATGTCACCCGATTTGGTACATGTTATATCTATCCGCGATATTTCGCCGAGACGTGTGAAAGTGGAATTCGGTAAAGAGAAAGCATTGTCCGTTTCGGCAAACCACATCGGATGGCATTGGGGAGATGTCGTGATGACCTCAGATTTTGACTTTCAGACCAGTATCTGGATGCAGGTCTCTCGCCAAAATGTCAAAGCCCAAAATGTCATGGATGCTGATCCAGTCTATACAAATCGCGAGCAAATTTTAGAGGAATACTTTACGGGGCAGGAAGTCCCTACAGAAAAAAAGAACTCTTCTTTTTACGAAATCGCTCTTGATATCGGAAAATCTCAACGACTCTACTGTAGTAGAGAACGGGCTGTGGGTGTATCACCCGATCACTCTGTGCAGGCTTTCCACTGGGGATACGATCTTGAACTCGAACAAAATGGACTTTCAGCTTATACGATTTCAAACCCCAATGCAGAACGTGTGCTCATTGGCACTTTTGGATGGATTATTGAAGAAACATCGGGTGTTCTTTTGATAGATAAAATTAAGAAGAGAAGATTATATAAAAAAGAACCGACGCAAGTCCGCACATTCCCATCTGCTCATTGGTATGAGAACCTGGTTGTCATCGTGGGTGATGAAGATATCGAAGTTATCGCAATTCTCGATTATGACTTTCTAATGCCCAAAAAATTGCAAGATGTCAATATTGGCAGAAAATCGGAATATTTCTTAGATAGATATAGACAATATTCTACCACAGGCGGTGGTTTTTAGTGCTACTTACAACCCCTTTGTGACCCTACTAATGCTCTCAAACTTAAACCAGCCCCTGCGAACCCTGCCTGGCATTGGGCTAAAACGCGAAAAAGTATTGGAAAACGCAGGCATCGCCACCGTGGGCGATCTCCTATTGTATTTGCCCTATCGGTACATAGATCGCTCTACCGAAGTCGGCATCGCACACCTGCCGCTTGATGGAGAAGTCACCGCAGTAGGCGAAATCGTGAGCATGCAGACAATCCCCGGCAAGCGTCGGCGATTCGTCATGACAGTCGAAGACCATACCGGATCGGTCGCCTGTACGTGGTTCGGAGGCATTCAATACCTCAAAAATTCATATCGCGCGGGCGACATCGTAGCACTCGGAGGCAAATTGACGCGGTTTGGGCGCACATTGCAAATGGTACACCCCGAAATAGAAGTTCTCGCAAACGAAGACGACGACAATCAGCGGCTGCATACCGGAC
>JAPPIE010000396.1:0-1307 GCA_028874765.1 Gemmatimonadota bacterium
TTGAGCCGGTCTGTTAGATAGTGATTTGAATGGGCCATGGGTCCATCAAAGGGACAGATGACTTCGTATTCTCTCGCTGTGGTTTCAAGGTCGTATATTTCGCCATTTTCATCGCATATTACGTAATTCATACCCGATGCTCTCGGTTTTGCTATCACTGCATCGATGGCATCTCCGATTCGCACGGATTCCAGAATACGCCGAATGATGAAGGGATAAAGCACGCCGCCCGATGCATCTGATGGGACGAGGTTGTTGATGACCACGCCAATGCCCGCATCGTTTACGCCCGCACAGCCCAGCATCCCGGCAGATGTGTAAAGGAGCGCGTCGGGTGCGTGTTCGTTTTTGACTTTGATCAAGATTGCTGCTGCTGCATAAATTGACGAGAGGTCGTAATTTTGCGCGATTAATGCGCCTTCGCCCGATGTGTCTCCCGGAGCCATGAACGATGTGCAACCCGATACCATAAATGCATCGGAATAATAATCGTGTAATTCCAAAAAGCCGTTTAATGCGAGCAGGTCTTCTACGGGTACATCCGCTGCCTCGGCGATTCCTTCCATTTCTTCAAAGAGGTGGGGTGCATAGTCGCGGTTGGGTTCCGCGTAAGTTGATACAATTTCATACACGCGCTCTTTTGTCAGATAGCCCTGTGTTCCCTGGACCATATCTTCAAAGTTGACGGTGACAAGGTCCCGGATCAGTTCCTTAAATGCCTCACCATGCGCCTGACCTCGCTCTGTTGGCGAACCACTGACTTCGAGTAATGGCAATGTCTGTGACATGTTTTTCTCCTTTCACTATTACCGCCAGAATGGACTTGTTTTATCTGAGAATACTACCCGCCCAAAATCATCTGGTGAATGAAATTGCGGCTCCGGCGTGCGGCTGCCCGACCACTGGCTAAATTGTTCATTGGTTTTTCCGCCCAGGCGATTTAGATTGAGGTGCCAGATGTCACCGGTTTTTGGAGGGGTATGCACGGCGACGTGTGCAAAATTTGCAAAGGGTATGGCGGCTTCCAATATCCAGTATTCATCTTCGTCGCTGTCATCGTTCAATGTGCCGACGATTTGCGTTTTGATCTGAATGCCTTCGCCGTTCCACTCGCCGGGTACGGGCGCGTCCGGGCCTTGTGGATGAAACTGATCGAGAAAGATGCCGAGTACGTTCATTTCGATATTGAAATAAGCCTGGGGCTGATTGGGATTGGGCGCTGTGAACACTTCTACGGTATCGTCTTTCCACACGTCGGAATCGCGCGCGGTGTGTTCTGCCCAAATATGTGCATCTTCACAGATGTA
>JAPPIE010000396.1:1407-5625 GCA_028874765.1 Gemmatimonadota bacterium
GAGGTGATACATGAGAAAGTATATTTCAGATGAGCAAATCGCTTCGGTGATGACGACGCGGGATTTTGTCGAGAGTTGCGATGAGGCGTTTCGGCTTTATGGTCTTGGGAAAATGGTCAGTCCGCTGCGCAAAGAAGAGGTTTCGCGCGAGGGAGAGATGGATCTTTTTCGTCTGGTGATGCCGGGCTGGTGGAAGGGGAGATTTACAGGGCAAAAGGTTATCGAAGAGCGTTCGGATGTCAAGGTGGGGCGATTGGGTTCGAGAACCGCTGTGATCGAGTTGGAGGATGTGCGGAGGGGTGATCGCATTTCGTTTGATGCCGAGCGTATTACCAATATGCGTACGGGTGCGGCGGGTGCGTTGGGCGCGAAGTATTTGGCGAAGACGCCTGTGCGCACGGCGGCGATTCTGGGGACGGGGCGCATTGCACAGGCACTGGGCAGATGTATTGATGTGGCTCTGGCGCCAGAGACTTTACGTGTAACGAGCAGGACGCCCGAGAGGCGCGCGGCATATCGTGCAGAAGTTGGAGGGGATATTTCCTGTGATCTGGAGGTGGTTGCGGATATTGAGGCCTGTATTGATGGGGCAGATGCGGTTTTTACTTCTGTGCCTACGCCAGAACCGATTTTATTCGATGTGGAAAGCCATGTGCATATTTCTGTGATTGGGGGCGATGGGCGTTCCACACAATTGGATCCGGGATTGTTGACGCGGCGATTTGTGGTGCCCGATCACGGCGAGCAGGTGTTGAAGTCGGGCGAGTTTCTCGCGTTGTGCCAGAGAGATGAGACGCCCTGCTGGGTAAAGGGTGAGGAGGATGAAATACTGAATATCGGGCATGCGGCACTGGGACTTTTGGAACACTTGCGCGGGCAGGGATGTATTGCGTATTCGAGCGGTCTGGCGATTCAAGATGTCCACGCTGCGGCTACTATTTGGAGGAAAATTCGGTAAATTAGAGTTGCATAAAAGTGTGGCTTAGATTATTATTTGATGGACATTTTGTGGCTAATAGCCACATCTTGTTTTATATATTGTGCTTTATTTTGGGAGCAATATACAATATATTGGGTAATATCGGCAGCAAATTGTTTTTGTTGTTTTTTGTGGCTATGATGTAAGACACACTGATATTTTGCGGCGGGGGCACGACTATGGCGTGGCTTTATCAGCGGGGAAAGAAGTGGTGGATCGGGTATTACGATGAAGAGGGTAAGCGCGTGCGGAAGTCGATTAGCGATTCCAAAGAGGTGGCCGAGTTGGCTCTCAAGCGGGTTGAGGCTGAGTTGGAGCGCAAAAACGCAAAGTCGGTTACGGTTCCCCAGAGTACGCTTGATATTATTGGAAAACAACTGGCGCCTGTTAAGCAAGAGCCACTTTTGACGTATCCGGCTGTGCGAAATGCGACCAATGTTCGCGAGTTGTTTATTCGGGTTTACGACAAATTGGGATTTGAGGTGCTCAAATCTCAGGAATCATTTCCCAATTATATTCTGTCGAGTAATGAATTGCCGGTTCGAGCACACGCTGTGTTGCGCAGCAGTGATTTCGAACGCGAAGCTCTCGATTATATGGCATGTGATAGCATTATTTGCTGGATTGACGATTGGGAATCTGCTCCTATTCCCGTTCTGGAGTTGTCTGCACACTACGATTTTTGGGGCTGATTCTCTTTTTTGGCGGCTTCCCACAGCGCGTCCATTTCCTCAAGCGTAGATTCATGGGGTGTTTTGCCCTTTTTGCACAGTTCGGTTTCGATGTACCGAAAGCGCGATTGAAATTTTCTGTTGGTTTGTATGAGTGCTTCTTCGGGGCATATTTGTAGAAATCGCGCGAGATTGACCAGGGCAAATAGCAAGTCTCCAAATTCTTCCTGAATTTTTTCTGGTGCGCCGATTTTTCGTGCGTGTATCAATTCTTCTGTTTCTTCCCTTACTTTTTGAGCCACATCCGCAATGTGTTCCCATTCAAATCCCACTCGCGCGGCTTTTTCCTGAAGTCTGCGTGCTTTCAATAATGCTGGCAGATGTTGCGGTACGCCGTCGAGCAGAGAGGCTTTTTTGTCGGGTTTTTCTTCGGCTTTTATGGCTTCCCAATTTTTGATTACTTCGTCGGGTGTATCGGCTTGCGTGTCACCAAAAACATGGGGATGGCGGCGGATGAGTTTGTCGGCGATGGCTTCGGCTACATCGTCTATGGTAAATCGGTTTTCTTCGCTGGCAATTTGCGCGTGAAAGACGACTTGTAGTAAAAGATCGCCCAGTTCTTCTTTGATTTCGCTATCGTCATTGCGGTCAATCGCCTCGAGGACTTCGTAGGCTTCTTCGATGAGGTAGGGTTTCAGACTTTGGGGTGTTTGCTCTTTGTCCCACGGGCAGCCCGAAGGTCCTCTCAAGCGTGCCATGATGTTGATAAGTCGTTCCATATTGGACATATATTTCCTTTCGCATGGTGTTGTATGACTGCAATATGTATGCAAAGAGGACCTGCGTCAACCTCGATATTTTTAAAAGCGAGAATTACCTTTGACAAATGGGATGAGGCGCGTTATTTTTGGGTCAACCGGTAGTCTTAAATTTATCTGGCTTTGGAGGGTTTGAGAGATGAGTGATTCACTGCGAGATATTATGCGAAAAGTGGGACGCGATGATGTGCGCGAGCGGGAGCGGGAAAAGTGGTCAGAGCGAGCAGGAGATCTGCTGAGTCACAAGGAGCGAGAAGAGGACAAGGACGAGGTTGAAAAGCGGCACGATCAGTACCGCAGACGTCAGGAGTACGCGAGTCGATTAGGTCCCGCCGCTGAGCGGTTGCCAATTTTGAGCAAGGAAGAATCCGAGCGCAGAGCACGCGAACGGTCCAAACGCCGAACCTATGAGTTTGAAGGTCCAATTGAAAAATTGTTGGAAAAATACGGCGATCCCAAAGAGGTGTTTAACCATATGTCTCTGGGGCAGTTGATGAAGTACGAGTTGGATGAAGAAACGGGCGCAATTTACGAAAAGGACAAAATGATTTTTGACGGTGAAAAGTTGGTTTGAGGGAGAGTGGTCAGTTCCCGTACATCCGCCTTAAAAAAAAAGACGGAGCCTTCGGTAGATCGAAAGCTCCGCTTTTTTTGTGTGAATCAGGCGATGGTTACATCGGGGCAGAGATAGACGTCTTGTATGTCGTTGAGCAGTTGGATGCCTTCGTGCATGGGGCGTTGAAATGCCTTGCGCCCAGAGATGAGGCCGGTGCCTCCGGCGCGTTTGTTGATCACAGCGGTTCGCACGGCTTCGGCGTAATCACTGGCACCTGAAGATGCGCCTCCGGAATTGATCAGTCCGGCTTTGCCCATGTAACAGTTGACGACCTGATAGCGACACAGGTCAATAGGGTGATCTGACGAGAGTTCGGTATAGACTTTGTCGTGGGTGCGTCCAAAATTCAGGGCTGTGTAACCGTTGTTGTTGGTCGGCAATTTTTGTTTGATGATGTCTGCACCAATGGTGACACCGAGGTGGTTGGCCTGTCCCGTGAGGTCCGCGGCTTCGTGGTAGTCGATGTCATCGGTCGCAAATGCCGAGTTGCGCAAATAACACCACAGTACGGTAAATAGCCCCAGTTCGTGTGCGCGGGCAAATGCTTCGCTGATTTCGACAATTTGTCGGTTGGATTCGGGCGAGCCGAAATAAATGGTGGCTCCCACGCCTGCACATCCCATTTCCCAGGCTTGTTCGATTTGTCCAAATACGACCTGGTCGTATTGCGAAGGGTACGTGAGCAGTTGGTTGTGGTTAAATTTGAGGATAAAGGGGATTTTGTGGGCGTATTGACGGGCGACCATCCCGAGTACGCCCAGCGTGGTTGCCACGGCATTACAACCCCCTTCAATGGCGAGTTTGACGATGTTTTCGGGATCAAAGTAGATGGGGTTGGGGGCAAAGGACGCGCCGCCAGAGTGTTCGATGCCCTGATCAATGGGGAGAATGGAAATGTACCCGGTACCCGAGAGCCGTCCCGAGCTGTAGAGGCGTTGCAGGTTGTTGAGCACGGGAATGGTGCGGTCAGAATCCGCAAAGACCCGGTCGATAAAGTCGGGACCGGGCAGTGTGAGCAGGTTTTGATTTACCAATGCTTCATAATCGAGTAAGTCGTCGGCGTCATTGCCGAGGTAGTCTGCGATTTTGTCAATGCCACTTTGAACAGCAACTGCCATGGAGAACTCCTTCTGA
>JAPPIE010000279.1 GCA_028874765.1 Gemmatimonadota bacterium
CTGCCAAAGCTCGCAGATAAGCGATAGGTTCTGTCCGGGTTTAATTCGATAAATCCAGTGGGCGGATTTTTTTCCGCTTCGCGATTCCGATAGACCAGAGCGCGTCCGCGACCCGAATCAATTTTGACTGCCTGCAATGTGTAAATTCCCGCCACGGCCTGTGGCGATGTGGGCGATTCTGCGCCACAGGTACTCAAGAGCAATCCGAGAAAAATAATCGCGATCCGTTTCATATCAACCTGTCTCCAGGTGCTCTTTGCCGCTCAAATTATGTGTTTTAACTTAACCCAACTGTTTCGTTTATGCGAGTATTTTCTATCACCTTGACGGATTAGCTACTGTGCGAGTATATTGTTGCTTATGATTTCTGATGAGATGAGAAGACGCATTGCCGCGCTCAATCGCCGCGATTTGAAACACGCAGATGAGGTTGCTGAAGCCGAGGCGCAAGTAGAGCCTGAAGTCCGTCCTGTCCGTGGAGAGAGACGTGCGCCCGATCCCGGTGAGTTGCGCGTGATGGCTACTGCGTCCGATGCGCGATTGCATCTCGCGCTGGACGAGGTGACACAGGGCGAGGTGATTCATACACCCGCAGGTACATTTCTGTTGATTGATCAGACTGTTCAAGAGTTTCTGCGCGGTGGCGGGCGGGCGTTTGGTGCGCGATACGAACGCGCGATAAGCGCGTTACATGCGGGTAATGTGCCACACGATCCGTATGATACGTTTCATACTTTGATTGATGCACGCGCCGAAGATGTGATTTACGTCGATATTGAGACGACGGGGTTGACGGCTGGTACGCCGCTGTTTTTGATTGGCGTGTTGGGGCATTTTGATGGCGATTTGCGCGTTGTGCAGTTGCTGGCGCGAGATTATACGGAAGAGGCCGCGTTGTTGTCGCATTTCGTCACCATGTTAGATGCTTCACAGGTGATCGTCAGCTTTAATGGCAAGTCGTATGATTTGCCCTATATCCGCGACCGGTGTTTGTTTATGGGGGTGCCGTTTCGATTGCGACAAGCGCATATCGATATGTTGCATGTCGGGCGTCGTATATGGGGCAGGCAGTTGCCCAATTGCAAGTTGCAGACTCTGGAACAATATATTTGCCGTCGCACCCGGCAAGGCGATATTCCAGGTGCGGAGATTCCCAATGCGTATCACCGGTTTGTTAAGTCGGGAAATGCTGTACAGATGCGCGATATTTTACACCACAATGTGCTGGATCTGCTGACGACGACAGAGGTGTTGTTGCGTGTGATAGAGGGGAGGGTGTATTTGTAGGGGCGACCCCCTGTGGTCGCCCGCAGGTGGTCATTTACGCCTTATCCAATATGGTGTTGAATGTTGCGCTCGGGCGCATGGCCGCTGTTATTTTTTCGGTGTCTGGAAGATAATAACCGCCTATGTCAACGGGTGGACCCTGTGCTGCGTTGAGTTCGTCGATGATCGTTGTTTCATTTGCTTCGAGTTGCTGCGCCAATTTTGCAAATCGCGCTTGAAGTTCCGCGTCTTCGCTTTGTTGGGCCAGTGCCTGTGCCCAGTACAGTGCGAGATAAAAATGGCTTCCGCGGTTGTCCAATTCGTGTACTACGCGCGAGGGCGATTTTCTGTTGTTTAAGAATACGCGGGTTGCCTCGTTTAGTGTTTCGGCCAAAATGCTGGCTGTTTTGTTGTTGGTTTTGTGTCCCAGGTCTTCGAGGGACGCTGCAAGTGCCAGAATTTCTCCCAGTGAATCCCACCTCAAATGCCCTTCTTCTACAAATTGCTGTACGTGCTTGGGGGCAGAGCCTCCTGCGCCGGTTTCGAAGAGGCTTCCGCCTGCCAGAAGGGGTACAATTGAAAGCATTTTTGCACTGGTTCCCAGTTCGAGAATGGGAAACAGGTCTGTGAGGTAGTCGCGCAATACATTGCCAGTGACAGAGATGGTGTCTTTTCCATCTTTTGCGCGTTGCAGGGTTGCGCGCATGGCTTTTGTTGGGGATAGAATGCGGATGTCTAAACCGCTTGTGTCGCAGTCTTTCAAATAGGTATCGACTTTGTCGATTAAGTTTCTGTCGTGCGCTCTGTTTTCGTCCAGCCAGAATATGGCCGCTGATCCGGTTATTCGCGCGCGGTTGACGGCGAGGTTGACCCAATCCCGTATCGGAAGGTCCCTGGTTTGACACGCGCGCCAGATGTCGCCTTTTTCTACTTCGTGTTCGAGCAAGACCTGTCCTGTAGCATCGATGACGCGAACGCGGCCATTTGCAGGTAGTTCAAAGGTTTTGTCGTGCGATCCGTATTCTTCTGCTTTTTGCGCCATTAATCCCACGTTGGATACATTGCCCATTGTGGTGACGTCGAATGTTCCGTGTTCTTTGTGAAAGTCGATGATTTCCCGGTAGATGCGCGCATAAGAGCGGTCGGGGATGGTGTAGATGGTGTCGCGGAGTTCACCGTCGGGTCCCCACATTTGCCCGGATTCGCGGATTGCCGCGGGCATGGATGCGTCGATGATTACGTCGCTGGGTACGTGTAGATTTGTGATGCCGCGGTCTGAGTTGACCATGGCGAGGTCCGGGCGATGGGTGTAACAGGCTTCAATATCGGCTTCGATTTCTGCGCGTTGCGTTTCTGGCAGGCGCGCAATTTTTGTATATACTTCTCCAATGCCGTTGTTTGGGTCGATGCCGAGTTCATCAAATACAGTTGCGTGTTTTTCAAATACGTCTTTGTAATAAACAGAGACCGCATGTCCAAAGAGGATCGGGTCGGATACTTTCATCATGGTGGCTTTGAGGTGGAGGGAAAATAAAATACCCTTGTTTTTTGCTTTTTCGAGTTGGGTTTCGTAAAATGCGCGCAATGCGCGACAGTTCATGACCATTGCATCGACGACTTCGCCAGCCTGGACGGGTATGTCGTCTTTGAGGACAGTGGTGTTTCCGTCGGTATCTACAAATTCGATTTTGAGAGTATCATCTTTTGTTGATACAACGGATTGTTCACTGCCGTAGAAGTCTCCATCGCGCATGTAGGCCACATGTGATTGGGATTTTGAGGTCCATTCGCCCATGGGGTGTGGGTTGTTTTTGGCGTATTCTTTTACGGCGGATGCTACCCTGCGATCCGAGTTGCCCTCTCGCAAGACGGGGTTTACGGCACTTCCGAGAATTTTTGCATATTGGTCTTGAATTTCTCGCTCTGCTTCGGTTTGTGGTTCTTCGGGATAGTCCGGGATATCATATCCCTTTTCTTGTAGTTCGCGGATTGCTGCGGTCAACTGGGGTATGGAGGCGCTGATGTTGGGCAGTTTGATGATGTTGGCTTCGGGTGTTTTTGCCAGTTCGCCCAATTCCATCAGTGCGTCGGATTGTTTCTGATTTTCGGTTAAGTTTTCCGGGAAATTCGCAATTATTCTGCCGGCAAGAGAAATATCTTGTATTGTTATTTCAATGCCGGCGGGTTCTGCGAATGTTTTGATGATTGGAAGCAGAGAGCACGTTGCCAATGCAGGTGCTTCATCGGTTTTTGTATAGACGATTGAGGCCATGATATTCCCTGAGTTTTTGTTGTGGCGGATTTTGAAGTCCGTATTATACGAGTATGGGAATGCGTACGTCAAGGAGATATTTACAGTATTTCGGGAACACGAATGTGGTTGTGTGAATCTAAAAGTGGGGCTGGGCGTGCGGGACAGCACAGGGACCGGCCCCTACGATGATATTGTGAATTCGATTTGTAGGGGCGACCCCCTGTGGTCGCCCGCTGATTATATTGTTAGGGTATTATCACAGAGGAGGAGGCGAGGTATGAGTATGCGGTGGATTATTGGTTTGTTTTTTATCGGATGTATTACAGCGCAACAGGTCTGTGCAGAGACGTCATTGGGATTGCCGGTTGAGGGTGTGCAGACGATTGTGTTGCGCAATGAGGTGGGTAAGAATCAGATTCGGTTTGTGAGTTCGGCACCGCTGGAGGAGATCCACGGTACAGCGTCGGAGATTTCGGGTGCGTTGAAATTGGATCCGGCAAATGTGGAGGGTATGACGGGGAAGATTGAGGTGCAGGTTGCGAGTATGGAGACGGGTATTGAGAAGCGCGACGCGCATTTGCACAGCGCGGATTGGTTGGATGAGGAACAGTTTCCGGTGATTGGGTTTGAGATTGTGGGGTTGAAGGATGTGTCTGTGGAGGCAGGGGAAGATAAGGCGGTTATTACG
The DNA here is from genome assembly GCA_028874765.1 of Gemmatimonadota bacterium. GTDB lineage: Bacteria > Latescibacterota > UBA2968 > UBA2968 > UBA2968 > VXRD01. The sequence goes on from JAPPIE010000279.1 coordinate 4,209, forward strand.
GGTTTGGCTATGGGGACGTTTTCACTGCACGGGGTGGATAAGGCGATGGAGATTCCTTTTGAGGCGACGTATTTGCTGGCGTCAGAGCAGACAAAGAAGCGCGCGTTAGGGGATTTTTTTGTGGTGAAGGGCGAGTTTGAGATTGCGTTGAAGGATTTTGATATTGCAGGCGCGCGCGGGCTGGTGGGTAACCGCGTTGGGAAGAAGATCGATTTGAAGACGAATTTTTTTGGTTCTACAAGGCGGTGAGACTGGAGACGTAAGACGGGAGAAGCAACCGTAGGGGCGAGGCATGCCTCGCCCGTCATTTTGGCATGTAAACCGCGATTCAGTGTTTGCGAACTGTGGATGGGAAAACTTGATATCCCATTCACAGTTTTTTTATAAAAATGCACCAATTCTGAAAAAAATGAAAAAATCTAACATATGAATAATAATTCTAATATATGAGCAATCTTTTCCAATTGCAGTCATAGACGCAATGGTGTTATTATACAAAAGCCGCTGACAAGACTCGGCAAAGTCCCCTGTCAGCGGCGGCAAATATCTCAAGCTGATAACTTGAGAAGGATAAATAAAGGTAGCGACCTGAAGCGCGATTGTCAATGTGAATTTAATGTTCAATGCAAAAAGAGAAAAGTGAACAATGTGTTCACTCCTCAATTCGATGTTCAGCCTGACTTTTACTCAATTATAACTTTTATATATAATAAAAATAATACTTTATAGAAATTATCATTTTAAAAGTCCACATTGGCATACATGTTGCATGTATCTGTTTAAGCAGTAAAAAATCTGTATTGAATCGTGTGGAAAGTCAGGCTCTGAGCCTCAAATATTTAGACAGCGTTTTATCGCACAGGAGAAAAATATGAACAAACAGAAAATACTGATTATAGATCACGACCCCGGCATTCTATCGACCCTTGTCGGATTTCTGAGCGATGAACCTTATGACGTATGCACAGCGAGCAATGGGAAAGAAGGGCTTGAAATTTTGAGACGAGAGAAGATCGATCTCGCCATCGCTGAAATGTATATGGGAGGTCTTGATGGGGTCGCGCTTTTGAAGCGCGTTGCAATTGAGAAAATTCAGACAAACGTCCTGATCATGGAAAGTGTTGTGCCCATGGAAATAGCCGAAAAAATACTCAAGGCTGGTACTGCAGGCGTACTGGACAAACCGACCAATAAGGACAAATTTTTGGCAAAGATCAAAAACAGCATCCCACTGAATGAAGGAGGATACAAGGTGTCGCGGGTCCGTGAAGCATCCCGTTCACAGCCCAGATCCTTTCAACAATTCTTAAACACCGGTCGAGAGAAGGTTTCACCAGAGGCGTTGGTATCATTCTTAG
>JAPPIE010000458.1 GCA_028874765.1 Gemmatimonadota bacterium
AAAAATGGCGTTCTTCTTTTGAAGGACGCCATTTTCTTTATAAATAGGCGTCAACTGTCGCCTTTTATGCGTCAGATATCAAAGTCAAGAATTTTCATAATCTCTTTAACTAATTTATTATCAACATGTTATAAATCTCATCACCTCTGGCACAGATTGTGCATGATGTCTCTTGTAAAACAACTCACTACATATTGGAGGTTTTATGGGAGACATACTGATTGTTGATGGAAACCCGCAACGCGCAATGCAATTGGCGCAACTGGCAGAAGAACTCGGCGCAAACGCGCGCACAGCGAGTTCCTTTTTTCACTGCTTGAAACGCATTGAAGAAAAAATTCCCGATCTCGCCCTTGTCGCTGAAACCCTCCCCGATGGACGGGGATTAAAGCTACTTCCCGTATTTGATGGCCTGTGTCCCGTCGTAATTATCGGTGAATATATGGCATCTGATAGAATACTCGAGGCTCTGTCGTCGGGAGCGCGCGATTTTCTCGTACACCCCATTGACCGTCAGACGCTGGATATTCTGATCTCTCAATTGCAGGGTGAGGGCAAAATCGCACTGCACTATCTGTCTCAGAATCCCGGGGGTGAGTCGCCGACGGGAATGGTAATTGGATCGTGTCCAGACATGTTATTTGCACTCAAGCGCGCGGGCCTGGCAGCGCGAACATCAGCAACGGTCCTGATCTATGGTGAAAGTGGAACTGGAAAAGAGTTAATGGCGCGAGAAATCCATCGGGCATCGGGACGGGTGGGTGCATTTGTAGCACTCAATTGTGCTGCAATAGCAGAAAATATTGCCGAAAGTGAACTCTTTGGGCATGAGCGAGGTGCTTTTACCGGTGCCATAACCCGTCGGGCAGGGTGTTTTGAACAAGCCGATGGTGGCACGCTTTTTCTCGACGAAATTGGCGAGGCTTCGCCTGCATTTCAGGCCAAGCTATTGCGGGTATTAGACCGCGGTGAATTTGTCAGAGTTGGCGGGCAATCCCCCATACAAACGCAGGTTCGGATCATTGCTGCCACCAACCGCGACCTCGATTCCATGATCGAGCAAGACAAATTTCGCCTGGATTTGTTTTACAGGCTCAGCGCCGTGACCATAGCCCTCCCCCCACTGCGAGAGCGCAGCGAAGATATTCCACACATTGTTCAAGCAATGCTAACGCGATTGAAAACCGATACCGGCGTGGAGGTCCGGGGGGTATCTGAAGCGGCAGTTGCATATCTGGCGGGATGTGAATGGCCGGGCAATTTAAGGGAATTGCAACACGCCATTTACCGCGCAGCCCTGGCCTGTCAAAAAGGGGTAATTCGACCTGAACATCTCGATGTACTCAAATCTACACAGTCCAGCGCACAGGACAAAGTTGAAACCCTGGATGAAATCGAGCAGGCGCATATTGAACGGGTACTACTCACTACCGGTGGCAATCAGGGACGAGCCTGTGAGTTGCTCGGAATATCCAGACCGACGTTGAGACGAAAAATACGCCGATACGCGCTTGAAAGAGTGAAAAACGGACAGGTGAGTTCAACCTTGACTTGAGAAAAGGTACAACCCATACTATGACGAGTTTTTAATTTTTTCATAGAGAGGTATTTATGGGATTTCTCATTGATCTGGTCTGTACAAAAACGGACAAAGCGTATTCAAAAGACCTCCTCTGGAATTTGAGTCCAGAGGCAGAGGCGCCGTTATTTGCCCGATATGACCTCGATGCGGTTGCAAAAGCTATGCGCCGGGAAAAACTCGCAGAACGAGTACCGACAATGTGGCGTTATGCCGAAGTTTTACCCGTCGAAAACGGGCAATTTCAGGTAAGTCTCGGCGAAGGATTTACCCCCTTGTTGCAAGCAACATCATTGGGGCGAAAAATTGGCGTGCCAAAGCTGTACATCAAAGACGAAGGCTTAAATCCAACGGGATCATTTAAAGCGCGAGGCATGTCAGCGGCAATTTCGAGAGCTGCGGAATTGGGCGCTCAGGCCATTGCCATCCCCTCGGCCGGCAATGCAGGTGGCGCAACAGCCGCGTATGCTGCGCGAGCGGGCTTGCCAGCGCATATTTTTATGCCTAAAGATGTGCCACAGGCCAATTATATCGAATGTAAGGTCCTGGGCGCAAATGTCGAATTGATAGACGGTCTGATTTCCGATTGCGGAAAAATTGTGGCATCGCGCAAAGAAGCCGAGGGATGGTTCGATATCTCGACACTCAAAGAGCCATACCGCGTGGAAGGCAAAAAAACGATGGGCTATGAATTGGCCGAACAATTTGATTGGGAATTGCCAGAAGTCGTCATCTATCCAACCGGAGGTGGCACGGGACTGATAGGCATGTGGAAGGCATTTGACGAAATGGAACAAATGGGATGGATTGGCTCAGAACGCCCCCGCATGATATCCGTACAAGCCGAGGGATGCGCACCCATTGTTCGAGCTTATAGCGCAGGAGAAGAACACGCCGAACCGTGGGCCGATGCAGAAACAATCGCCGCAGGTCTGCGCGTTCCCGCTGCCGTAGGCGATTTTTTAATGCTAAAAGCCATCCGCGACAGCGGTGGATGCGCGCTCTCCGTCACAGATGAAGAACTGATGGCATCCGCATCAAAAATGGCTGCTGCCGTGGGTTCATTTCCCGCACCCGAAGGCGCAGCCACCCTCTCTGCCCTCGAAAAACTCATAGCACAAAACCTGGTTAGCGAGCGCGAGCGCGTCGTATTATTCAACACGGGAACAGGCTTAAAATACATCGAACTATTTGAGTGAAATCGCATCTGCAGCCGCGTACCCGCTCCTGACAGCACCTTCGATAGTCGGCGGCAATCCAGTATCTGTCCAATCGCCCGCGAGAAACAAACGGGGATGTGACGTCCGGGTTTTGGGCACTGCATAAGAAAGCGGTAACGCGCAAGTCGCCGCGTGTTCGCATATCACTTTGGCGTGTAATACCTCGGCACGCCTACTTTTGGGAAAGACCTGATGGAGTTCTCTACAAGCCATGTCAATGAGTTCTTCATGTGACATGTGTAAAAGATGATGCGCCGCACTTGCGACCATAGTGAGAAACCCCTCAGAAGCGCGGTCGTGATCGCCATAGAGCACGGGCTTATTAAAAACCCATTCCATTGTCGTGCCGAGCAAACCGCACATAGGTTCACGCATAATGGGCCGATCAAACCACAAGTTGACGGAAAAAATCGGCGATGGCTCGTATTGACAAAGCGTGTGATGGAGTTCGGCAAAGGTTTTCGCACAAATCATCCTGGCGAGTTGTAGCGGGGGAACCGCCGCAATACACATATCTGTATCTATCACATCTCCCGAGCGGGTATGAATGCGAACGCCAGAAGAAGCAGGCACAATAGATGTCACAGCTTTTCCGCACAGGACCTCGCCATCCCGTTTTGAGATATATTCCCGTGCGCGATTGGCAAACAAGCCGCTCAGCCCCATCCGCGCATATCCCAAACGCGCGCCATCTGATTCGCCCCAAAAAGCTTCTCGCAGCACGGCTTGAAGATATCGCGCACTGGCATTTTTCGGTCGTTGGTTGAGGGCCGCAATGCAAAGCGGATCCCAGAAAGCCCTCCGCATACGCGGCTTCTGACCGCACTGCTTGAGCCAGGCATCCACCGTGAGACGGGTATCGAGATCCTTGTGCAACTCCGCCACAATTTTTCTCAACGATGGGATATCTGTCCAGTGAACCGCGCCAAATCGCAAAAAGCCAGACAGCAAATTCAGCGGCACGGGCAAAAAGGATGGAAACCTCAATGTGTACGCGCCATCAACAGCGTGACGAAAGTCTATCCTGAACTGAGGTTGAAACACCACATCATCGCGCGCACCAATCCGCTCGAGAAAATCGAGCGTCTCCCGATAGCACTTCATCAACAGATGCTGCCCATTGTCAACAGTATCGCCCGTAACGGGATCTGTATAAGAAAAGGTGCGCCCCCCCAATTGCTGCCGCCGCTCCAAAAGCGTGACGGAATATCCCGCATCGCAAAGGCGGACACCCGCTGCAAGACCAGCAAATCCCCCTCCGATTATGATAACGCGTTTCACATTACCCCCAGGCGAAACGACTGCCCAGCCAATAGCGCAGTGCAATGCCCAGTTTGTGCAAATTGTTGAGACGAACAGACGTGCCAAAAACATCGTAGTTGGCGCGCTGGATCTTCACGAGCAACTGGGCATAAATTTTGCCCATAATCTGTGCCGAAAACATGGCTGTTTGGTCCTCGGCGGGAAGCAATTCTTCTGCTTTTTGATAATAGTCCCATGCGCGTTGCGCTTGAAACCGCATCAAATCGACAAACGCGGCATTATAATCTCCCCGAGCAAGAGCCTCTTCCGGATATCCAAACCGCACCATCTCTTCCCCCGGAAGATAAATACGGTCCTGTTGCCAATCCGTATGCACATCTCGCAAAATATTAGTCAGTTGAAGCGCGAGACCCAGATTGACGGCATATTCGCGGGTCTGCGAATTGCGGTACCCAAAAATTTCAATACAAATTAACCCCACAACCGATGCGACCCGATAGCAGTATTCGCGCAACTCGTCAAACGTCGCATACCGATTCTTAGTCAAATCCATCTCCACACCCTCAATAAGTGCCAGAAAATGCGCTTTGGGAATGGGAAAATCCCGCAAAACGCCCTGCAGATTCTGCGCAATTGGATGCGTAGCACTGCCCTCATAGCAGGCGTGGAGTTGCTCACGCCATGCCTCAAGGCGGCACCCCGCCTCTTCTGGCGAAGCCGCATCATCCACAATATCATCGGTATGTCGGCTAAACGCATAAGCCGAAAAAATGGCCTCGCGTTTTTTGCGCGGCAAAAAAACAAAGGCATAAAAAAAATTCGTTTGGGCACCTCGCACAATTTTGGCAACGTGTCTTTTGAGGTTCATGATCGAAAGCCTCGAAAAAAAAGCATCTTGAACAAAAGCATGGGTAAATCGCGTTTTGTAACCGTAGGCCGTCGATGAAAAACATCGCAATCGCTATCGCGAATCTTTTTTAGAATATGCATCCCGCCCAAACAGGTCAACCGCAGTTCAAAGCGCAACCGTCCCTTCACCATATCCAGCAGGGGATAACCCTCCAAAAACAGATCCCGTGTGCGGTTGATAAGGTGATCCAGTAGCTCACAAAATTGTGGCGTAACGCGCTGATCGCGCAGATCTGAAATCCCCACGCCAAACCGTTTGAGATCCTCCTGCGGGAGATAAATGCGCCCACGCGAAAAATCAATCGCAATATCCTGCCAGAAATTGGCGAGTTGCAACGCACTACATATCGCGTCAGAATACCGCGCATAGCGCTCGCCGCGATACCCAAACAGATGGAGAATAAGCCGTCCGACGGGATTGGCAGAAAAAGTGCAGTACACCAACAGCTCCTCATACGTCTGATGCCGTTGCGTCGTCACATCCATGCGAAAAGCCGTGAGCAAATCCCTGAGCAATTGCAC
>JAPPIE010000248.1 GCA_028874765.1 Gemmatimonadota bacterium
TGCTAATATCTTCCTATGCGTTCGGGACCGGGGTCGGCGCATATAACGGTGTGGTCGAAGTTTTGTTTTATGAGCTGGTATTTCAGATCTGTGTGGGATGGGTCTTCCCAGAGGTTGTGAAATTCATCGGGGTCTTCTTGCAGGTCGTAGAGTTCGCCATAGTTTTCGCCGTGATAGACGACGAGTTTGTAGCGGTTGTTGCGCAACATGGTCGCCCAACAGGGTTTGTGTTTTTCGGAGGCGTGTGGGGCGAATTTATCGACGACATCGTAGTATTCACAGCGCACAAATTCGTGGTGCGCGTGCCCGGGGTGTTCGCCTGTGAGTATGGGGATGAGGGATTTGCCGTGTGTCCATTCGAGAGGGATGTGGGCGAGGTCGGCAAGGGTGGGGGCTATGTCTAAGAGTGCGGTGAGGCCGTTTGCGCGGTGGCCCTGGAGAAAGGTGCCGGGCCACGAGATGATGAAGGGAACCCGTACGAGGGCTTCGTAGAAGCGGCAGCCTTTGCCGGTGAGGCCGTGATCGCCGAGCATTTCGCCGTGGTCGCTCGTGAAGATGACCACGGTGTTTTCGCGTTGCTCCATGCGTTCAAGTGCGTTGAGCATGCGCCCGACGTTTTCGTCGATGAGGGCGATCATGCCGTAGTAAGACGCTTTGTTGTGCTGTTCGTGGTCGCCGGGTGGGTTGCCTTCCTGGTCTGCGAAAAAGCGTTTGAGCCGCGTTTGTGTTTGCAGGTCGCTTTCGCAAAATAGCGGCGGAGGCAAGTCGGCGGGATTGTATTTGTGCGTGTCGGGGGCGTCAAAAGGTCCGTGTGGATCAAAGGGGTTGACGCTCATGAGCCAGGGGCCGTCGTGAGGGGATTCGATAAATTCAATGGCGCGGTCCGCACACCAGGTGGTCTGGTGGTATTGGGGATTCATGTCGGGGCGATAGTTGCCATAAGTGCCGTCTTTTTTTGTTTGAAAGACTTCGCCGAGGTCTATGTCTTGTTCGGTGAGCCAGTCGGTGTACTGGTTGCCAATTCCGATGCCCTGATTGTGCGAGTGGCTGTACCAGAATTTGCGATATCCATCGTCAACGCGTTGTTCTTCGCCGTTCCATGCAGAGGCGAGGTGGAGTTTGCCCGATAAGCCACAATCGTATCCGGCATCTGCGAGACGTTTGGTGATGAGTTGTACGCGTTCATTTGCCGGGAAATAGGCATTGCCATTGCGATTGCCGTGTACGGTGCTGGGATATAGTCCGGTGAGAAAGCTGGAGCGACTGGGCGTGCATATCGCGCTCTGGCAGTGGGCATGTGTGAATGCTACGCCTTCGGCGCAGAGGCGGTCGAGGTTGGGTGTCTGGATGTGTTCATTGCCGAGGGCGTGGATGGTGTCGTAGCGTTGTTGGTCGGTACAGATCCAGAGGATGTTGGGGCGTTTTGATGTCAAGGTGTGGTCTCCTCAATCGCGCGCGCCTCTGATAACGCGGCCGTTTTCGATCCAGTGATCGCGGTAAAAGGTAATGGGTTCAAAGGTGTCGTTTAGTGCGTCCATGCGCATCCGAATCTGGTCGCGGTAATGCTGGATTGTTCTGGCATGGTCAGGGCTGCTGGTGAGGTTGTGCAATTGCAGGGGGTCTTCGCGGTGATTGTAGAGGGATTCTCCATGGCTTTCAATGGCATAGGTATATTGTTTGTCGCGCAAAGCACGCCATTCAAAGCCATCGTCCCAATCGACACTGGGCCCCATGCCCTGTAAGAATGCGGATTCGGGTTCATCTCCATGCTGACCAAATGCGCAATGCGAAAGGTCAAATCCATCGATACCATCGGGGATATCGACGTTTAAGAGTGAGAGCAGCGTGGGCATGATATCGGGTGTGTTGAGGCAGGCATCGCTTTCGGTTTTGGGTGCGATGCGATTGGGCCAGCGCATGAGAAAGGGGACGCGAGCGGCTTCTTCATAGTAGATGTTTTTCTGAACGCGACCGTGTGCGCCAAACATTTCGCCGTGGTCTGATGTGAAGACGACAAGGGTGTCGTTCGCGAGGTCGAATCTGTCTATCGCGTCTAAAATTCGGCCTACGTTCCAGTCGAGGTTGGCAGTCATAGCGGCATAGATTCGCTGCCATTCAACGAGGTTGGGTTTGACGGATTTCATCCACCAATCGCGGTCGAACCATGCGTGCCAGTATTCTCCCGATCCGTCCCGGTAATTTGGCGGCAGGTCAAAGGCCATGTCTTTGAAGTGCATACCCCATTCTTCGGGGACGTTGTCCCAGTTCCAGGGTTGATGAGGTGTGCCATAAGAGACGAAGAGGGCGAAGGGGTCTGGATTTTCGCGCGCGTTTTCGAGATAGGAGATGGCGAGGTCGGTCATGGCATCGGGTTCATAGGCCTGGATGTCGATGCGTTCAAATTTGTCTTCGTAATAAAATCCCTTGTAATAGCTGTGGTTGAAGTTGTAGGCTGCCCAATAGTGGTCAAATCCCAGTCGGTGGGGGCCTGGGGGCACGAATTGATTGGCGGGATTTTTGTGAAAATCTCCGGCCTGTTTATAAACTTTGCCTTCGGTTGCGTAAATGTGCCATTTGCCGATGTAGGCACAATTTGTGCCGTTCTGCGTCAATGTGCCGGCAAGCGTTGGCAGATCGGTGCGGGCGCCCAATTCGTTCATGACGTAGCCATTGGTGGTGGGATAACAGCCCGTAAAGAGGGATGCGCGATGCGGGCTGCACACGGGATAGACCGAGGTGGCGTTGACAAAGTTGATGCCTTCAGATGATAGGCGGTCGATATTGGGGGTATGGGCGCGGTTGTCGCCCATATAGCCACAGGATTGCGGGCGGAGTTGATCGGCGAAGATGTAGAGAAGGTTAGGCACAGATTAAGCGCTTTCGTGTTCTGCCCGCATTGCGTTAAAGAAGCGCACGTCGATCCTCGCCAGATCAATTACGGTTTCTATGGGTTCACCGCTGTATTCGCTGTGGAAACTCACGGGGCCTTCAAAGTTTAATTGATCCAGTGTTTTTACGACTGCGGGCCAATCGCCAAATCCCTGTCCCAGTCTCATTGTCCCACCCGTGGGCGTCCCCTGTACAGTGCGTCCCAGAGGTCGCTGGCGAATCAGGTCTTTAAATGCCAGGACTGAGAGATATTCGCGCACGATATCCAGCGCCATTTCTATGGGTTCGCCGCATATTGACAGGTGTCCCGGGTCGGAGAATACGCCGATGTGTTCGGGGTTGAATCCCTTGACCACGTTCATGACGGCACACGAGTTTAGTCCCATTGATTTGCCCGAATGGTTGTGTACCACGGTTTTGACGCCGTGTTTTTCCGATAATTTTTCAAAGCCTTCCATCCAGCCCCGGATTTCATCCAGTTGGTCCCAGTAGTGCTTCGCATCCGACCAGTGCCAGTAGCCGAGTTTTACATGCGCTACGCCAGCTTCGCCCAGCGCGCCGTAGTAACGCTCGGCGTAATCGATGTCCGGGCGATTAAAATCGCCGGGGGCTGTTACAAGTGGAATGCACAGGCCCGCGGCTTCAAACTGTTTGGCGGCTTCGGGTAGTGCTTTGTCGATATTGTCCGGGTTTACCGGATATCCCTCTCGCACGCACAAATCCGCGCCCTGTACGCCTACGGATTGGAGAGATTCGATGATTCCGGAAACGTCCATGCCTTCGAGGTGTTTTGTGAACATGATGTACGTGAGCTTCATTTTTTTCCTTTCTATAGTGTCGTTTGCATTTGTGAGCACTTCAGGATACGCAATTGTGCGTCTAAAATCAATGGTGAGTTGCAAGCTCAAATCTTGACAGACTGTGAAAAATGTCTATATTGTCGTCAAATTGTTGTGAAAAATGACGACAAGGTAGTCAAATGACAATTCCACGTATTTTTGAAGCACCAAAAAAAAGCTTTTTTCTTTTGGGTCCGCGCGGTGTTGGAAAAAGCACGTATTTGCGAATTGCTTTTCCCAATGCTTATGTCATCAATTTGCTCGCCGAAGATATTTACCAGCGTCTGCTTGCAAATCCAGGCCTCCTGTCTGCAGAACTTCGGGCTGTGCCCGGCGATCACTGGGTGGTTTTGGACGAAATACAGAGATTGCCTGCGTTGCTCAATGAAGTACACCGGTTTATTGAGGAAAAGGGGCTGCGCTTTGTGTTATGTGGATCGAGTGCGAGAAAACTCAAACGGGCAGGTGTCAACCTGCTTGCTGGCCGTGCCCTGTATCGCGCGATGCATCCCTTTATTCCCGAGGAATTGGGAGAACGATTCGCACTTGACGATGCTTTGCAACACGGTTTGTTACCCATTGTATGGGACTCAGAGGATAGAGCAGAGACATTGACTGCCTATACACAGATGTATCTCAAAGAAGAGATTCAAGCTGAGGCCCTGGTGCGCAATCTTCCGGGATTCGCGCGTTTTCTGCCGATTGCAGCGCTTTTTCACGGGCAAACCCTGAATGTGGCCAATATTGCCAGAGAAGCTCAGGTTGCACGCACGACTGTGACGGGTTATCTGGATATCCTGGAGGAAACGCTTCTCTGCTTTCAACTTCCGGCTTATGAAACCAGATTGCGCGTGCGCGAACGCAAATTGCCCAAATGGTACTGGTGTGATCCCGGTATTGTGCGTGCTATGAAAAGGGTTACGACACCCCCAACACCAGAGGAACGCGGTGCTCTGTTTGAAGGGCTGATTGCACAGTTGATTCGATCGTACAAAGACTATCGCAATTTGTGTGACGAATACTTCTACTGGGCAACATCTGCACAGACTCAAACAGAAGTCGATTTTCTGCTCAAACGCGCGGGAGAATTTGTCGCAATTGAGGTCAAGTCCGGTGGCACATTTTCAGAAGCCTGGTGCAAGGGATTGAGAGCACTGTCCGGCCTGAAGGGTTTGTGCAGATGCATTGTCGTCTATCCCGGAGGGCCTGAATTGCAAACTGTAGATGGTATTGAGGTTCTTCCTTTTTCACAGTTTTCCAACCTGCTGGCCGCCGATGCGCTGTGGCCCTGATCGCTAAATGAAAAATAAGCCATGAAGCTCAGTCGCTTTGCCATTTTTAAGCCTATCAGTACCATAATGATCGCACTTAGTCTTGCGGTGATGGGTTTTATTTCCCTGTTCAAGTTGCCGCTCGAATATTTGCCCAGCGTGACGTTCCCGGTTCTTTTTGTGTCTATCCGGTATCCTTCTTCGTCTCCCGAGGAAATTGAACGGTTTATCACGCGCCCAATTGAAGAGATATTGGGCACTATGCCCGGCATTGAAAATATGGGATCCACATCCAATGCGTCTTCTTCGACCATTCGTCTGGAATTTGCAATGGATGCGGATATGGATCTCGTCGGTATTCATTTGCGCGACAGGCTCGATCAGGTTCGCGCAGATTTGCCCGAGGATGTGGATTATATTGGGATCAAAAGTTTTGATACCGAAGATATTCCGGCTCTCGAATATACTGTTTCGTGGCTCGGTGAAGATCCCGA
>JAPPIE010000320.1:0-2234 GCA_028874765.1 Gemmatimonadota bacterium
TTTCCCGGACGGCCGATTTCGATGAGGTTGCCGTCGGGGTCGTGTACGAAAACATAGCGCGTGCCGTCGTGGGGACGCACGCCGGGACCGGAGGCAACGCGCACGCGTTCGCGGTCGAGCGAGGTGATGACGCGATCGAAGTCATCGACTTCAAAGGCGATGTGGCGGCGCGAGGGGCGGGGGTATTCCTCGGCGAGGATCAGGTGGATTTCGATGTCGCCACAGCGATACCAGGCACCTGCAAAGTCGTAATCTGGCCGGGGAATGGGTTGCAGCCCCAGGAGCTTTTCGTAAAATGCCGATGCGCGCTCGAGGTTACCTGTAACCAATGTGATATGGCTGACGCGGGTGATGCCCACGCCAGCCGATTCCATGCGATTGGCCACCGGATCAATTCTCCATCAGTAAGGTTCTCATTTTTCGCATACGAGAGGGATGTTTGAGTGCCGCCAGGGCTTTGTCGCGTATCTGGCGCACGCGCTCTTTGGTCAGGTTGAGGATGTTGCCAATTTGCTCCAGCGTCATTGTTTCACCGCTGTTAATGCCAAAATAGAGGCGCAATACGCGAGCATCGCGCGGAGCCAATGTGTTGAGCGCGGTGTGTATTTCCTCTGCCATAGAGTTTTCGAGCATGGCCTCTTCGGGGGTTTCCTGATCGTTGTCTGACAACATTTCCAGCAAGCTGGTGTCAGGACCGTCTTCAAGAGGCATGTCATAAGAAATATGCCACCGCGAAGCGCTGAGGAGGTCTTGTACTTGTTTGGGGTGCAATTCGGCCTGCGCGGCGATTTCTTCGATACGCGGTTCGCGCCCCAGCGATTGTTTGAGTTCCGAGGATATGCGTTCCAATTTGCTCAGGTGTTTGATTTTGTTGACGGGCAGTCGCACCATGCGGGCTTTTTCCGCCAATGCGGATAAGATACCCTGCCGGATCCACCAGACTGCATACGTGGTGAATTTGACACCAACGGTTTCGTCATAGCGGGTGGCTGCGCGCACAAGCCCCATGTTCCCTTCTGCAATGAGGTCTTCCAGGAGCAAGCCGCGTCCCTGATATTCTTTGGCTATGGTAATGACAAATCGCAAATTGGATTCGATCATTTTATTGAGGCTTTTGCGATCCCCTGCGCGGATGCGCTTGGCCAGATCAATTTCTTCCTGTGGCGTGAGCAATTCGCTATAGGCGATGTCTTTGAAATAGAGTTCCAGTGCAGAACTACTGCCTCCATTTGTTCTGGTTGAGGTGCTGGAACTCATGAGTGCGGCAGACATGTATTTCCCCCGTGACTGAGAAAACGACTCTCTTGATCGAGTGTCTTGTGTTTCAACTCGTCAAAGGTGTACAATAGCATAAGCTGTGACACCTTCCGACTCCTGTATGGGAGAGAATCGGTTGTTGTCAGAATATATGGCACATCGATCATGGGGAGACCAATGGCCTGATTATGTGACAACCTGGTTTAGGGGAGTGTTACTTTGGGGAGTCGATCTGGATGGGGAAACGACCACGAGCCGCAGGGGAGCGGTGTGCTCGACCAAATCATAGTGTGGGGCAAGTATTGAGGGGAAAAATAATACTTGGGCAGACAAGATAGCGGATTCAATTCTGTAATGCAACCCTTTTTCTATACCATTCTCCTGATATTTTGAAACTCAAGGCCATATTTTTTAGTTTTTTTAATGAAATACTTATTGGCATGTTGAGAGAAAATAATAAATAGAGTTTTATTTGTCAATAAATAACTCTTGTTTAACAAGTTACAGGCTTGCTACTGGCCCTCGGTAGTGTCTGTGCCGTTGAGTCCTCGCTGGGCGAGGTCGCGGTCGAGTAAGAACAAGCCGTTGCCCTCTATGCCGACCAGCTTGATCGTGTCGATCAATTCTCTGACAATGGCTTCTTCTTCGACTTGTTCGGCAATAAACCACTGGAGAAAGGTATGGGTGGCGTGGTCGCGTTCGGACAGGGCGAGATCGGCGATGTTGTAGATGCTTTGAGAGACTTTTTGCTCCTGGGCAAGGGAATCTTCAAATACTTCTAATGGGCTGTCCCAACTTTGTTTGGGGGTCTCAATGGTGCTGAAGCGTATATCGGCCTCTCGGTCGTCGAGGAAGTCGTATATTTTCATGCCATGGGTGAGTTCTTCCTGGGCTTGAACGCGCATCCAATGGGCAAAGCCATTGAGATTTTGCGTGAGAAAATACGCGGACATTGCCAGATAACTATACGCCGAGTA
>JAPPIE010000320.1:2334-5475 GCA_028874765.1 Gemmatimonadota bacterium
AAATTGCGTAAAACTTTAGCAACTTTTAGACGTGGAGTATTTGGTTGCCCCAGTGTGGCCTGTGAGCCACCCAACAGGAGGTTTGTTTTTGCTATGATTCCCAAAAAGGTCCTCATGGCCTTGAACGAGCAACTCAATTTTGAGTTTCATTCGGCGTTTCACTATCTCGCCATGGAGACGTATTTTCACGGGGTAAATCTGCCCGGGTTTGCCTATTATATGCGCGAGCAATACAAGGAAGAACGGATGCACGCGCTCAAGATTGTGGATTATATCAATGCGCGGAACTGCCGGGTTCTGCTCAAGCAGATCGCCGAACCCCCTTCTGAGTGGGCATCTCCTCTGGAGGTTTTTGAAGATGCGCATCGGCAAGAGCAGAAATCCAGTGGGATGATCAATGATCTGGTCGATCTCGCACTGAATGAGCGCGACCATGCAACGGAGATTTTCTTGAAGTGGTTTATCGAGAAGCAGGTAGAAGAGGAAGCCCAGATCGGGAGTATGGTGCAAAAGTTGAAGCTGGTGGGCGATGATACTTATGGATTGTTTTTGTTGGATAGAGATATGGGGTGATAGATAAGGCGATGTACATAGAAAGTGCCCTCAGATTCTGGGGGCACTTTTTTTTGTACGACGTTTTCTGGTGCGCCACCATAAGACCAGGCCAGAGATGGACAGGCCGATCAGGCCCCAGGCAGCGATGTCGTAGAGATAGACAAACCAGTCGGCGAAGAAATAGCCGGTATGAATCTGGTGTATGATCGTGTAGAGGTCGCGTCCGGGTTTTGCGGATTGGCCTACAGAGGCCCATGTTTTTCCGCCGTTGGAACTGGTGAGCAGACCGCCCGAGGTCCACAGGTTCAAATTTTGGGTGGAGCCTATGCCAATGCGCTGGAGGCGGATGCCTTCGGCAAGAGGCATAAATCCGAGGCCGACTTGTTCCCATACGATGCCGCCGTCGGTTGAGCGAATGAGGCCCAGGTCTTCGAGGACGACGTAAATGTGGTCTGGATTGTCGGGCGCGTAGGCGATATCAACGGCGCGTTCTGCCGCGAAGAGCATGGGGACTTCAGTCCAGGTTTTGCCGCCGTCTTCAGAGGTATAAAGTGCCGAGCGCGTGCCGCGATAGAGGTGTTGGGGATCGCGGGGGTCAACCGCAAATGAGAGGGTGCGTTCAGAGGGCGCGCCGAGCAGGCCGGGGTGATTGAGCAAAAAACCCGAGACGGCGAGGAGTGATAAAAATATGAGTGCGCCGATGCCGACATAGCGATGAAGTTTGCGGAAAAATTCGGCGCGTTTTTTGCGCGTTTTGGGCTGTTTCTTGTGAAGCGGGATGGTTTTGTTCCGACGTGTGTAGGCACGAGGTGTAGCACTCATTGGGATTCTTTTTTCGAGTAAATGACATCGAGGACGGTGAGAACTCTCTTGATGCCCGCGTTTAAGGCGCGCACCGATAGGGTTGCGCCACTGATGCCGATGATGTCGCGGTTGAGACGAATGTGATGATTGACATTTTTATTTATATATTGGGTCAAGAACCGCTGGCGCTTGACCTGACCGCCTCGCGATTCGCGATAGACCATGATCCATACACCGCCAACGCGGTGGTCGGGTTTGACTTTGACGATGAAGGTGATGGGTTTGTAGAGGCCAATTTGATTCGCGATGATCGCGTATCCCTGATGTCGGTCATTTTTTTTTGCCTGAAAAATCGTGAAATCGGGTTCTTCGAGGCGCCACCCCAACCGCCGTTCAATGCGCCGCCGTTCTTGTGGGGTTGGGGTCCAGACTTCGCTCCAGAGCGTGTCTGCATCTGGGAAGGCTTTTTTTAGAGCCTGTTCTTCTGTGAGATATACAGTGATAGCCTCTGGGCCATCGGGACCCTGCGCGAATCCGAGTCCCGACAGGAGGCAGACCATGATACAGAGTACGTACTTATTTTTTATCACTGTTTTCTCCAACTCCTTTTTTAGAAATACGATGCAATCGAAAAGAAGAGGCGTCCAATGCCGTCGCCTTTGTCGCCATTTGCCGGGGTTTTATAGGTGGTGTTGTAATCCAGCTTGAAAGCCGTGTCTTCAACGGGGCGGAAGTTCAAACCAAAGGTGATCCCGTATTCCGAATCGCCACTTACCGAGGTATCAAAATCGATCCAGTCCCAGCGCGCGATGGCTGTGAACACGGATTCTGACAAGAAATGATCGTGACCAAAATGAAAGTTGGTTTGTGCATAAGCACCGCGCTGGTCACCGTTAAATCCATCGGCAGTGGCTTGTCCGTATTCGCCCTGAAGTTCAAAGGGGCCCTGTGTAAATTGCGCGTCGGCTCCGAAGATGGAGAGGCGGTTGTTGCCCGCATCGTCGTATTTGCCCGTGTGAAAAGATGCGCCGAGGTCAATGCCCAGTCGCGGGCTGAAGCCGAATCGTCCGACGAGTGCTTTGTCGTGGTTGTTGTCCGATTTTTGGCTGCCCCGTCCGCTTCGAATGCGGAGATTGCCGCTGGAGTTGACTTTTTCGTTGAATCCGTTGACGAGGTAGATTTCATAAGTTGCTACGGAGAGTTCAGAGGGGTAAAAGGTGCCAAAGAAGCCCATTCCCGCTTCTGAGAGGGTGGATGGCATGATCTGACGGTTCACAGTGGGGCGTTCGGTGAGGTCGTTGAGCGGGCTATCGTGCAAGAGGTTGAAGCGCCCAAGTGGAGAGAGTATGACACCGCCCCGATAGTTGAAGGCTTCTGTAAAGGTGAAGTCCATGATGGCGAATTCGAGTTTGATTTCGCCATCGGTGTTGCTGCTGCCTTTGACGAGCCCCCCGTGTTCAAATTCGATTTCGCATGAAACGTGAATTCGGTCGGTGATTTCCGAAAAGATGAAGGGGATAAAACGGTGCTGGTCAAAGGTGCTGTCTTTTCCTTCTGTCCATTCAAATTCGTGGTCAATATATCCGCCGATAGCTACATTTCTGCCCATGCGTTTGATATAGGGTTTGTCGTATATGCTGCCGGGCAATTCGGGCCGTTTGTTTTCTTCGGCTATGGTGGGTAGTGCGAGTGTGAGAGATAAGAACGAAACGAGCAGTTTGAAGCGCATGCTTTTCTCCTGTGTAAAACACAAGACCATTCAAAGTGGGTTGACATGGTGCG
>JAPPIE010000192.1:0-2918 GCA_028874765.1 Gemmatimonadota bacterium
AGGGCGATTTGTTTGCCTTTTGCGGTGGTGAGGTGGATGCCCGCGGCTGTGGGGTTGTTCGACGGTATGGCGATGGTTTTGGCGAGGGTGGGATTGCCGATGTGGGGTTCGAAGACGAGGTCGATGCAGGTGGTGTCGTTTTGGGGTGTGCGACGCCAGAGCAGGGGATGGTAGAGGTAGTTGGATTCTTCGGGTTTGCCCATGGCCTGCGCCGCACGGGCGTTGATGACCTGGGTGTTTGGAGAGGTGTTGAGTTGGTGGAGGTCCAGGTGTACGGCAGGTTCGATTTGCGATTGCCAGGTGCCCCGGAAGGTCGGTGGTGCCTGGGCGGTTGTTACGCTGTCCATGTAGGCGAGGGCGGTGTGGTCTGGATGGGACAGGTTGTCTGTTTGGGTGCGCTGGATGTGGGGACCGGCGACTGTGCCAGGTTGGGGTTTGAGATCCACATTGTCGGTTTGGAATATGCCTTCCAGACCGCGGCAGGTGCGCCAGTGTTCGGTGCCGCCTGTGATGCGCGAGAGGTCGAGGAGGGCGATGCCTTCGCTGTCGGTTTCGATCAGGGCGACGAGGCGGCGGAAGGTGATATCGAGTTTGCGCCATCCGCCGGATGGATCGAGTGCCCAGCGGTTGGCTTCGATGTCGAGGATCTGGATGCCGTCGGTGAAGAGGGCGCGTACGAGGCGGCCACGGCCCGCGCTGGTGGGTTCGCCGAGTGGCAGGTCTGCCCAAATGGTATTGTGAGTTGCCCAATGGGCTTCCCAGAGCGATGTGCTTGCCCAGGATTGTGGGTAGCCGAGGTCTGTGAGAAAGGGACGGTCGAAGGCAAAGAGCTGGACGTCCAGGAGGTCTCGATGGCGGTGGTGCATGGTGTCGCCATACGCGATACCCACGGCGGCTCGTTCGGGAACTTCTGGGGTGCGCAAGATGGCAATGCCGACGCTGTCGAGGATGGTGGGTCCGAGTGCGCGGTGCTGTTTGTTCTGTACGGCGGATTGGATTTCTGCGAGGTGTGGATCGCTGGTGAAAGCTATGGCGCGTTCCAGTACGCTGGGGTTCATGGGTGCGTGAAAGAGGTCGTTTTCCAAACGGATTGAGCCTTCTGCTTCTGTCTGGATGCCAGCAGAACCGGGGGCAGAGCCGTCGCCGAATTGGAAGTAGGATTTTCCGATCATGGTGATTTCGCACAGTGCCCGGGGGACGCGCGCGCCTCGGGGGTCTTTGAATAGCGAGGGGTACAGGGATTCGGGGTAGGCTTCGGGGTGCTGGGTGCGGAGGTTGCGGAGGTCGTATTCCAGGTCGAAGAGGCCGTCGCTGTGGATGGCGTTGTACCCGCCCGTGGATTCCTGGGGTGTGCCGTCGGGCAAGATGTCATTGGTGGTGAAGACGCGCAGAGTGTCGGGTCCTTCGTCATAGACCCAATCCATGACGTCCTGGGCGTCAGCGCGGTCCAGGCAGCGCAAGAGGATG
Organism: Gemmatimonadota bacterium; assembly: GCA_028874765.1. Taxonomy (GTDB): domain Bacteria; phylum Latescibacterota; class UBA2968; order UBA2968; family UBA2968; genus VXRD01. Next base: position 1,468 of record JAPPIE010000192.1, read on the forward strand.
AGCGCGCCCTGGCTTTCGCGCGGCAGGTTGCTGCCTGCGCCCCGGTCCAGGGTGACCTGCAGGAGGGCGGCGAGCATTTCTTCGATGAGCAGGCAGGTGTCTTCGGGGTTTTGCAGGGATAGGCCGAATGCCCGTGCGCGTTCGACGAGTTGTGTGTCTTCTTTCAGGAAGGGCCAGGCTGTGTCATAGGCGAGGGCGAGGCTTTCGATGAGGTAGGGGGTGTCGATGCTGTAGCGGATGCTGCCTTTTCTGCTCAGGGCGGCAACGGGGTCGGTTTCTTCTGCCCAGTCCGGTTGCCCCCATTCCCAGGGTTCTTCTACGCTTTTTGAGGGTCCATAGCGGAACTGGGGGACTGCGGCGAGATAGACTTCTTCTGTGGCGTAGCGCAGGAGCATGAGGCCGAGTTTGCGCGTGCGTTCTTCGTCGCGGTCGCCAGCGCGGAGGCTGTCTGTGAGTGCGTTGATGCCGGCGTGATAGGCGCGGCACTGGTCGCGGTGATAGGTGGCGGCAAAGAGGTAGATGTGGCCCTCTGCGTCGAAGTAGCCGTATCCGTCGTCGGCGTGCTCGCCTGATATATAGTCTTCTTTTGTGAGATCGTTGCTGGGATAGACGAAGGCGCAGTGGGGGCATTTCGATTTGAAATCACAGGGCAGGTGGTTGCGTTCCCAGGGATAGAAGCCGCTGTATTTGAAGATGGCGGTGCCGCAGTTTGGACAGCCCTGATGGCAGTTGGCAAAGTGCGCTTTGGGCAGTTCCGCGGGCGGTAGTTGCGACCAGAGCACATGGTCGGGTTGGGATGACCAATAGGCGAGGGTTTCTTGGTTGAGGTGTTCTGATTTGGGGTCGTTTTGTAGGGTTTGTCGGGTTTTGGTGGGGTGGTAGTTTTGCCCCAGAGGCCATCGGCGGGGCCATTGCGCGCCGTTGTAGGTGTGGGGCTGGCGCAGGTTGTCCAGGGTGCGGACCTGGATGGTGGTTTCCGCGGTGTTGCCGTTGTGTGTTGCGATGAGGGTGTAGTCGCCCTGTTTTTGAGGGGATCGCAGGTAGTAGTAGCGCGCGGTGTCCCGCTCGCACCATCGGGTAGCGATGGTTTCAAAGTGGTCGGCTTCGAGGGCGATGTTGTCGTCGGTGGCTTGTACGGGCAGGCGGAAGTTGCGACCGGGCAGAATAACTCTTGGCCGCCAGGGTATGCTGGGCATGGCGAGGTCCTTTGGTTAAGTGGTAGATATAATCAGAATATATTGAGAAGCGGAATTTATCAAGACCGATTTTGAATGCTGTTATCTCATAGTTCCTCAGTAAAACTTGCATTTGCGAGTCTTTTTGCTTAAATCATTGTGTTACGTAGCTTTAAGAAGTCGGCGATTATGAAAATAGAAGTTTGAAGCAGACAACGCCAAAGAGGACTGTAAAATGGCCAGGATAGAAGGCGTGAGAATCAAAAATTTCAAGGT
>JAPPIE010000192.1:3018-5460 GCA_028874765.1 Gemmatimonadota bacterium
AAAATTCCGGGCATAGACAAGATCGATACGGAGAGAACCAGCGATGGGCGGTTGTTGCTCAGGTTCAATGACAAGGGTTTTCAAGATCCCTTTTACGCGCAGCAAGTGTCCGATGGGACGCTCAAGGTGTTTGCCTATCTTCTTCTGCTCGAAGATCCGAGTCCGCCTCCATTTCTCTGCATTGAAGAGCCGGAGAACGGCCTGTATCACAAGCTCCTGGAGACCCTGGCCAATGAGTTTCGCGAACACGCCGATACTCCCGGCGGCTCACAGGTTTTTATCACCACACATCAGCCATACTTTGTCAATGCGCTTGAGCCGAATGAGGTCTGGATTCTGGAAAAGGGTGCAGATGGTTTTTCGACGGTTCGCCGGGCAAGCGAGGACCCAATCGTGAATAATATGGTCGCAGAGGGTCTGCCATTGGGCGGCCTCTGGTACAGTGATTATTTCGACGAAAGGTGATTGGATGCACTTTGAAGTACTCGTCGAAGACCTGTCCGGTAAGAAGGCACTCGATATTCTGATTCCAAAAATTATCGGTGATCAGCATACATTCAGGGTTATTGAATACCGGGGAATTGGTCATATTCACAAAAATCTCAAGAGCAGTACCGATGCGAGTAAGCGCATTTTGCTCGACCAACTTCCCAAGTTGCTCAGGGGATATGGAAAGACATTTGCCAGCTATCCCGAGAATTATCCAGCAGCAGTGATTGTGGTTTGCGACCTGGATGATAAATGCCTGAAAGTATTTCGGCAGGAACTTTTCAGAGTTCTGAATGCGTGCAATCCCAGGCCAGTGACCCGGTTTTGTATTGCTATCGAAGAAGGGGAAGCCTGGCTACTCGGCGATATTCCCGCAATCAAGACCGCTTACCCGAATGCCAGGGATAATATCCTGAACGGTTACACAAATGACGCTATTTGCGGCACATGGGAACTCCTGGCGGACGCAATATCTCAAGGTGGTGCAAATGGACTGAAAAATAAGGGATTGCAAGTAGTCGGCACGGAAAAGTCGATATGGGCCGCGAATATCGCCCCACACATGAATGTAGAGGCCAATAGTTCGCCCAGTTTTTGCTACTTTCGACAGAAGATTCAAGAGCTTATGGGGTATTCTGGTGTGGGGACATGATTGAGGTAGTTGACTTTACGACCATTGTATGCTGCGAGTTTTGCTCATTGCAAGGTATGAACATTTGAATACTACTCCTTGCATTTTTTATTTAAAAAAACGATATTGAATACCACCGTGATGGGGTCTGACTGCACAAACGAATACAAATCACCAAAAAATGATGTGTGAGGGTAAAGAATGGATTTTTTGAATCAGGAAGCCGAAGAATTAAAAGAAGAAACTGCTGAAGAAGCAGGGGGCAAGCTGTCATCCTATGTTGACGAAGCGGCGAGAGTAGGAGATTTGTTGTTACTCGATTATTTGGAAGCAACAGTTCTTGTACATGATGCACTGAGGCAGGAGGCAGGGGGATTGCCAATGGGATGTTTCTTGCTTGCTACCCGGATAGATCCAAAAACCAAACCTAACGCAAATAAAGAGGACACGGCCCTTATCTTGCTTCGCGTTGTCGGACATTCACCGTTACCTAACCGGATGGATACAGATAATTGGCGGTTTGATGCAGCGCGTCGCTCTATTGATTCTTCGGAACAATGGGATGCTGACAACAAGACCGACCAGTTCACGCTTAACCAGCTACGCCATGCAGGAGTGCGTTGTAGCGTTTTGGGAACCTTTCGCTATGTCCAGAATGGTAGCAAATGGAATCTTACTTTTGGCGCAGATATTTCCAACTTCTATTCTGGACAGGGGATGAAAGTTTATAAGCCAATGGGGAACGCATTATCAGATATTGTCAATTTCACCAAGGCGATGGGCAATGCACATCCGCTTGCAGGAAAGCCTGTCCCCGTTGGGCGAGTCCGCTATGCATCCAGCGAAATTTCAATTGACGAAAATCGCGAAAACGTCTCGGTGCATATCGAGCCAACAGATATGTTAGCGCGACGTACTGCGCTTTTCGGTATGAGCAGAAGTGGTAAATCAAATACTATCAAAACCATTGCCTCCGCCATATTCGATTTGCGTAAATTTGACCGGGAAAAGGGGCGTATCGGCCAATTGATTTTCGATGTGAATGGAGAGTACGCTAACGACAATCCACAGGATGAGGGATGCCTGCGTAACATTGATCCAGGTGATGTTGTGACCTATGGACTTTTTGAGCATCCCAACGATGAAAGCAGACGTTTAATCAAGCTTAATTTTTTTGGTGAAGATATCACAGACTGGAGCGATGAGGAGAATGTAAAGTCTTCTCTTGATATGCTTATCGCGGGCAAAGGAATCATTAACGAATATCTCCAGAGCAGGTCCGAGGCTCAATACGTTAGGAACTTCATCAACACCAATATAGA
>JAPPIE010000276.1 GCA_028874765.1 Gemmatimonadota bacterium
AAACGCCTGTTGTGGATGATTCCCACAATGGTGATTATTTCGTTTATTTCGTTTTCAATTATCCAGCTTCCTCCGGGAGATTATCTCACGTCGTATATTGCCGCGCTGGGTGAGACGGGGGAGACGGTGGATGAGGCACAGGCTGCGGCACTGCGGGCGCGGTACAATCTCGATCAGCCTTTTATGGTGCAATACTGGCGGTGGCTGGCTGGCATGGTGCAGGGCGATTTGGGGATGTCGTTTGAGTGGAATCGGCCCGTTACTGAGCTGATTGGCGAACGCATTTTGCTGACGTCTATTATTTCGATTGTGACGCTGTTGGTGACGTGGGCACTGGCGATTCCGGTTGGGATTTATTCGGCTGTGAAGCAGTATTCACTGCCGGATTATTGTTTTACGTTTTTGGGTTTTATCGGGCTTGCGACGCCCAATTTTTTACTCGCGCTCGTTTTTATGTACATCGGGTATTCCGTGTTTGGGGTTAGTGCGGGAGGGCTGTTTTCACCGGAGTATCAGAATGCGGTGTGGTCTTTTGGCAAATTTCTCGATTTGCTCGGGCATTTGTGGATTCCGGTGATTGTGATTGGCACGTCGGGTACGGCGGGATTGATACGGGTGATGCGGGGCAATTTGCTGGATGAATTGCGGAAGCAATACGTGATGACTGCCCGCGCCAAAGGCGTGCGCTACTGGGTGTTGCTTATGCGGTATCCGGTGCGCGTTGCGCTCAATCCGCTCGTCAGTACTGTGGGGTGGGTTTTGCCGGGCATTGTGTCTGGGGCGACGATTACGTCTGTGGTGTTGGGCTTGCCGACGACGGGGCCGCTGCTGTTGCGCGCACTTATGAATCAGGATATGTATTTGGCGGGCAGTATGGTGATGATGTTGAGCCTGTTGACGCTTGTCGGTACGCTCATTTCAGACATTTTGTTGTTGTGGCTCGATCCGCGCATTCGCTACGAAGAGGGAGAGCGTTAGATGGCTGTGTCCAGGCGGGAAGAGGTGGTCGAGCGAGATGTTCAGACCGGGGAAACGGAGGCTTATGCCGCGTCTCAGTGGCAGTTGATGTGGTGGAAGTTTCGCAAGCACCACCTGGCAATGGCCGCAGGTCTGGTTATTGTCGCGCTTTATGTGGTGGCTGTGTTTTGCGAGTTTTTGGCGCCTTATACGCTCAATCATCGGCAGGTTGCCTATGCGTTTGCCCCGCCCCAGCGTTTGCAATTTGTGTCGGATGAGGGCGTGCATTTCTGGCCGTTTGTGTATGGGATCAAGGGCGTGCGGCATCCGGAGACGCTTCGGAAGTTCTATATCGAAGATCGCTCACAGCGCTATGCCGTACGGTTGTTTGTGCGGGGTGCGCCCTATCGGTTCTGGGGTTTGTTTGAGACGGATGTCCATCTCTTTGGCGTTGATGATGGGGGGACACTTTTTTTGTTGGGTACGGATCATCTCGGGCGGGATTTGCTTTCGAGGATTATTTACGGTTCGCGCATTTCGCTGACGATAGGGCTGGTGGGGGTGACACTGAGTTTTGTGTTTGGTCTGGTGATCGGCGTGGTGTCCGGGTACTACGGGGGTTGGATCGACAATCTCATTCAGCGCGGGATTGAGATTCTCAGGTCTTTTCCGTCTATTCCGCTGTGGATGGCTCTGGCTGCGGCACTGCCTTCTTCGTGGTCGCCCCTGCAGATCTATATGGGCATTACGGTTGTGTTGTCTTTTATTGGGTGGACGGGTTTGGCGCGGCAGGTGCGCGGAAAAATTTTGTCGTTGCGCGAGGAGGATTTTGCAACTGCTGCGCTGCTTGCCGGCGCGAGTCGCTGGCGGATTATGACGCGGCATCTGCTGCCTTCGTTTATGAGCCATATTATCGTGAGTTTGACGCTCGCTGTGCCGGGTATGATTTTGGGCGAGACTTCGCTGAGTTTTCTCGGTCTTGGGTTGCGTCCGCCGGTGACGAGTTGGGGGGTGTTGTTGAAAGAGGCGCAAAATGTTCAGGCTGTGGCTTTTCAGCCGTGGCTTTTGACACCTGTGATTTTTGTGATTATTACTGTTCTCGCATTTAATTTTGTCGGTGACGGTCTGCGCGACGCCGCCGATCCTTATTCACGTTAGGGGATTAGACTTATGGAACTTCGACAGAATCGGGTAAAACACAAGTTGCGACGCGGCGAACAGGCGTATGTCGCCGGTGGATTTACGCACGCGGATGATATCGACGCATTTGGTCCTGCGGGTTTTGATGGGATATGGATTGAGGGGGAGCATGGCCCCATGACTTTTGACGAGTTGGGCAATCTCACGCGCGCCTGTGATCTGTGGGGCATGACGTCGATTGTGCGCGTGAATCGCAACGATCAGACGCTTATTTATCGCACGCTGGACAGGGGGGCGCAGGGTATTGTGGTGCCGCATGTGAATACGCGCGAAGAAGCGGAAAATGTCGTGGCGGGGGGGCGGTTTGCGCCCATTGGTCAGCGCGGTATGTTCACGAGCCGGCAGGGCTATGGGGTTGCGGATTATTTTGCAAAGGCCAATGACGAGGTGTTGCTCACCATTTTGATTGAAGACATCGTCGCGGTGGAGAATTTGGATGAGATCCTGACTGTGGATCAGGTCGATGTATTTTTTGTCGCGCCTTCAGATCTCGGGGCGTCGATGGGATATATTGGCGATTTGGAAAATAAAGTGGTGCAAAAGACAATTGACGACGCGCTTGCGAAGATCATCGCGTCGGGGCGTATAGCCGGTACGATGACTTCGTCGGACAATGTGGGCAAATTTGCCGCTGCCGGGGTGCAGATGCTGCTGGTGAATAGCACCGGGTGGCTGCAAGAGGGTGCAAAGGCGTTTATAGCGCGGGCAAAAGGGGCCGTGTGATTTGGACAATGTGTTGACCATAAATAATTTGAAGACGCACTTTTTTCTCGATGAGGGAACGGTTCGCGCAGTGGATGGTGTGACGATGGATATTCCCCGGGGGAAGACGGTGGGGATTGTGGGGGAGAGTGGGTGCGGGAAGAGCGTGACGGCTTTTTCGGCTTTGCGCCTGGTGTCATCGCCCGGGCGGATTGTGGCAGGTGAGATTGTTTTGCACCGTCCAGACCGCGAGATTTATTTGACGGATCTGGACGAGGAGGGCGAGGATATTCGCGCGATTCGCGGGCATGAGATTGCGATGATTTTTCAGGAGCCGATGACGTCGCTGAGTCCGGTGCATACGGTGGGGTTTCAAATTGTTGAGGCGATTCGGTTACATCTCGATTTGCGGGGTGAAGAAGCGCGGGCACTCGCCGTAAATATGCTGGATCGGGTTGGGATTCCAGATGCGGAACGGCGGTTTGCACAATATCCGCACGAGATGAGCGGCGGGATGCGACAGCGCGTGATGATTGCCATGGCGCTTTCGTGCCGTCCGGCACTGTTGATTGCAGATGAACCCACGACGGCATTAGATGTTACTATTCAGGCGCAGATACTGGATTTGATGCGCGATTTGCAAGACGAATTTCAGATGTCGATTATGTTGATTACACACGATTTGGGCGTGGTTGCAGAAATGGCAGATGAGGTTGCGGTAATGTATATGGGGCGCATTGTGGAACACGCGGCGACAGAGGAGATTTTTGAAAATCCCAAACACCCCTATACGCAGGCATTGATGGAGTCTATCCCGGGAATGATCCGGGCGAGAAAGACGCGGTTGCAAACGATCAGGGGGTCCGTGCCCGATCCCTATACGCAATTGCAGGGGTGTCCTTTTCATCCGCGATGTGAAGTGGCACAGGACGGGGTGTGCAATGCGGGCGATAGGCCAGAACTGCTCGCTGTTGAAGATGGGCATGGGGTTGCGTGTGTGTTGTATGGAGAGGATGTGCGCGATGCGTGAGCAGAATGCCCTGTTGCGGGTGCGCGATCTGAGAAAGCATTTTCCCATTACGCGCGGTTTTTTCAATACGGTTGTCGGCCAAGTCAAAGCCGTAGATGGCGTGAGTTTTGATTTGTTTGAAGGGGAGTGCCTGGGGCTGGTAGGGGAAAGTGGGTCGGGTAAAACAACGGTTGGGCGCACGATTTTGCGGGCGATAGCTCCTACGGCTGGCGAGGTGTGGTTCCGCAAGGATAGCGAGGAGGTCGATGTTGCACGGGCACCTCACGATGTGCTCAAGTCGCTGCGCCGCGATATGCAGATGATTTTTCAAGACCCTTATGCCTCCTTGAATCCGCGTATGACGGTGCTCGATATTATTGGTGAACCGTTGCTGGTCAATGGGGTCGCAGATCGCCTCGAACGGGAGACGCGGGTGCGGGAATTGCTCGCTCAGGTGGGGTTGAATCCCCATTTTTTGCGGCGGTATCCACACGCTTTTAGCGGGGGACAGCGGCAGCGTATTGGCATTGCGCGGGCGCTGGCATTGCATCCCAAATTGATCGTGGCGGATGAACCCGTTTCCGCGCTGGATGTTTCTGTGCAGGCGCAGGTGCTCAATTTGCTCCAGGAGTTGCAAGAAAAGTTCGGGTTGACCTATTTATTCGTCGCGCACGATTTGAGTGTGGTGCGCCATATTTCCGATCGCGTGGCGGTGATGTATGTGGGTAAGATTGTGGAATTGGCCCCGGTTGATCAGCTTTTTCAAAGTCCGGCGCATCCCTATACCGAGGCACTTTTGTCGGCGGTGCCCAATCCAGATCCGAAACGTAAAAAGAAGCGCGTTTTGCTGTCTGGCGAGGTGGCGGATCCCGGGGATACGCCTTCGGGGTGTGCGTTCCATCCGCGCTGCCCTTATGCCGAGGATCAGTGTAAGGAGGAAGTTCCAGAATTGCGCGAGATCGCGCCAGGGCATGCGGTGCGCTGTCATTTGAGTGATGTATTGCAGTTGGAAGGTATGACGGGTTAGGGGCAGACCCATGAATCTGCCCATCATTAGTAAAAGGAGAAAGAGATGAAGGTTGAACACATTGCTTTTGTGGTTGATGATCCCGATGTGGTTGCAAAGTGGTATTGCGATAATCTGGGCATGCGCGTTGTGCGCCAGGGACCACCGCCCATCAAGATGACGTTTGTGGCGGATTCGGAAGGGACGACGATGTACGAGCTTTATCATCAGCCAGAGGTAGAGACGCCGGATTATGCTTCGATGCACCATCTGGCACTGCATTTTGCTTATGCTACCGAGGATATTGAGGCCGATTTTGCGCGTTTGAAAGCCGCGGGTGCGACAGTTGTGCAGGAACCCACGCCTACAGATGCAGGGGATACGCTGGCGATGTTGCGCGATCCCTGGGGCGTTTGTGTGCAACTGGTGCACCGCAAAGAGAAGATGCTTT
>JAPPIE010000233.1 GCA_028874765.1 Gemmatimonadota bacterium
ATAATACAATGACTTGAATAGGGAAACTACCTTTTTTATGAATTATACGGGTTAGACTATATTACCTCATTAAAAGGTAAATATAAACTCGGCGTACTCAGCGATGCTTGGATCACGACACGCAAAATTGTACAGGAAGAGATTCACGATGACCTTTTTGACGCGATAATGTTCTCAGCTAAAGAAGGTTTGCGTAAACCTGACCCAAAGATTTTTCAGCGTATGCTATCCCGTTTGGAAGTGACTGCTGAAGAAGCCATTTTTGTGGATGACAGAATTAACAATGTGCAAGGTGCTGAGCAAGTTGGCATACATAGTATTCACTATACGCCAGAAATCGATATCCAAGAACAAATCAATCAAATTACGTCAAACGCAAAAACGAAGAACCGATCACCAAAGTAATGCAAGCACTAAAGGAAATCGGAGGCTTCCCCAGAGCTTCTCCCACCGTAACGAAGTGAGCACGCCGCACAACACAACAGTGCATGGCTTTGGCCATTCGGTCTTCGCCCAACAGTTAGCGGAAATATCGGCAGTTAATCTTCTTTGGCAGGTCCCTATGCCCCCATTGGCTTCCAGCTACTACCTGGAGAGAATCAGAGATGCCTTTCCAGATCTCATGTGGGCAAATTACCGAAGAGTTCAGACCATTGCCGATCCCGATCATGTAATGATTCTGTTGGACAATGGCATCGCTTTCCGGTTCGAGAACGATGAGGAAACAAATCTGACGAGAGAACGGACCGTCCTGGATGCCCTTAGAAGCAACCTGAAGGCAATCCCCATTCCCGACTATGCATTCGTGCCGAAGGCGTCAGATTTTGCGGGATACCACACAATTCCGGGGACTCGACTTTCGCCGTGGCGGTTTTGGAGACTTTCCAAGGCGAACCGCAGCGAGGCCGCTCAGAGGCTGGGTGTTTTCATCAGCGAACTCCACAGCTACCCGATCGCGAAGGCAAGAAGCCTCGGCGTAGAAGAGGGTGACGCATCGGTTAGGCGTCGCAGGATGTGGAAGGAGTTATTCGCTGAACGGGCAGACGAGCTTCAATGTGAGGTCCGCAATGTTTTCGAAGCATGGATCGAAAGAAGTGAAAGCATCAATCATTCATACGAGCCTGTGCTGGCTCACAACGACCTCTGGTACAAACACATCTATCATGATCCCTCAACCGGAAGACTTACTGGGATCATAGACTGGGGGGACATCGAAATCACGGATCCCGCTAAGGATTTCTATGGGTTCTGGATATACGGAGAGTCATTTCTCGACGAGGTCTTGTCGCACTACGCATACTGTGACGCGAATCTAAAAGACAGATCCTTTGAGCACTTTTGGGGAATCGCAATTAGTAGCTGGTTTAGTCGTCCCCCAGGCGGGCGATTCTTTCGACGATCAACCTGGGAAGGTAGGCCGACCTCGGAATGGCCTATGGGGCCGGTGCGGTGAGGACAGGTCCCAAGTTTGGAGATGTGAAATGAATGATTCCCTGTCATATTCAGTTGCGGTAATTGCAGATATTCACGGCAACGTCGCTGCACTCAAAGCTGTTATTGAGGATCTACAAAGCCAACCCTATGATCGTCTGGTGGTCGCTGGCGACTTGGTGCTGAACGGACCCCGCCCGGTCGAGAGTCTTGACACGATACGAAATCTGGGTGCTCCCACGATTTACGGAAACGCAGACCTGTTGGTCTTTGATGAACAGTATTCCGAGGAAAGACTGGACTGGGTAAGAGAGAAACTGGGAACAGATGGATTGAGCTATCTAAAGAATCTGCCCTTTGAGCACCGGATAACCCCACCAGGAGGGCAGTCTCCGGAGGATGATCTTCTCATTGTCCACGCAACGCCTACTGATGTGGCCGGTTTTTTGGTTCTTCAACCTGATCAGGATCCGTTCAGGCTTCTGACCGTTACGCCAGAAGAGGAGGCCAGGGCACTGCTGGGGGATGCGAAGGCCAATCTGATTGTGGCAGGACACCTTCACTACGCGTCCTATGGCGTTCCGTGCGGTCAGCGATATAGTATCATTGATTCAGTTGGGTTTCCGTTTGATGGGGATCATCGAATCGGATATGCCAGAGTGTGGTGGGATGGGCAGGAATGGCATGTGGAGAATCACAGATTGAGTTACGATTACCACAAGGTTGTGGAGGATGTCAGGTGTTGTGGTGCGCCTTTTGGTGAGTTGTCAGCTCAAAGAATTCTTCAAACCAGGTTCAGGCCGACTATGTAGAATCAGAAGCCTGATGGTACGCGCTGTATGGCTGCCCGTGATAGGCTTCGCCGTAATGACGCCTCGGGGTTTGCCCCAGTCTGACAAAAAGTGGCTTGGGACCGACCTCAACGATCTCGATGACTGGCACGGCTTTCATCTGGCGTTACTCAATGAGGCGTGAGCAAACGATTCTATAATCAAAGGGGCCTTTATGCAGAATCACTATAACCGATATTCTCACTGTCTTTTATCAGTTTTTTTTCTGTTCCTATCACTAATGATATTTTCTGAACAGATTAAAGGACAAGAACGGGAGAAATCAATGAATTTGAAAATTGATAAGAGCGGACACTTCCTTATTAGAGAAGATGGCGAACCTTTCTTTTGGCTTGGAGACACTGCCTGGGAATTGTTCGCGAAACTTGATAGGAATGAAGTTCTGAGATATTTGGAAGACCGCAAAGGCAAACATTTTAATGTTATTCAAGCTCGTGCACTTAATTTGAACATTGAACGGCCAAATGCGTATGGGCACAAGGCCTTCCATGATGGAGATAGTGGCAAGCCAAATGAAGACTATTGGAAACACTGTGACTTTATCATTGAGAAAGCGAAATCATTGGAACTCTATATAGCTCTTTTACCAGCATGGGGGCATGTGGAGAAGAAACGCAATAGTTCTAAAGACATTCTGCTCTCCAATCCCGAACGAGCTTATCGCTACGGCCTATTTATTGGTCACAGGTATAGAAGTCATAAGAATATCATTTGGGTACTTGGTGGCGATATCAAGCCCACCAGGCACAAAGTGTACGACGCATTGGCTCGGGGTATTACAGAGGGTGCGGGACAGGGAAAGTCTGATAACGTCCTGATGTCATACCATCCCCCGGGAGGAACCTATAGACCCCCAGCGACATCAACGGGTGAATTTTATCATAATAAACCCTGGCTGGATTTCAATATGATTCAGTCAGGGCACAGAATCGGGAACAAAAACTATGAAAGGATTATGGAGGACTACTATCGCACGCCGCCAAAACCGACTCTTGACGCCGAACCTTGCTACGAACACCACCCAGTTAAGCATAATTTCAAGAATGGAGAGTTTTCAGCTTGGCACCTTCGCCGTCGCGCCTACTGGTCCATTCTAGCCGGTGCCTTTGGTTTCACTTATGGGGCAAATGGCATATACCAGATGGATAAGCCCAATCGAATCCATAAACGTTCCCATCACAAATTCTTCTGGTATGACGCCCTTAACTTTGAGGGAGCAGGTCAGATGAAATTTGTTCGACAACTCTTTGAATCTCGTCCTTTTCATATACCAGATCAGAGCATTATTCTTTCTTCGGAAGGAACCGTTGATGATCGTGTGCAGGCTGCACGGGCAACTGATAACAGCTATTGGATTATCTATATTACAAATGGCCATTCAGTAGATTTGGATCTATCGAAAGTTTCGGGCTTGTCAACGAATGCATGGTGGTTCAATCCACGCGACGGGCTTACCTATACCACCCAATCGGAGGCCGTCAGGAGACCTTTCGATATCTTCCAAAATGATACGCGCCAATCCTTTGACCCGCCAAGAAATCCAGGCGCAGACAATGACTGGATTCTCGTTATAGACGACGCGGCCAGAGGCTATCCGGCTCCAGGCGCAGTCTCTAATCGGTAAGGGTTAGCAAAGTAATACGCCAGTCTCAGATTGAGCAAAGTCATTCCAACAAAGAGTGGCTTGGGACCGACCTCAACGATCTCGACGACTGGCATGGCCTTTCATCTGGCGCTACTCAATGAGGCGTGAGCAAACGATTCTAAGGATATAGATCTATGTGTGCTCAAAAATTGGCTCCTATTCATCCCGGGGAAGTGTTGCTGGAAGAGTTCCTCAAGCCGATGAATCTGAGTCAAAACCACCTCGCGCTTTCCATCGGGGTGGCGCCCCGACGTATAAACGAGATTGTGTTGGGAAAACGAGGCATTACTGCTGATACGGCCCTGAGACTCGCTCGCTACTTCAACATGTCACCCAAATTCTGGATGGGCATTCAGATGGACTATGCCCTGGATGTAGCAGAGGACGAGCTATCGGACCGCCTGGAGCGAGAGGTGCGACCGCACCTGGATAGAGATGGGTAACTCGTTCCTGGAAGGACAACGTCTGCTAACACAGTGCCCCCAACTGCTGTGCGGTTCGGGGGCACTAACACGTTAAGTGCTATCCCGATATTTTCAGGTACATAGTGAATGCCCAAACTCGACCTACCATATGAATTCATCTCGGTCCAACTGGCCTTTGCCAGACGTATGTCCGAATTGTCTCACAGACCCCTGGAAGACACCCTGATAGACTGCACAATGCTTCGGACACTTTTGAACATTCGGGTCACAAAGGAGACCGCGCAAGAAAGTGAGGCCTGGCAGAGCTTTTTGAGAGGGCTACGAAATGCGAGGGAGCCGGATCGCTGGGCCTACGACCACTATCTCGAACGCGAGAAAGACGAACCGCCAATCAATGTCCAGGACGGCTTCGGGTGCTTCTGGTATAGCTACCCCTTCCGGAATGAACCCAGGGTCCGTCTTCACTTTCGTAACGCCGACACTTCTGGAAAGGGTGCTCTGAGCCTTGAACGTGTCGGTGTCAGACGTCGTGAACTAACCTGTCTTCTTCGAGACGTAAGGGAGAAGCATCCGGAGGCAGAGACTGTGCGCGGAGGCTCGTGGCTCTACAACATCAATGCCTATCGCCGTCTGTTTCCACCGGAGTACTTCGCTTCGACCAAGCCTGTTGGATATGAGCTTGAGTTCTGGGCACTGTGGGGTCAATTTCTGCGCGGCGGGTTCCGCCCGGATATTGAGGCGATTAATCAGTTCCAAACCGCAATCGCCATAGCCGACTCACCTGAAGAATGCGAACGTTGCTTTACCTACGAGGTTCTGCGGCCTGAATGCGACATTCAGCACTTCTACAGGCATTTCAAGATACTCGATATATAACAAAGGAGCCTTCATGTCCGACTTCCCATCCCAATCGCGTTACGACAGCATGACATATAGACGGTGCGGCAACAGCGGTATTC
>JAPPIE010000090.1 GCA_028874765.1 Gemmatimonadota bacterium
GCGTCCATTCGCGTGCGGCCGATGTAGTGATATGCCGGGTCGTCTGAGGCTTCATCTACGAGTACTTTGAAGGTGCGTCCTATGTGCGTAGCGTTTAATTCGCCCGATATTTGCGCCTGCAATGCCATGAGGTCGTTCAACCGTTCGCGCTTGATGTCTTCGGGTACGTCGTCTTTTAATGCGCCTGCTTGCGTGCCTTCTTCGTGCGAATAGGTGAATCCGACGAGGCGGTTGAATTGCATTTCATCGACAAAGTCCATGAGTTCTGCAAAGTGTTCATCGCGTTCGCCGGGAAATCCGGTGATGATTGATGATCGGATGGTCAAATTGGGTATGCGTTCGCGCAAGGTGTGGACGAGTTTGCGAATGCCCGCTTTTGTGGTGCCCCGGTTCATGGCTTTTAGTATGGGGTCTGATGCGTGCTGGATGGGCAGGTCGATGTAGGCGCACAATTTTTCTTCGGTCGCCAGGAGGTTGACTAACTCATCGCGCCAACCGGTTGGATAGGCGTATAACATTCGCACCCAGTCGAGTTTCTCGATTTGGATGAGTTCTTCTATCAGGTCTGTCAGCCGGGGTTTGCCGTACAGGTCTGCGCCATATCGCATGGTGTCCTGGGCGATGAGGGCGATTTCGCGCACGCCGTTGCCGACCATGCGATAGGCTTCGGCGATGAGGCGGTCCAGGTTTTCGCTTTTGTTTTTTCCGCGAAAGCTCGGGATGGCGCAAAATGCACATGTTCTGTCGCATCCGTCCGAGATTCGCAAGTACGCCCAGTGTTTTGGGGTGAGTAGATGGCGCGCCTCTGCGTCTCGGATGGTGTGTATGCGCGATGTGCCTAATAAATGATCGCAGTGTGCGACGATTTCGCGTTCTCCGGCAAGGCCCACGATCATGTCTGCTTCGACGAGTTCGGTTTCCAATTCTGTTCGGTATCGCTCGGCCAGGCAGCCCGTGACTATGACGCCGCGACAGCGTCCGTTTTTTTTGTATTCTGCGGCGTCCATTACTGTTGCTATTGATTCTTCTTTGGCTGGTTCGATGAATCCGCAGGTGTTGACGACGATGATGTCGGCGTCTTCAGCGTGGTCCGAGAGGTCGTAGCCGTTGAGCTTGAGGAGGTGGTGCATGCGCTCGGAATCGACGGTGTTTTTGGGACAGCCCAGGGTGATGAGGTTGATTGTTGGCATAGGTATTTTTGGTTTTATGGTTTAATTTTTGGATATGGTTTGTACACCGAGTTGTGATCCTGTGAGGACCTGGACTTCGATGCCTGCTTGTGTGTCGCGGATGAGGTCATTATCAAATATAATGCGTCCAGGCTCGAACAGGAGTACCAGGGTAGATCCTCCAAATTGGAAGTAGCCCTTTTCCTGTCCCCGCTCTACATTGCCCGGTTGATAAGTTTGGACGATGCGCCCCACGCCCCAGCCCGCTACTTCCATGATCATGATGCGACCAAAGTGTTCGGTTTCGAGGTATGTCACTTCGCGCTTGTTGTGGGCAAATAAGTCGGGTTTTACGTCGAGGGCAATGGGGTTGACGAGATAGTAGCGTCCAGAGATTTTAGCAGATGCTGTGGCGATGCCAGCTACGGGAAAGTGGTAGCGGTGGTAGTCTGCCGGGGCCAATCGAATGACGAGCGCAGCACCATTTCTATAGGGGATTGCGGATTCTTTTGATGATAGGAGATGTGCAATATCGACATGGGATCCTTTGACGGGGAGGCGGGTTTGTGCATCCAGTTTGGGATATGCGAGTACTTTTCCATCGGCGGGTGAACAGAAGATGTGGGGATCGGCTGCAAAGAGACGTGCGTCGGGTTTGAGTTTGCGCGAGAAAAAGGCATTTAAGTTCTCGTATTGTTCCAGTGGCAATTCGATTTCGTCCAGGTTGATGTCGTATTTTTGAATGAATGCCTGGATTTTTTTTTGCGATCCCTTCAGGTCCATCCATTTGCCGAGTAGCCAGCAAAATGGGTATGTGTTCAGGAATATGTTGTAAACAAATATTGCCACGCGAGATCGCGCAACAGCATATTGAATGCGAGGCAATATGAGCGGTTCGGAGATCATTTCGTCCGTTTTGCGATTGCGATAGGTTATTTGTTTGGTCATGAGCAGGAGCTATACAAAAGATTTAGGCCAAAATGTTTCCGGCCGGGTTTCAAAGGTCATGCATTCCTTTTTTGTCGGGTGTATTATGGTCAGGCTCTGTGCGTGGAGGGCGATGGCGCGGTTGGGGAATGGTTTGCGCGATCCGTACTTGTAATCGCCCAATACGGGGTGGCCTATGTCTGCGAATTGTACGCGTATTTGATGATGGCGCCCGGTGGCGAGGTCCACGCGCACCGAGGATATGCCGTTGCGGTATGCCAGTCGTTCGTAGGTGAGTTCTGCGCGTTGTCCGTGAGGGGCGTTTACGATGCGGCTTTTTGTTTGTCGCCGCGCGATGTGGTTTACGAGATGGCCATTTTCGGGGGTTTTGCCGTGGACGAGGGCAATATAGTGTTTTTCAACGGTTCGCTCCCGAAATTGTTGCGATAAGCGGCGCGCCGATGTCGATGTGCGCGCAAAGACGACGACACCTGATACGGGGCGGTCCAGTCGGTGTACCAGTCCGAGAAATACGTTGCCGGGTTTGTTGAATTTGACTTTGAGATAGGCTTTGCCCATGTCCAGCAAGTTTTTGTCGCGAGTGTGGTTGCCCTGTACGAGTAGGCCAGCGGGTTTGCGTACGACCAGCAGGTGATTGTCGAGGTAGAGGATGTCCATTGTGAATGAAATTTACAGGTTAAAGATTAAAAGCGCAACTGATGTGGACATTTTGCGGTTGACCGCAGGATGTGAATGGGATAGCTTGCAGCGGTTGATGGATGGTGTTGTATCTGATATGCAGGTTCCTGCTATTGTCGCATGATTAAAGCCGCGATCCAGTGTTTGTAGGGGCGGTGCCCCTGTGCCCGCCCGCGCTTCTTTTCGGAGTTCGAAATGAAAAGATTTTTTGTTTTGCTCATGATGATTACAGCGCCGCTCAGTGCGGATGAAAGTCTCCATCGGGCCGCGATTGATGCGATGGTTATGGCGACGCGCTATTTTCGCACCGATGTTGCGACTCATGGCGGTTATTTGTGGCGGTATAAGACCGATTTTTCTATGCGCGAGGGCGAGGGTACGGCGTCGCCTTCAGCGATTTGGGTGCAGCCGCCGGGTACGCCTGCTGTGGGTATGGCGTTTTTGGAGGCGTATGAGGCTACGGGCGATACGCTGTTTCTCAATGGTGCTGTTGAGGCGGCGCGCGCGCTTGTTTGGGGGCAACTCGCTTCTGGTGGTTGGGATTACCGGATTGATTTTGATGCGGAGGGAAGCAAGCGCTGGCACTTTCGGCGAGATGTCGAGCGGGGCGATGTCGATACGGGGGACCGCCGCAATCGCACGACGCTCGACGACAATAATACGCAGAGTGCGTTGCAGTTGTTGATGCGGGTCGATAAGGTGCAAAGTTTTGAGGATGGGAAGATTCACGCGGCGGTGCTATTTGGTCTCGATGCGCTTCTCAAGGCGCAGTATCCAAATGGGGCGTGGCCGCAGCGGTTTGAGGTTTTTCCCGATCCGGAAAAGTTTCCGGTGAAGAAGGCGCGCTATCCCGAAACGTGGTCGCGGACCTATCCCAATACGCGGTATTTGGATTATTATACGTTTAATGATAATGCGATTGCCGATGTGATCGAGACGATGGTCGAGGCGTACGGTGTTTACGGCGATGCCCGCTATCTCGATGCGGCGAAACGGGGTGGCGATTTTATTATTTTGGCGCAGATGCCCGAGCCACAGCCCGCGTGGGCGCAGCAGTACAATTTGGATATGGAGCCGACCTGGGCGCGCCGTTTTGAGCCGCCTTCTGTTACGGGTGGCGAGAGTTTTGGGGTTTTGCAGGTGCTTTTGGATTTGTATTTGGCGACCGGAGAGGCGCGTTTTTTGGATCCGGTTCCCGGCGCGCTGGATTGGGCAAAACGCTCGCTTCTACCCGATGGTCGCCTGGCGCGGTTTTACGAGCTTCAGACCAATCGTCCGCTGTTTTTTACCCGCGATTATGTGCTTACGTATGACGATTCGGATTTGCCTACGCATTATGCGTTTAAGGTGAGTGGGAGTCGGATTGAGCGGGTTGAGGCGTTGTACAATCGCGTGATGACAGAGGGGCGAGAGAAGATTTTGTCTGAGCGCGGGCGCATTACCAGCCCGGGTGCTGATCGCGTGAGGGAAGTTATTGATGCGCTCGATGACCGGGGGCGCTGGGTTGAGCAGGGGTCGTTGAGAAATCCAGAGAATAGACGCGAGCGCATTGAGGCGGAGATTCTTTCGTGCCGCACGTTTATTCGGAATCTGAGCTTGCTGGCGCGCTATGTGAAAAGCAGATCCGCAGATGAACGCAGATGAACGCAGATTTGTAAACGGAAAATAAATGAGGAGATGCTATGCCTGAACTCGAAACGCGACGTCTTGGTCGCACGGAACTTAAACCCAAAGCGATTGGTCTTGGCTGTGCGTTTCTCGGCAGTCCGCAGCGCGTGTCTGATGATGAGGGGGTTGCGACTGTGCGAGAGGCGATTGATCGGGGGATTAATTTTATCGATACGTCTGCTGCTTATGGCGGGGGCGAGAGCGAGCGGCGCGTGGGTCTCGCGCTTCAAGGGGGGTATCGAGAGAAGGTTTATTTGCAGACTAAAGCGGGTACCCATCGGGATCGGCGGCACGATTTTTCTGCGAAGTCGATTCGGTGGACGGTTGAGAATAGTCTGAGACAGCTCAAGACGGATTATATCGATGCGTTGCTTATTCACGATCCGAGGGATATAGAAGAGGTTTATTCCCCGGGATTTGCTTCGGATGAGCTTTTGAAGATGAGAGACGAGGGTCTGATCGGTTATACGGGTATTGGCTGTCGTTCGCACGATTTTCACCGCTATGCGATTGAGACGGGGGTTTGCGATATTGTGATTACGTTTCTCGATTATACGCTGCTGAGTCAGACGGCTGCGGAGACGACGATTCCTCTCGCGCTTGAGCACGATGTGGGTGTTATTCTGGCGAGTGTGCAGGGGATGGGCTTGCTGGCTGGTCCCAAACCCGATGCCGAGTTGTCTGGCCGCCGCTATCCAGGGCAGGCAGAGCGCGCTGTTGCGATGTGGGAGTGGTGCAATGCGCGGGGGATTAGTATTCGTCGCTTCGCTCTGCAATTTTGTCTGGCTGCACCCTTAAATGGCAATGGCATGCTTCTCGTGGGACC
>JAPPIE010000225.1 GCA_028874765.1 Gemmatimonadota bacterium
TAGGAATATCCCGCACGCGCAACCCGTTTTCCAAATTGCTTAAAAAAGAACCGGTCCAAAAGCGATACCACGCGGAGCTTACCCCACGCAGTGTTCGCATATCAAACCGGCTTTTAACCGTTTATATCACCTGTTCAGACGCCGACCTCGCGCAAAAAAGACGGACTCAGCGTACCGCGCGCCACCTCTGCCACAGGTCCCGCCATTGTCAGATTAAACGCTTCATCCACATCGATCATCAACGTGCCTCCGGGTGCTTCTACCGTCACAGGTGATGCGACTAATCCCAAACGCACCGCAGCACTCGCCGCAGCACATGACGAAGATCCTGATGCCTGCGTTTCACCTGCGCCGCGTTCCCAGATCAAAATGAAAATTTTTTGATCCCCCGTGGGCACGACCAACTGCACATTGGTTCGCCTCGGAAAAATCTCGTGGTTCTCCAACTCAGGTCCCAGGCGCAACAAATCATCGCGCGACCACGCCTCATCCCTCGGCTTAAACACCACACAATGGGGATTGCCCACGCTCACACCCGTAAATACCATATCCTCGCCAGCGGCGGTAATCGGCTGTTCGATCAGTTCTTCCACCTCGAGCGAACATGGCAATGCCCCTGGTTCAAACGTCGCCTCCCCCATCTCCACAGTCGCCGCACTCGCATCGCCCCATTCGTCAATATGCAAATCAATATGCACCAATCCCCCTGGCGTATCGACTGAGAATGACGTTTTGTCCAACTTACCAGTAGCATGCAAATACCGCGCAAAAATCCTCAGCCCATTGCCCGATTTCTCCGCTTCACTGCCATCTGGATTCCATATCCGCAACCCAAAATCCGCGCGGTCAGACGCTTCCAATGTCAAAATGCCATCACTCCCTATCCCCCAATTGCGATCACAGATTTTCTCAATGCGCTCTGGCGTCAATTCAAACGTCAACGCCTTTGGATCCATCACCAGATAATCATTGCCCAATCCATGACCCTTAAAAAATCCGTTCTCCATAATTACTCCTGTTTTTTCGTAATAATCTAACTAACGGTCACCGCGACCCGATGCATTGAATTGTTGAGATACCCCTTCGGATTCCAGGTAATGGCGTGCGGCTGGCTTATACCTTCCGAATCGGTCGCCCTTGCCCAAATCTCGTAATATCCCGCTTTGGGAAACGCGATCTCCGCCCGCCAGTTCTGCCATGCATACGCATTCACTGGCTCGTCGAGCTTCGTATCAATCCATGTTGCGCCAAAGTCAATGGACAGACGGACAGAATCAACCTTCCGGTCTCCTGCCCAAGCGTGCCCGCGTACTTCCAGAGACCGCCCTGCCATCTTGTGACCAGTAGCTGGATTTGTAATTAACGACTTAACCTTCATAGCGTGGATAATCTCGAAGTCCTTCTCCTCTACTTTTTCTCCAGGTACTATCATCCGATTGGGTATCCGATAATCAGTTCCCGTCATCTTCGGCCCATCGTGAACCTGATCTCGCAACCAGATGCGAGTCAACCATTTCTGTGAGCATGACCCCGACCAACCGGGAATAATCAGGCGCAACGGCGCACCGTTCATGGGATGGATCGGTTTGCCATTCTGAGCAAAAGCGATGAGATTGTGCTCATCCATCGCCTTCTCAATCGGCACCCCACGCGAGATGGGAAGCCGGCCCTCCTCACCAGAAACATGGGTATCAGCACCTACATGCGCGGTATAAATCACATTGTCTTTCACCCCAGCAGCCTTGAGAACATCAGCCAGACGAACACCTGTCCACTCCGAGCAAGCCACAGCGCCATAGG
Source organism: Gemmatimonadota bacterium (assembly GCA_028874765.1). Classification (GTDB taxonomy): domain Bacteria; phylum Latescibacterota; class UBA2968; order UBA2968; family UBA2968; genus VXRD01. The sequence continues at coordinate 1,801 of JAPPIE010000225.1, forward strand.
TCCATTGACTACCGTCCGCAGAAGGCTCAAAAAAGGCGCGTCCATTGCCGCCGCACTCCAATGTTAGTGCCCTATTAACGACTTCAAATCGCTGTTTGAGGTCGTCGATGCTGAGTGTCATGGGATTATCCACCAGACCATCAATCGTCAGCTTCCAGCCCACTGCATCCGTATTCTCCGGCGGAATACCATTGTTGCGGATAAAATGCCTCTCAGTCGGAGTAATAGCGTCATCGAGCAAGTGCGGAGGCGTTTCGGCATTCAATGGATGGTCATTGAGCACGGTCAAGCCGTCCTTACCCTGAATCATATCCTCCGCTGCGAGTGCGACAGGAATAAAATGAGCCGGGATATTTCGATGAAACGGAATCGCCGCCCCGACCATTGCCCCCATCATCGCCAACCCTGCCTTCTTCAAAAATCCCCGCCTATCGGGATATGTCTCACGGCCAAACAATAAGTAATCGGCCTCATCGGGATTGCTCTGATAAAGTTCGAATAACCCCCGTTCTGTATTTTTTTTCTTCATTGTTACGACCTCTTTTCCGCTGCCAGCATCAGCCGCTCGCCTTTGAGTTCCGGTATTGGATCGCCAAACTCTTTTGCGGTATCAATCCAGAGAGCTATCGCTTGATTGACGTTCTTGAGAGCAATTTCTTGCGTATCACCATGAGCCATGCATCCGGGAAGCTCGGGCACTTCAGCCACGAAAGCATCATCCGCGTTGCTCCAATAGAGAATGATTTTGTACTTGTTCATCATCCACTCTTTTCTATTCAGATCACGAGACGTACCTGACACATCTGATAATGAGAAATCCCATTGCTCATCACTTCATCAAACCGTAGGCTGAAACTCATAGCGCTTGACCTTAATCTGGTCTTCTCTCTTACGCGCTTGCACCAGATTATAAGCAGTCTGACGACGCAGCCAGAACTCGGCGTTAGACCATCCGGCCTTCTCCAACCGAATAGCCATCTCCGGAGAAATAGCCGCGTGACCATTCAGTACGCGTGAAAGCGTGTGACGGGCTACGCCCAATACCTTCGCCGCTTCGGTAATATTCAGACCAAGGGGTTCCAGACAGTTCTTTTTGATACTGAGACCCGGATGAGGTGGATTCTTCATAGACATAAATATCTCTGATCGCCGTGGCTTACAACTCGCCAAATCTCTCTCGCAGATTGATCACCTCGCCGCTTTGGGCTGACTCGTATCCCGCCTGCACGATGGCAAGGCTCTTCCGTTCGCTCCGCCCCGACGTCGGTCCTTCGGTTCCTTCCAGCACATAGTCCGCGAAGTCCTCGATTTCCTCTGCAAATGCCGAAAGAACGCTTTTGGGATAGGAAACTTCCTCTCGCTGATCCCCATTTGCCTCACACCATACTTCACACGAGTCCTGAGTCGCCTGCAACAGCCCTTTATCTCCAAAAATCATATAGCCACCCGGCGGATTTGGGAATTTCACCTCACAGCTTTGCAATACTGTTGTCTGAAATCCCGCGTCCATCGTCAGAAGCCCCGTCATGGTTCCCTCAACATCATCCCGCCGGAAACTGCGAGCGTGATGCTCTTTCATATAGACTGAAGTGACCTCTCCAAAAACGTATCGGAGCATCGCCATCGTGTGAATACCGTGAAGCATCCAGGTACCCGTTCCACCCTGCTGTGGATTGGAAAGCCACTCGCGTCGCCCCGGATAGGCGTAGGTAGGCCGCGCCCGAAATCCCGACGACACCGATGCCGACACCACTTCCCCAATATAAATTCCCGTATCCACCACATTTTTCAAAAAACGCGCCATGGGATGGTAGGACATGCTCTCCGCGACATAGATACGCACACCCGCGCGATCGGCCGCATCGATCATTCGGGTCGCATCCTCCACCGTCAGAGCCATCGGCTTTTCCACCAGCACATGCTTGCCAGCATCGGCAGCCGCGATTGCCTCCGGACAATGGTTGGGATGAGGCGTACAGAGCGAAACCGCATCGATTTCGGGATCCATCAGCGCATCGTCGAGATCCGTGTACGTCTTCTCAATCCCAAACGCCTCTGCCCTATCTTTCAAATGATCCGGATCCCGGTCCACCAGACACGTCACCTCAACCTTCCGCCCAAGCTCTCGTGCGCCTTCCACATGGTGACTCCCCGCCCATCCAACACCCACAACAGCCATTCGAACAATATCGCTCATCCAATCGAACTCCTGCGCGAATGTACTCCGTTCAAGTATTATCTCCCCGACCGCTTTCTTCCTCTACAATCTTAGCAACCGTATTCAAATGTCGTTGCGGCATTCCATTCCGATCTCTGGGCAACCGATCTCCGATAAACTCATTGTATCCAACCCGGTCCGCTATATCCTCTGCCGGAATACCTTCGCTCAACGCCTTGCGAACTGCCTCCCGAACACGCGCCAGATAGCCGGCCTCCCACTGAATCCAGTCCTTTACCCGATCCTCGCCGAATAGAACATCACCGTGGCCCGGAACCAGAATATCAATATCGAGCGTCATGAGTTTGTAAAGAGAACGTTCCAGCACCTCGCTATTCCCCGCCCCGATCGCAGCCACGATACCGGTCACCACCGAATCGCCTGCAAACAAAAGCCGATGTTCCTCTATGTAAATACTCACGCCATCCGGACTGTGTCCCGGCGTTGGAAACATCCACGCATGCAATCCACCCAAATCTATCCGAAACTCATCTCGATAGGTAATAGTCGGCTGGATCACCCGGGCCCGCGCCTCGGCCTCATCCACCTCCCAGCGTGCCGCCCACCCCGGTATCTGTTTCTCGATCTCCGCAGGCGTAAGAACATGTGCGAAAACCTCCCCTTTCGCCAGAGGACCCGCGCCAAGAATATGGTCTCCGTGACCGTGAGTAAGTGCCAGTCGATTCGGCTCGAACCCGCTTCCACAAATAAAGGAGGCCATAGCGGCCCCCTCATCTTCATAATTGCTCCCATCAATCGCCAGTGCCGCCCGTTTCCCGATCACAATACCGTTCTTTCCATCCACAAAACGGCTATCAACGCTAAAAATCCCCGGGGCGAGTTCATTGAACATCATGGTCCTCCATACGCCACCTTACTACTGCACTCCGAACAGCGCGAAGGAGAAATTTGGTGCGGGATCGACCAGATCGCTTCTATCTTTTAGATAACGGCGCTTTTGCTCTTCGGGCGGAATGGTCTCTATCTCTACAAAGCCAATGCGCGACATCTCGTCATTCAATTCCTCGGGCGTAAACACAGACAACATCGGCTCCCCTCGGCGCGCCACAAACCGGTCCAACCTGTCGGCGAAAGGCAAGCTCTCTTCGGGAATAAGATGCCTGGCGAGCTTATAATCGAAAACAATGCGACTACCAGGCGCAGAGATGTCCGCAACGCGATCAAACGTCTCTCTTATCGCGTCCTTCGTAAGATAATAAGTCGTTCCCAACCAGGAAAAAAAGGCGGGCTTATCTGGATCAAAACTGGCCCGGAGAAGTGACTCATTTAGCTGATCGGTCTCAAAATCAATGGGAACAAATACCAGATTGGAGGGCACATCGCCATTGACCGCGCGCACCTGTGTCTCTTTCGTCGCCTGGGTCGCGGGGTGATCCAACTCGAATATCCGCACGCCATCTGCGAATTCCTTGTGGCGCATGGAAAACGTATCGAGACCTGCACCGAGGATCACGTACTGCCCGACGCCCTCCGCTATCGCCTCCATGAGACGGTCTTCCGCATATCTGGCTCGCAGAATAACCTCGGTATGTATGGGGCGGAACGATTGGAACACCTTGTGAACAACGAACCAGCTAAGCAATCTGTTCTTGGCGATCACACGCCAGATAAACGGCACCATGTCAACCGCATAATCATCCGCAAAAACCGGGAATTTGCTCTGCTGATAATGATACGCGCGTACACTTGCTGCGAGTGCCGCTGTCTTGCTCGTCCTGTGCTTGTGTGCGGATATTCCAGATTGCGGAGAAGACATACTAATCCTTCCAGACCATCACCACGGCCATTGCCTCATCAAGACGCGTGTACAACAAATCAAATGCTTCTGCAGCATCCTCATAATCAAAACGATGGGTTACCATTTTCCGGGTCTGGATCTTATCTTCCATCAACAACTGGATCGCAGTATCCGACCCCTGTGGCCGGTACGCGCTGTTCAGATATCCTCCAATCAGGCGTTTGCCCTGAATTTTTGACGAATCCAGAGGCAGTGGCTCGCCCTCATACAATCCCACAACCTGCAACAACCCACCTCCCCGCACCATATCTTGCGCCTGTGCAAATGCCTGTGCGCCCGCACGTCCCCCCACTGCTTCAACCACAACATCTGCGCCCTGGCCATCCGTAAGCTCTTTCACCGCTGCAATCGGATCGGTCTCGCCCGCATTCACCACAGCACTCGCACCCAACTGTTCCGCCAAATCACAGCGCAAGGATAAGGCATCAACCGCGATTACGCGGCAATTTTGCAAATGTCGTGCGACCTGCATACAGCAACTCCCCACCAGACCTTGCCCCAAAATTGCCATGGTATCGTCTGGCCCAGCCCCAGTTTCTCGCATCCACAGCACCGAACTCGTAGTCAGGGGCCAAAAAGTCGCCGCCTCGGATGTAACCGCATCGGGTAGCGAAACCACAGGCGGTTTATGGCGCGAATTGACAACCTCAATAGCCACGTACTCGGCATGCGGCGCCAGAGCCGCTACTCGCTCCCCCATCGAAAAATCATCGACCTGCGCCCCTACCTGCACAATCGTTCCAGCGAGCGAATATCCCATCATCTGGTGATCAATCGCTTCTTCTCGCACATACCGCCGCCAGATCTCAGACCCTCTGCTAATCAGCGTGCGTTCCGTTCTGATAAGCACCTCTGTCTGTCGAATCTCTGGCAAAGGCACATCTTCGATCTCGACATGATACGCGCCTTCGGGTTTAATCACGCGCTTCATGGAACCCTCCCGATGGTAGTGGTTTGTGACAATCCATCAATCCCTATCCCCCATCATCACCCAATCGTACATCTCCCCAGCCCGTTCGACAGCGAGATCTACATCTTCGCGCAACATCAACCGCTCCCCCACCAGTTCCCGAACTGCTCGCGCCACACAATCCAGATACGCTTCGCGGCTGCCATAGCGTTGGGCAATCGATAGTCGCGAATCACCCGCGCGCGCATCCTCATCGCGCGCAAATGGCACCCACATCCCATCCAGGCCAACAAGCGCATCGGTCGCGCCGCGTTGTCGATACCGCCATCCCGTAAACGTACCCAGAGGTGCAACCACCTCTGGCATGCGAATACCCGCGACCTCATTGCCATCTACATCAACCTGGGGTACGCGCACCCCAAAAGGACGCCCTTTTTCAGGCGGCTCGAGATCGATAATCCCCTCGCCCCACCTATCCCCCCAATTCAACCGCAAAGGTCTCCGCATGCGTCTGGGACTTCGCAAGTCGGGAATCGAGGGAAATTTCAAATCGTCCGCATCAACCAGCGAACCATCCGCAATACGACCATACCTGCTCTCGGGAGGGACAACGCCCTCGCGCACCCAGCGGTCTAAGGCAACGAAAAGGGCGCGCTCTGCATAGCGAAAATTCACGGGATTTGGGGGCACTGTTTGACGCGGCTTTTTGGGCACATCACCCGGACCGTGTTTTGTACTTGCAAAATGATAAACGCGGACCGAAGAATGGACCTCGATATCCTCATGCCCGCTTACGTCCGTGTGAACCAAAGACGCACCGCGATTCCAGTATTCGGTTGAAGTATTCGTATAAAAAATGCGAGGTGTCACCCCCGCGGCGTCACAGCGATTCAACAAACCGTCTTCTTCCCGCGTTTCCGTATCTATCTGCGGCAAATCTGTAAACGGAAACTGCTCCGTGGGATACAACGCATCAAAATGCGCGCTGGCATGCCGCGAAGGCTGTGCAAACCGATGGTTAAACGATCCCCGCGCGCCCCCCGCAACATTGGCAAACACCCCATCGAAAACCTTTCGCCCAGCTTCATCCCCATTAAAGCCCTCATACAACATCTGTCGCAAAAAACGCCCACTTTGCGACGACCCAAAAGCATACGCCCGCTCAATCGCATTGCCCAGTGGATTGCCATCCGTCCCGTACTTCAAAAACGACACAAAATCCCGGGTCGCGGCAAAACCCGTTCCCATCACAGTCGAATTTTTTCCCGTATAAACCAGATTGTAAATGCGTCCCGGTTCAAATCCCTGTGAAAATCGGATCGCGGCGCGCCCGTCTTCCAGCCGATCAAATATCCATTGATCGCGCCCAATTTCCTCGGCTTCATCATACGGATAAGCCCGAACAGTGAGCACCGCATCGCCATCTTCCACGGGTTCATAGGGATCGTGATAGCGACTCCCCAGAGAATGCAAATCCGTCTTTGCATCAACGACAATTTCACACGACACAGGACCCGTAACATCAACCACTGGCGCGTCCAATGTCATCAAATTGGTAGCGCCTTCTGCTTCAGGCGGCACATCGGCCTGCCAACCACACGAGGCAATCGTATAACCCTGCCGCATCAAAAAACCATCGCCAAAATGTGCGGCAGTCTCGGGCATATTTGATCCCTGCGCCAGATTAAACATAGGCAAAATATTTTTGCGCCCGCGATTGACCACATTGTAAAACACCGTGCCATTGCCCAGAGCGACATCAACCGGCTTGAGCAAATGCACATCGGCTCGAAAAATCACCCGCCCACTCTCGTCAACGGTCGCGAGATTTAAATCGACAATCGCCTCGTTTTGCTTGTGGTTGGGATCAAGCGCGAACCACGCACTACCACACAGCGCTTCATAAGCACCCACAGCACCGTATGACTTGCCATCGAGCACAGTTTCCCGAGAAGTAATTTCCAATTGCGTGAGCATTAACCCGCTCCAATTCTCAATAATTCTCTACCCGTTCCGATACCCCACAACCTAAAACGCGGTAAGATCAAAGGGATTGGACCACGCCTTGTCGCCATTTGGTGCAATAATCTCAAAACGCACGTGTTTTGAACCAGGCCGCAGCGTAAATGTGGCGGTCTCAAACAGCTTACCACCCTCGTGGTATTCGGTACCCCTCGAATCTAATACCGCGGCAATGCGCTGTGCGGGTGAACATTTTACCGTGGCTTCAACCGCGCGGCCTTCCCCACCATGCAACTGAATATCAAAAATTTGTGGACCCGTTGACGCATAACCAGCACCGGATTCCAGTGCTTCGACAATGGCTTTGGGAGACCGTTCCTTCACGCGCACCATAGTCCAACCCTGATACGTATCGCGCTCTTCTGATTCAGCCGCGTGGGAATCGTCATTGCCCAGTGCCGGGAGCAATTGTCCCGACAAATCCATCCAATCGTCCCAGTGCACAGAAGACTCACCGCGCCCGGCGCATCGACAGGTCGTATTAAAAACTTCTATTCCCGCCAGACCCGTCAGCGGCATTGTATCGCGCAAAATATTGATCCCGCTCCAGTGCGGATGTGCGAGCCAGATTGAACCCCCCTGTTTTTTTACTTCGTCAATCACATGTTGCGGGGGCATAGCCCGCGCATCCATATCCTCTGAAATATTGAGTGCTACAAAGTGATGGCGGTCGCCGCCAAAGGGATTGTCGGGATGCAGTTCTGCACCCTGAATAAGCGTAAATTTTTCAGGACAGGTCAGTGTCTCGACAAATGTGATATTGTTGTGATCTGATACACACAAATAATCGTAGCCCTGATTGACATACCCATCCACGCGTTCCTGGGGCGAAACCTTCCCATCCGAATTTGTCGAATGGCTGTGCAAATTGCCCTTCAGCCACATATAACCATCGTCATCAGATAAAACGAACGGATTTACCAACCCATTTTTCTCGAGCATAACAAACTCCTCTGTGTTAATTCATCACCCTTGCCACCAGACCTTTCCATTGCGAACAGACGCACGGCAAACCAATCGCTGCTCCCCCATCAACACCTGTTCCATCGAATCGGTCAACTCGAATGTCCCCTTTTCCAATTCAAATACAGCGACATCGCCCGCAGCACCAACCTTTAGATGTCCCAAATCATTCTCTCGGTCAATTACCTGTGCTGGTTCGATAGTTGAGCGTTGGATCACTTCCTCGAGCGACATGCCCAAATTTAGAAACTTGGACATCGTCGTCGGCAAATCGTACACGGGACCATCGATATTATACGAATGAATATCACTGCTGATGGTATCGGGCGGAAAACCATCTTCCATCGCTGCGCGCCCCACATCGTAACTAAAACTGCCCAACCCGTGACCAATGTCAAAAATCACCCCGCGATCGCGCGCATCCCACGCCTCAGAAATCACCTTTCCTCGATTGTCAATAATCGACGCGGGCTGTGTACCGTGAAAACAATGGGTCACAATATCGCCCGGGCGCAAAGGCTGAATCAGGTCACGCAAAGGCACATCGGCATTGCTGATATGAACCATCAAGGGTTTTTCGCACCGATTGGCGGCCTCCAGGGCAATTTGCAACAAATCGCGTATATCCGCATCGCCGCCCACCCCTTTGTACAAACGCACCTTAACGCCCAGTGCTGTTTCAGGGTGATTCAAAACCACCTGCGCGCACTCACTGGCCGACACGTAGCCTTCATACACCATCTCGCCGCGCCGCCAGGGCAATCCAACACCCGACAGATTGACATAGGCCAAAATGCGCGTTGAAGACGGCTCGATCACATAGCGTTCCAATCCGCGATAATTAATCCATCCCGCCGTCCCCGTATCCACGCTCGTTGTCACACCCGTGCGCGGACACAAGTCATCGGCCTCTATGCCAAAACTCGATACATCTTTGTACACATGGGTATGCAAATCAATCAGCCCCGGCATCACGAAACATCCGCTTGCATCAATTACTGAATCAGCCCCACCCAAATCGCGCCCAATAGCTGCCACCACGCCATCCTTCAACACCACATCCAATGCGTCATGCACGCCATTGGCCGGGTCTATCACCGTCCCACCTGTTATCAACACATCGTATTGATCAGCCATATCTGTCCTCATGATCGCTCTGCAATATACGTTTCCGCATCGATTTTTCCCGCGGCAATCAATTCGCGGAACAGTGCCACAGTTTCAGCCACGCCTTCTACCAGCGGCTTGTGCGCCACCGTGCCAATCGCAGCCTCTAATCCACTCCCATCGACCTCTTGTGGAAATGGCAACTGGATATCTTCAAACGCGATCTTATCCGCCGCCTCGGGTGCTGCCCGATCAATCGCATCCTTCACATCCTGCATATCGGGAGTAAATCCCCCCAAATTAAATGCTCCGGCGCCCTCGTAATCAGCCCGTGCAGCCTGAATAAACGCGCGCGCCGTATCATCGGCATATTGAAAAACCGTGCGCCCACCATAAGAAATGTGATAGGGCAAGTTCGCCGCCGCCGCGAGCATGGCCGTCGTTGGCGTTGAAGTAATACCTTGATCGCGCCCCACCCCATAGACCACATAAGGCCGAAAACCAATAGAAGACACCCCTTCATCGAGCCAATACACATGCGCGGTTCCCTCATTCGCCTGTTTGTACACGCCGTAATGCGTATGGGGCATCAGCGAGGAATCATCTTGCATCACAGCACCGGGTTCGTAGTCTTCGGGCGCGCCAAAAACAGCAACAGAGCTTGCATAGACCACCTTGCCAATGCGCTCTTGCCGGCGTTTCACAGCTTCAAAAACATTTGCAGTACCCACCACATTGACGCGCGCGCCAAGCGGAGGATCGGCTTTGCAAAACGGCACTTGAAGCCCAGCCAGATGAATGACACGCGTAATCTCATTATCGTCTAACGCCCGTTCAAAAGCGGGCAAATCCGCAATATCGCCTGCGACAAAATTTACCTGCGCCAGTTCGTCATCTGACAGCAACAATTGCAACCGCCGGGGCTTTGTCGCCAGATCAAATACCGTGACCGGCACCTCTTGGCGCACCAGATTGTGCACAGCCCATGCGCCAATACACCCCAATGCACCCGTAACTAAAAAACGCTCATCAGCCATAATTCCCTCTAAAAAAATCCGCTGGTATGCACAATCACCAACGGATTTTCGTCATAAAAATAAACCCTTTGCGATTAGAATAACAAGACCGATACCGACTTCTGGATCATGGCAATGGACACCGATGCCATGCCCACGAGGGCCATACCCACGGAAAAGCCGACCATCAATACCGCTGCATAAATGCGCCATTGTTGCTTGCCAAAACGCTTCCAAAAATAGTAGCGAGCAATCAGCGCGCCAATGATCTCAGTGATCATAAAATGCGGAATACTGGTCAAACTGCGTATATAACCAAAGATGAGCAAAATGGGCAACCCAAACATGGACAAAACAATGAAGAACACAAGCCCAATGGCAAATCCGGTACCAATAACCCAGGGTTTCAGAGCCTCGAACAAAATGGGCTTATCATCCGACGACTGTAAAAATGCCCCATCAAAAGAAGGCACCTGATCGATCTCGTATTGATAGAACAATTCTCGGTCCTGAGGATCCATCGCCCTGGAAATGACCATTTCTGGATTTGGAGTACGCAGGTGCGCGCCATCGTCCGCGCTGCGTATTTCTGGCGCAGAAGGCAATCCCTGAGCCAGAGCATCGGAAATATCGGGCGGAGCGCGACTCAGCGTTGAAGGCGAGTATGGCGGGGGTTGTTCAGCATCAAAATTGGTATAAAAATAGGCAGTTTTAGACCACGGGCCATATCTGACCTGGTCTGGAGGCACACTCTCTGGATCATCAGGCGTTGCCCTTACCCGCCAGTACCACCACGCATTATTCGACAAATTCGCCGGCGTCCACGTTACAGTGCTCTCTTCAGAATAGTCAACTTCCCCGCGCATGGTACTGGTAATCCACACACACCGCTGGAGGGCGTTCAACGGCCAGAACAATTGCACATAAGGATACGCGTCAGAAGGAATGGGTGCGAGTTTCCAAATATAGGACCAATACATAAAACTGGTTAGAAAAACCAGAGGCACCATAAAGATCTCGGCCTTCAAAATGCTCGTAAATTTGGTACCCGTCAACTCGATCTCTCTGAAACGCTGCGCCGCCGCGCCATAGTTGTCCAGCCCAAAATCCACAAACCAGATCTCAATCCCCCGGAAACCACTCAAAAAAATGGTAGCTTGTTTAATGTACGGGATACTCACGTTTTGCCCCACCATACCGTCTAAACGGGCGTTGACAAATGAAATGAGGGGCGTGTACACAAATGCAAAGATAAAGAAAAAGATAAGCAGGGTGATGGTGACCAGTTGTGGAAAAAGAATTTTGGACAGAACAATGGTGTACAAACTCGCTATACAAAACAACACCACGCAAATCCAAATCCTGAAATCACCCCGCCCGGGCGGCGTTTCCCACGATCCCGTCTCGGTCTTTTCAATCCGCGCGGTTCGCACCCCGCGCCACACCTGATAAAATCCGATAACAGTAATGGCAAATGTAATGCCAATACCAAAGCTCATCCAGAAATCAATACCCGTCACAAAGTGCGTCTGGATAGTATCCATCCCCATAAACCAGTGCGGCATAAATCCATAATGGTGTAAAATGGGGCTTGCAATTGTATGGATCACCACGCCTATAAAAGCCCCCATCACAGCCCAGAATGGGGCGAGGAAACCCGCAAAAATGGGTCCCAGATGCAGGGTGAAGCCCAGCGGGGTAGCGGGCAAAAAATATCCTGTATATTGCGTGAAATCGACAAATGGAATCGGGATAAGCTGCACGGGTTGTTCCATAAACGCACCCGTAATAGCCGGCACAGCCACATAGACCATCCCCCACACCAGGCCGATCACCGCACCGACAGAAAACATGCGCCAGCGCCACGTAATATCCCCACTGCTTTCTTCTGCCAATGCCATAGCCCCCTGTGCCGCGATGGGAGCAAATGGAAAAGGCAATTTCTCGTAATCGGACGTGATGCGGAACAGCACATAACTGGCGGAAAACCAGGCAATGCGCCCCATAATTGTGCCCAGTATCAGCAATGCAATGGGCCAAAACCAATCGGCGTGTAAAAACGTGCGCTCAATCAGCGCCTCGGAATTTGCCTTCGGCGCGAACCACCACAATTCGCCCAATGCCTTTTGTATGCCAAATTGCACGACTGCGGGCGACTGCACAAAATACTGATTCCACAATAGACCTTCAAAGGCATTGGACTCCCGGTTGACCAGCGCAATCGTCACATAATACAGCAGATATATTTCCTGTCGCTTGAGTACAGTAAACGAGCGCTTTGCCAATTCGATGAACAAAATAATCGTGACCCACTGCGCCGCCGCGCCAATTGAGCCGCCGATCATCAGTTCCAGATAAATATTGCCGGGCACCATCACAATCGACACAAATAATGCACCCACAATGGTCTTTGCATTAAAGCCATCGGCAAATTCGTCGGGTGTTTGGAGCAGATCGCGATACTCTTCGATCTCTTCAAACTGCGTATTTTTTCTTTTTGGTTTGTCTTTGTTGCGTCTTAAAAGATTGCCTAAAGCCATAGATTGTCCCGTGTATAGATACTACGCATTGACCACTGCTGTGGGTGCTGCCAGCAACTCTCGCCCTTTTTCCGTGTATTTGGCGCGATTCGTTGGATCAACTGTTCGCCAGATCAAAAACTGTTTGCGAAGCGCGTTCATAAAGCCCTGATTGCCCCGCCGCCACGAAGCCACATCACCAGAAAGTCGATCTATTGTCAGCGTCATCGCAAAAATATTGTGCTCACCTATTGGCACGGCTTCAAAATGCACCTGTTGACTCACACCCAAATCATAAGGCGCTAACCAGATTGTCGTATCAATCGTATAGCCCGACCCGGTTTCTGCTTCAATCGAACCAAATCGCGCACCATCTGTATAAAACGCGCCCATGGACTCGCCCATGTGCGACTCGAAATAATCCACCAGAAATACCGACAGCCCAAACACGTCTTTGCCACCTACGGTAAATGGAAACTCAAAATTCCAGTGATCGCCTTCCGGATCGGGCAACCTCCAGCGGCGCGTCACATCGGGCACAGCCATAAGTGCCGCCTGACGCGCGGGATAGAGCGACGAAATCAAAACCACGACCATCACCAGAGCTGAAGAAATAACCGTTGACAATGCCGAGTAATTCACATTAAGCCCTTGCAACCACCCCTGCCACAACAAAACTTTGATCACTCCTTGACCGAGCAAATACCCCGATACAGTACCCAATACAGCGTAAACGCACGCTTCGGCAATAAACAAAAAAGAGATGTGTACAGGTGCCAACCCCACGGCAGAATAAATACCAATCTCGCGGAAGCGCTCGTACACCGACCCCATCATCGTATTCAGCACAATTAGTGCAGCCACCAGAATGGGAACAAACAAATTGGCAAGGCCGGGCAATGGCCCCCATCCCAGCGAACTGTAAATTGACACCTCGATTTTGCCGTCTTCCCCTGGAATACCCGCGTACACAACCACCGACAACCGCGACACGTATTCTTTGACCTGTTCTTCGACATTTACATCTTCGTGCAAACGAATTGCCACAGATTGCAGTGGACTGCCCACTTCGCGCAATATCTTATAGGGAATAATGGCAATATCGTCCGGATCTATATGCTCGAATGGCATGTTCTCGAGCTGAGGCTGTTCCAGACCCTGTTTTTCGCGACTCTCCCGCTGAGTCATCTGAGAGATAATTTCATCATCCGTCAGCTTAAAATCTGCCGGACTCAATATCTCGCCATCCAGGTCCTTGAGATCGCGCATTTTTTCCGCATCGATCAAACCCACGACTTTCAACTGTTTGCCAAATAAGCGCACGCTCTTTTTGCCGACATCTTCAGGTTCCACTTTGAGCAATCCGGCTATTTTGCCAGGCAAAATACACGCGATCTCACCCTCTTCAAACCACCGCCCATGGCTCAACAAGGTATCGATCCCCGTGACCGCGGGTTCATTGACTGATAGTCCCACTATTCCCAGCACTTTGGTCGTTTTTTCCGGCGTTTCAATAGGCGTCTTTTTCAGGTCCCGCGTAACATACCAACTGCGCGGCGCGATCTCACCCTGATCAAAAAAATTGATGCGGGCATAATCATAAGCCGTATCCTCCAGCGGCCCCCAGAATTGGCTGCGGATCAACAGCCCCGGATACTTGCCTTCGGTATCATCCAGCGGAAGTTGATGAAAATCGAGCGTCGTCTTAATCGACGTAAAGGACAACACCGTAAATGTCAATAAGACCAGCGTTGCAAATGTCAGGCTGGTGCGCATTTTGCGCTTTTTCATATTCGCAATACCCAACTGAAATGCTGCCACTGAAGCACTTATACGCCCCACATCCGTATCGTGCAACAACACCTCTTCTGTGCGCAGTTGACGGATATTGTCGTGAAACCGCCCCGACACAATGGAAATCACAAAAACCGCCAGTGCCAGAATCACAAAAGCCAGCAAAATCACAAATGGATTGGAGAGATCAAAAGCGGGATGCACCTGCGCGAGAACGGTCCAGATCACCACAAAAACCACGCTAAAACCGCCGATTTGCACCCGGATATCGGAAAAGGTAAAAAGCAACCGCTCGACAAAAAACGCACACGGAATAACCAGCAGCATAAAGAAAATCACGCCTCGAATTACATCGTTTTGCGTTGATTTTACGTCTGGATAGGCGCGCGATTCGAGGCCCATGCCCGCGCGCGTGTGTTTGACAAACAAATCCCATTTCCTATCTTTCATCGCTTCTTCGGCCAAATCCAGATGGTATTTGGCCTGATCGTGCAAATTGGTCATCCGCTGGTTCTCAATCGAATACTTCTCCAATTCGCGCATCCGCGCCTCGTTCAGTGTCCACATATCTTTTGCGGCCTGAAACGAAGAGCGAATAAACGCCCCCCCGTGTTGCAAAATCTGAAACCCATCGCCGCGCGCGATTTCCACACTTTCCGCGCTCTTTGAGTTCAACAACAAATAGCGCACGCCGATCTCTCGCTCCCGCATCACAATTTTGATTCGTTCGCCCGGCGTTGTAAAAATGGTTCCCACCGGTTCTTCTGGACCAAAACCAATGGCATAGCCGTATTCCTGTGGCGCAGTATTGCCGGGACCGAGCACACTGATGCTCGACAACTTGGTGAGATAACGAGGATCGACTGTATCGTAAAAATCCGTTGCAACACACGGGAACAAAATCCGCGTGCGCTTGGATATCCACCAGTCCATATTAAACTCGCCCCGGTATATCCGCGCCTGGCGGCCGTGATTGGGTGCGTATGTGATCTCGCCGCTTTCTGGATCCATATAAAAAGCCTTCACATCCACACGGCGTTCGGCAATGCCCGGCATGTAAAATTCGCCATTTTCATCGGCAATATCGTAATAGACGCGGCGCACGCCTTTAATCGATTTGTCATTGCCCATTCGCAGCGAAGCCACAGCACCGGGACGGGGGCGATCAGGTGTAATGCTCAGTCGGGGAAACGTGCGCACGAAACCCTGCAACCCGCGCATGCGATCGTCGGGATCCAGCTTGTAATCGGGCAAAAAATCTTCGGAATTTAACCCGAGGTCAAGCACGCCGGCAAGCAGGCGTATCTGCCCGGTGAGATTTTTGAAATTCACATGTTCGGGTTTATCCAGCGGAGTATCTACTCTAAAACGCGCATCGTTGACCGTAATGAGCGATAGCGCAGGCGTGCCAGCTTCCAAAACGACCTCACCATCTGTCTTCAGGACTTTTCCCGGAATATACATATCCCAGTTCATGCCGCCTTTGGGATTGATTCCATCGATGAGGGCATCGGCGGGGTCCAGGTCAAAGCGCTCGGCTATCGCCTCTGAATAATGCACAAGCGATTTGCCAAATGGTGTAAAGAAACGCTTGTAATAATAATTGCGCGTGCTGTTCCAAACCCCGATTTCATCTGTCTGACTCGTCAAATCCAGAGAAATGAACAGCGGCAATTCGAGAGGTTCAGTCATCAATGCGGCAAAATGCTTTTCTTTCCGCGAATGCCTGCTCAAAAAATCGCAAATACCTCTAAAGCCGAGATGATGCCCAGAAGATGCGAGAAACAAAAGCGTGTGTTTGGGCGGGTACTTGCTGAAATATTCGGCCAACTTCATCAGGCCCACAATCCCACCTGCCATCTCAGCGCCTGGCGCGAGTGCTGGCACTACAGACATCGCATCGTAATACGTATTGATCACCACGATTTTTTCGCTCAATACGGGATCGGTTCCGCGAATCCAGCCCAAAATATTCCGGGTCTCTTTCTTTTCCCAATCCATTCGCGCCTTCAAAGTGACATTGACCTCATCCTTTTGCGCAATCAATTCCTTCAGCTTTTCGCCACTTGCCTTATCGATCCAAAAACGCTCAACACTATTGGGCACCTGCAAAAATTTGGTCTCTGCCTGCGCGGTAAACGTGGAATCGGGTTCGATAAACACAATCTGCTGTGCGCCGAGCATGGCGGCATTGAGCCAGTTGTTCCACGAATTAAATTCCATCAACACCACCGCGCCCTCTATATCGCGCCCATTAAATTCCGACACATCGCCAGTGCCTCCCCACAAGAGATGCCCCCGCACGCCACCTGCGGGCAAGGTGGTCGTCTTGACCAGATTGGGCCACAAACCGTGAATGGTAAAAACCTCGCCTGTATCTTCCACCATTAAGCTGCCGCCCTGGTCTATGGGCACGGCCACGCCATACGTCTCGGCTTCTACGTCTTCCATGCCAAAACGCCGAAACTCAGATTCTATAAAATCCGCGGCTTTTTCATGGCCGGAATAACCCACTACGCGTGAATCGTAGCGCACAAACTGATCCATCAACGCGCGAATCCCATCTTCGCGCACGGCGTCCAAAACCCGTGTACCCACTTCTTCTGCACGAGGAACGGGTACGGGCGGAACCTCGCTGGGCACTTCCAATCCCAATAGAGCAGCTATATGGGGATTTACGCGATAGGGACCGGCAATCAGAAGTGCCGTAACAAAAATCCCCAGGACGATAAGGCTCCAGGTGATGTGCTTATAATATTTATCCATAGCGATGTACCCAATGTCCGCGTTCAGGGAACCAGATCATGTCGATACCCAATGACAAAGCCACGCCGAGAATATATCCGACGAGCAAACCGATGAACAGGGGTCTCGATTTGCGATAAACCGTTGGCCCGCCTACTTTTATGATTACAAACTTAATCAACCAAGCCAGAAAAGTTGTAAAGCTGGTGCGTCGGGCCAGATAAGAACCCGAAATCGCCAACCCCACGGGATGCAGCGGCCACCACACAAAGCGATAGCGCATATAGATCAATCCAGCCATCAGAAGACCGCCAATGCCCAAAAATACCGCTTGTTCGGGATGTTCCTCATAAAACGGCGGCTCGTCAGGTTTTTTGATCGCATCAACCGTGCTCTGAAAATGGCGTTCGGCTGCCCGCGTGATCTCCCAACTGTTGAAATTATAAGCCCCTTGATCGTAACCCAACCACACGGTAAACAACATATTAAACAGCAAGCTGACCATAAATACCAGTCCAAGCGCCCCCATCAACCGCCGCCGCTGATTGCCGGGAACACCCTCGGAAACACGCCCGGCATGGGAAAGCGCGGGCATAAACAAGCCCTTAAAATTCTCGTTAATCAGTGCGGAAAAGCGAAAAGAGACGAGGGTGGAAAGCGAGATATTGCGCCTTCCATAAAACGATGCGACCATACTCCATGACCCAATGGGTTTGCTCGCAAATGGCATGCCGGTATCGGCGAGGATCTTCGCCATACCCGTATAGACAAAAATCGCTGCCAGAATATATAAAAATCCTTTAAACGGATCGAAATTCATCTGCGTCAGCCAGATAAACAAATACGCTATGCTGCACAGCAAACCGATACAAGCGGCGCGATAGGACATCAATTCCTGGGAGTCATCCACTGTGGGATCCCTCCCGAGAGCCTTCATCAACACATCGCGCAAATGTTTTCTCGCTACCCAGAATGTCGAACCCACAAAAACGACAAAGGCTCCAAAAGTCTGCCAGTAATACACTCCCGTGCGATAATAAGGCGTGGTGGCTTTATAGCCCCACTTAGTGAGCTGGCCACCTTCAAAGATGAACACCAGATCAAAAAACCAGATTGAAAACAGAACATCCAGGCTGGCAAAATAAGAAAAAAGAATGGTAAAAATGCCAAAGTATCCCCTGATAGGCGGCAATTGGCGATCTATCCAGTACCAGCGCGACCGATAAATGGGAAAACGCGGAAAGCCCGGCAAAAAGTAATTGATACAATTCCAGGCCAGCACGCCAAACGCAATGGCAAATCCGATCCAGAACAAGCGATTGCGCATAAACTCGGGCAACCACCCCTCACCATCACCCGGTTCAGAAGTCATATCGATCAACGGCGCCATTGCGGGAAAAACCAGGCGTTCGTTTTGCACCCATTGTTTTCTAAAAACAGTGGCCACACAGGCCAGCATTAAAAAAGCCGCCGCCACAACCGTCGTCCACCAGAACAGAGGCAATATCCACACGCCCCAGGGGATAGTAGCACCACTCGGCAAGCCTTCGTAAAACCACGCAACGGCATTGCCCTCAGGGCTCGGCAAGAGCCAGTTGGGCAAATGCGGGTGCAAGTGCTCAGCCCACTGGTTTTCTTCCGTAGCAAAATAATAAGGTGCCGTGATATAGCCGATCAAATAACCCGTCAGGCCAAAACACGGCAGCGCCGCACCCACAAGCCCCATCGCCAAAATCGCATGCCATTCGCCTTTTGAGAGCACCCAGCCGGTCATTTTGGCAACGATTGCGAGTCCGATCATCAAAATCATCAAAATGATCAGCATGGCCATCGGGATGTGGCTATACGTCATCAGCGAAGCGTGCAAGACATAGCGTACATACATAGCCAGCAGATCGAGGGCAATGACGAGAAAAACACCCAATCCCACAGCGCGCAGTGTTACCGCGGGTTGTGAACTCGCATCATCTGTTTCCGTCTGAATATTTTGTATATCAAGAGCCATCTGTATGATTTTCGTGATACAAGGTAAAATCCCTTAAAAAATGTGCGGGGATAATTAACCCTTGCCCCTTGCATTTGTCAAATGGTTTATATGTTTATAATTGTAATCCTGCACATAGCGCAACATTGCTTCTGTTTACGAAAAAACGTAAGCAAGAACCTTGACACCAATCAGCCGTTTTGTTAAATTTGGTCGTCTTATCGGGAAAGATGATGGCTCCCTAGCTCAGTTGGTAGAGCAGAGGACTGAAAATCCTTGTGTCGGTGGTTCGATTCCGCCGGGAGCCACCTTTTTTTGTTTGACCCTACACAGACGTAGATTTCCTTCTAAAAGTTCCAATAAGAAAAGGGTGTGAACACTGCAAGTTCACACCCTTTTTTGTTTTTTAAAAAAAACGGGCGACCCCCTGTGGTCGCCCCTACAAAACCAGATTAATAATATCATCGTAGGGGACGGCCCCTGTGCCGTCCCAGGTTGTTTTTTTTAACGTTATAAACTCTGCGCCACCCGAAACCCCACATAAAGACTCCCGGCAAAGGTTCTGTGTTGGTCGCGAGCAGCCGAGCGAAGGAAATATCCTTCCAGATACCATGCACCTCCGCGCACCACGCGCGCAGTAGAGTCGCCGACCTCCCACGCAGATCCGTCATCGGGTGCGCCCACATATCTATTATTATAACGATCCTGAGTCCATTCCCACACATTGCCGTGCATATCGTGAAGGCCCCAGGCATTGGCCTCGAACGATCCCACAGGCGCTGACATCTCATTATCCCACTGACTGCCGCACCCATTGCAATTGGCGAGGTTTTGACCGAGATTATTCCCCCAGCTATACCTCGTCACTGTTCCCGCACGCGCCGCATACTCCCACTCCGCCTCGCTCGGCAAACGATAGTTCTTCCCCGTCTGCTCCGATAACCACGCTGTGTACGCCACCGCATCGTCCCAGGTGATATTGATCACGGGACGCCGCCCCCGACCAAAACCCCGGTCATCTGCTCGCTCGCGCCCCGTCGCATCTGTGAAGACATCGTAATCCTCAAATGTCACTTCGTACTTCGACAGCGCGAACGATGCAATCGTCACCTCATGCACCGGCCTCTCGCTATTATTACAACTTCTCCCCGACACGCAGCCCATCTTAAAACTTCCCGAGGGAATCACCACCATCTCCGGCGACTTAAAAGAAGCCCCTTCCTCCTGTGAAACACGAGCAGATGCAACCGCGAAAAATCCCAATAAGACGAGAACAAAAATATTCCTGATCACACTCTGCATGATATCTCTCCTGTCATTACTACCTGATAAATGCTCATAACAGAAAAAATAAGACAACTTCTTATGGATGAGAAACATATTTTTCACCTTCCGATAGTCACATTGACCAGGGCACCGGGACGGACATACTTTCCCGCATTCAAAAAAGACCCGTTACTTTGCACGTCCCATTTTCGGGATCAATAACAGGACTGATCCCGACGACGCGCCCGGGCAGCGCGCGCTTTCCGCCAGCGGGTTGTATATCATAGTTGTTCTCCTGTCAGACGAATACGTAACACACCCCTGAATCGCACATTTTTGCGTTTCAGGGCCTCAATCTCTTTCTGCTTTTCCGCCAGTTCTTTCTCAATTTCCCTCCGTTTCAGGTAGTGAACGGGCGGATAAGCCATTTTTAAGTCCTCCAGTTTCTCAAAAACCTCTTGCTTCTGCCTTGACAAATCTTTTACGCGCTCAGAGAGACCTCTTAAAATGGGCTGGAACCGCAAAATCTCCTTTTTCTGGGCAAATTTGAATTCAATCTCCCGGGTAGTGAAACTGACAGCGCCGCCCAGACGTTCTTCCTCCCCAACTCCAAAAGAAGCATCTGCCTCGAGCAGGCCAGACACAAAACTGTTTGCGGGGATCCGCTCTATGAGTTCCTGATAGGTCTCGCCTTTCAATCGAATCGTCTGTATTCTCACGGGTCGGTCCGTCTCTTCCACGCGCACCTTATCCGGCAAAATGGCGCCGTGTTCTCCGCATGTCAGAACTCGCCCATTAAAAAAGATCCAGAACCACGCGGATCTGGCATCGAGGATCAGGGCTTTTCCACTCACCTTCTCCCGCGTGTGTCGCCATTGTCCTTCAAAATTCAAATAGGTCTCTGTATTGGCTCTCCGATAATCTGAGTATGCGGCCGAAGGCGTCGCCATCAGGTATCTAAACGATCGCCAGATACCCCCCTTATGTGATACGGGCATGAACAATAGGAGCAGTATGACAACCACAGCCAATACAGTGCCCTCCCCCATGAGGGATCCCGTTTTGATTCTGTATCTCGCACTGCCAGGAAAAACGCAAACCGCGGGATGGGGATAAAACAGGGGCACGCCGCTTTTGGTCGTACTATCGGCGATCAGATGGCTCATATAGCCTAATAGTATGGCAGCATAACACGCGGTTTCCCACGCGAGTAAAGGCAGAGTGACAACCGATAGCGCGAGCATACAGAGCAGCGAATGCGTAATCGTGCGGTGCCCCCATCGCCGCTCAATCGGGATGGAAGCAAAGGGCATCACCCGACCAATAGAACTCCTCGGTGAATCCACATCCGGAAGCAGGCTCCCTATGATCGCGCATGCGACCGCGGGAAGATTGCGGTGAAAGGACATGGAAAAGAGCGAAAAGGAACTCGCCACCGTGAGCAACCCAAATGCAATGTGTGTAGGTGCAGTCATCGTTTGAACCTGTACATAAAGAATCGAATGCCTACCAGAATCGCGCTGCCAATGCCGGCCAGCACATACCCCTCCATACTTCCGATGCCGCGCATGAAGAATCGCGCCGCAACCACGAATAGTAGAATCAGCACCACGGCAAACGTGAGATCGATCTGATCTCGCGCGCCCGTGTGGGACACATCCCTGACCGCGGATCGGGTTACCGCTGGCTCTTTGCGAAGCCGTTCCATGATCTCAATGACGGCGCGCGGATTGCCAGCACTCTGTTGTAATACGCGAGTCTCGGTCATGGGGTAGTCTTCTATATTGGCACCAGCAGCACACTGTCGGATCAGCTTCTTGGCGTCCGTGGTCGAGAGATGCTCTATTTCTACGCGGTCGAATTTCCAGAAGTGTTTCTCGTGGGGCTTCCGGACTTCCGGTAGAGCAGCGATAATGGTAAACTTGCGGTTGAGTTTGTCGATCAATCGCCCGACGGAGGTGGTCATATCGGATAGATCATCCACGATTAACACGAACTCGTTTTTCTCCACTGAGCCGAGGACCATATCTGTCCAGCCCTGAATGGTCGTGCGGGTGTGTTGCTTTTTGATCGTTTCAAAGTCTGGACCATCCGGACATAGCCTACCGATTTTGTGCAGTTCCTTCGCAATATTTATCAGGGCTTCCTTCACCGGCGAAAGCGTCTTTACCACGAGCGCGTTTTCAGCGTCCAGCAACGCGAGCAAATGACTTTTGCCCACGCCAATCGGGCCGAGTACCAGCGTATCAATACCCTTGCTCAAGTTGTCTGTGAGTTGGCACAATTCCCCATCGCGTCCCACTGTCTTTCCCATCTCGACTCTCGACCGCGCAAAAAATCTGTAATTGCGATTCTTCTGGCGCGACCACCACCGCGACAACCGTGACCTGCGGTCAATGCGATCAATAGAGCGCCGCTTTTGCTCTTCACTAACAGAGATGTAGATGGAGGCCGTCTCAATGGACGCATGCCCCATCAAGTCCTTGATTCGCTCGACCGGCACATCCCGATCTGCCAGGTCAGTGCCGAAGGTATGCCTGAGCATGTGCGGATGAACGTGGCGGATCCCCGCGCGCTGCGCGCAGGTCTTCAGGGCTGCCCACACGGTCTTGCGGCTGAGACGCTGCCCATTGCGGAGATTGCAAAAGACGTATTCAGAATCCGAAAACCGACGGGACTCCAGCCATTCTCGGAGCACATCCTGCACCTCGGGGTTCAGCGGGACAATGCGCTCTTTGCCACGCTTATCCGCAAAGCGAAGGCTCGGTGTGTCCGTTGACCAGTCAATGTTGTCAACCGTGAGTGAACACGCTTCGGATACGCGGAGACCACACATCGAGAGCACGGCGATGAGCGCGCGATCACGCGAATTCATGCGTACAGATTTAAGTGCTTCAAGCTCGTGTTGCGCGAGAGCTTTTGGTGGTAATGCTGGACGGGTTGCGGGTGACTGGTGAACCATGGGAATACCCTCCTGAATGGGTTTGGAACTGAAACTTCGTGCCCTTTAAATAGTGCAAAAAACGTGCCAAAATTTGCCCAAAACCCCGTAACTGCTTGCAGGAGAGCGTGTTTTTAAAAAATGCCGAAAAAATGGCAGGTGGAAAAGTGTGTAAAATGAAACAGTTGGTGTTTCAAATGAAACAGTAAGTGTGTCAAATGAAACAGTTTGATTAGAATAAAACAAGTGAACTATTAGGTAGATTACACAAAAAATGCCCTGAAGAACACAGGGCATGCTGGAGGGTAGTTATAATGATGGTGTTCGAATGAGCACCATTATGGAAATGTTGCAGTCGATGTAAAACTATCAATTATTTTCCCTCAAGTTCTGTCGCCAGTTGTGCCAACCACGCATCCACATCCGGGGGAATATCCAGCGGTCGTCTGACCATATTTATTTCAGGATATCCGCCCACCTCCTGCTGGCTATCAATCATCCGGCCTTCGCGTGCTCGAAATTCGTGTATAATCCGTTTGTCAATTGCATCGCGGTCTTTCGGACGCGCACCCGCGCTTGCCACCACATGTTCCACAACAGCTGATGCGGGCAATGGCGTGATGTTGCCCCAGATGGGTTTCTCTTCCAAAATGCGGATATTGCCCGAGGTCAAAGGCACATTAGCGCCTGTTCTATCCAACGAGATATTATCCTCGAGATACGCATCACCCGTTGCCGATACCAATGCCAGTCCTGACCGTGTATCGTTGCCGTGGATCATCACGTTGCCCACCACACTCACGCGCGCATTTTGTGGGATAAAATCGACATCGTTAAACTGCCCACTGATAAGATTAAGGTGAATTGCTCGAGATCCTGGATTATAGATCAGATTGTTCACAATAACACCTGTTGCAGATGCCTTAAAAAGTGGACTGCGCTCTACATTGTGGGCATACAAATTGCCAATGATGGCAATCTCTCGGCAGAAATCGTGAATCAGCGATCCCTTTGAATGTGGGCCGCCGCTATGAGACGCATCATGCAGACCTTCGGAGATAATACAATTGCGAAATGTGATGCGATGAGAAGTCGCATCCGGTCCTTCTGTACGCGGGCCAGACGCGCTCAAATTCTCATCTACTGCCCATGAAATAGAACAGTGATCGATTAACACATTATAAGCTTCACCTCCCCACGTTGAAATACCATCTGGCTCCCATCCACTTCTTTTGGGTTCTCCCGCATCACCCGGTCGCACCCGAATATGTTGCACAATCACATCGTGTGTCTCAATGAAAATGGCACCACGAATGATCGTAATGCCCGGACTCGGCGCGGTTTGTCCCGCCACTGTCACATACGGTTCGCTAATCGTCAACTGCGCCTTGTTCAGATCAATTGCGCCTCCCACTTCAAATACCACAATACGCGGTCCCGATGCAGATAGTGCTTCATTCAGTGATCCCTGTCCACTTGCAGACAGGTTTGTCACCCGAATGACTCTGCCTCCACGTCCACCAGGCGTGTTCATACCAAAATCGCTGGTTTGGTTTTCCGTAATATCAAAGCGGTGTGCATACCTATCCAGCCCATCACGGGTATTATCTTCTTCTTGCCCTGTAGGTTTATCACCACCACACGCGATAAGTGCGACAAATAGACACAACGCGATTTTTTGCATTAAATTCATACTGAGAGACGCCTATCCCGAACAATTCGAGCCACTGTGATCTGTAATGCCCTGAAGCCACGCCTGAAAGGCAGCATCAAGCGACGCACATAGCCCTGTGTTATGAAAGTAAAATTGCGTCAGCTTTGTCAGCCCACTCAGGCTTTGAGGAAGTGCATCTATCAAGGATGCATTATCCTCAAGTCTCAGAACCGCAAGATTGGAGAGTTTACCCAATTCTGCAGGAACCCTACCACTCAACCGATTGCTGTGAAGAGTTAGTACTACAAGATTAGATAGATTACCCAATTCGGGTGGTATCTCGCCACTCAACTGACTACGGTTAAGACCCAGTACTGTAAGATTAAACAGGTTGCCCAATTCGGATGGAATCTCTCCACTCAACTGATTGCCACCGAGGTCCAGGGTAGTAAGATTGGACAGATTGCCCAATGCGGCTGGTATCTCTCCATTCAACTGATTGCTGTAAAAACTCAGAGTAGTAAGGTTAGATAGATTGCCCAATACGGCTGGAATCCTACCATTCAATTGATTACTGTGAAGACTCAGTAAAGTAAGGTTAGATAGATTGCCCAACGTTGTTGGAATCTCACCCACCAACTGATTGTCGCTGAGGTCCAGGTAAGTGAGGTTGGATAGGTTGCCCAATTCGGGTGGTATCTCTCTACTCAACTGATTGCCCCAAAGATACAGGTGCGTGAGATTGGACAGATTGCCCAATGCGGCTGGTATCTCACCCTCCAGTTGATTAGTGTGAAGCCAAAGATCCTCAAGATTAGACAGATTACCCAATGCTGTTGGGATCTCACCACTTAACTGATTAGTGCAGAGATCCAGGTAGGTGAGATTAGACAGGTTGCCCAATGATGTTGGAATCTCGCCCTCCAACAGATTGTTGTAAAGAACCAGTGCCGTAAGATTAGACAGATTGCCCAATGCGGCTGGTATCTCACCCTCCAGTTGATTAGTGTGAAGCCAAAGATCCTCAAGATTAGACAGATTACCCAATGCTGTTGGAATCTCACCTTCCAGTTGATTAGTATGAAGCCAAAGATCCTCAAGGTTAGACAGGTTGCCCAATGATGTTGGAATTGCACCCTCCAACTGATTGTTGTAAAGAGCCAGTGCCGTAAGATTAGATAGATTACCCAATGCTGTTGGAATCTCGCCATCCAACCGATTGTTGTAAAGAGCCAGTATCTCAAGGTTAGACAGGTTGCCCAATTCTGTTGGAATTTCACCTCCCAACAGATTGCCCCAAAGCCATAGTTCCGTAAGGTTCGATAGATTGCCCAATTCTGTTGGAATCCCACCATCCAACCGATTGCCGCTAAGACTCAGGAATGTAAGGTTCGATAGATTGCCCAATTCTGTTGGAATCTCGCCACTCAACTGATTACGGCTAAGACTCAGGAATGTAAGGTTAGACAGGTTGCTCAATTCTGTTGGAATCTCGCCTCCCAACCGATTGTTACTGAGACCCAGGTAAGTGAGACTGGAAAGGTTGTACAATACGGAAGGAATTGCAGTCAGTCGATTACCTCCCAGATAGAGCTTGCTGAGCGCGGTCAGGTCATCAAAGAGACCATCGGGCAGACTACTGAGTCGATTCTCTCTCAGATTGAGCTTTGTCAAACCAGTCAGACCAGATAAATCCCCAGCCTTCAACTCTGCAAGACGTGCGTCAGATAAACTGAGAGAATCTATGGCTGATAGATGTCCCGCTGTCACATCGCCGCAAGTGCTTACAGGCACCAATGCCACAATCGCGTCGCGCACGGCACCCGTGCGATCACATACCGATACCCTTACTGTCTGTGACGGCACTTCTTTGCCAAATGAATCGACAAATATCAAAAAATCAGGGATCCCGATCACACCATTGCCATCCAGATCATATTTGGCTTGATATGTCCCATCGCCACGACTTGATCCGAACACATCTACAAACAGCAAGAAGTCGGAAATACCAACTGTTCCGTCGCCATCAAAGTCAGGGGAAGGATTGTCGTTCTTGTCATTAGACGAGACCGCAAGGGTTGTTGTGAGTTCGGCGTCTGCGTTGGAACCCGTAGCGGTTAATATCACAAAACCCAGCAACGCAAGAGTGGTAATAAACAGCATATGCTTTTTTGAAAACACCCGGTATGTTCCTTTGTTAAAACTCCCATCTGGTTTAAGATAGAGGGGTGGCGGATGAAAATAAATCTGCCACCCCAAGCCGGGCTATGAAATGGGAGAACATTTGCCCGGCGCAATCTCGATTGCATCTGCTGATAGGGCCACACGCGCATAAGTAACGGGTGCCGGGTCACCCATTCCCCTGCCGACGCTGTCTTGTCCCAACCCTATGCCTGCTGAGACTCAGGTTTATATATGCAAAAAGTGTGCCAATTTGAGCGTTCTTATAGGGCGTGCTACTCGTAAAGGATTGTTTTAAATAAAGAAAGAGCCAATCTGACTATTGAATATCGTCGCAGAATAGTCGAATTGGCTCTCCTACAAGACCTTATATGGTCTTATGGAAGACGTACTATCGTCTCAATGGTCCCGAGATCATAGTACATCCTTCATATTTTTTGTTTGCAAGTGCGAGATACGATATTATGTTTTTCTTTGCAAATGTGAGATTCAACTTATGAACCCGTTTTTTATTTTTTCCACAAGGTTCTTCCTATGATCAAGCCACTTGAGCGCACGGGCACCTATCGGACGTATTCTATGGCCGATGGCCTATCTGGAATGCGCATTGAACACATTGCCGAAGATAGCGAGGGGTGTATCTGGTTCGCCTCCTGGGACAATGGCGTCAGTCGCTTCGATGGAAATGAATTCCAGAAATTTACCAAACAGGACCGTCTTATTGATGACCGTACTTATTTTGTTACACAAGACAGTCAGAATCGATTGTGGTTCGGCACAGCAAATGGCGTCTGCTGGTACGACGGAGCCGAGTTCCATCATTTGAAGGACGATGGCATTGCAGGCCGAGACGTGCGGTGTATCTACGAAGATAGAGAAGGCCGTGTATGGTTTGGTGGTACCCGCACTTTGGGGTATTACGGGAGCACTGCTTTTCAAGACCTGATTCCTCTCTACCTTCAGCACTACGAAAAACCTCCTTCTCAGAGGTGGCGTCCGTGTTGGGGTATTACTCAGGATCCGCAAGGTCACCTGTGGTTTGGCTTCAACTACCTCATCCGCTTCGACGGCACATCCTTCCATCGCTATGATGAGAAAGACGGTTTTTCCCAGGATGGGACCGCATATACGGTAGATAAGGACCATACCGGCAAAGTGTGGATTGGTCGGTTCGAAAATCGAGATGAACTCTGGTACTATGCCGATGGCACCTTCGAGTCTGTTCAAGTCGATTTAGGTGGCGCACTGCGCAAAATACAGTGTGACCGTGAAGGGCGAATGTGGTTCTGTACGTCAGAAGGGGGATTGTATCAGGACGGTGATGGCTTTAGCAGGTTTACCACTGCCGATGGCCTACCCCATCCCGCAGTCAAAGCAGTGTTCCAGGATCGCGATCATCAGTATTGGTTTGCCACCTGGGGCGGCGTCGGCCTTTACGATGCCCATAGTATCAGCGTTTTTGACCTCGGCAAGGCTTCTCCCAAAGACAAAAAGCCGAGCGAGATCTCGCAGATCGTGCAAGACCGACAAGGGGATATATGGATCGGGCGTGTGTCACCCATTCTCACCACCCTGAACAAAAGCGTCGCCCGTTTTGATGGCGAGCACTTTGCATTTGTAGGCACCGAGCAAGGCCTTGATATCAATAACTGTCTCTCTATGTACGAGGATCACGAGGGGTATCTGTGGTTTGGTGGTCGCAACGGCCTGTTCCGCTACGATGGACAAGCGTTCAAAAAGATGAAAATAGCTGCGGATTCAGGCGACAGGCGTATCAGTGCAATCACCCAGGACTTGCAAGGTCAATTCCTTTTCGGCTATTGGGAAAAGGACACCAGTAAAACCGAATTTATAAAAAAAGAACTCTCGGTTAGCCCCTTAAAGCTCATTTACCAGCGGGACGAGGCATTCCAAACCATTTTTTTGGAGGAAAAAAAGAAAGATGTTTTAGACCGCATTGGCACTGTGATTGCCGGGCGCGGTGGCGAGGTCTATTTTCATTTGGCCTGCCACAATTTCTCAGTTGGCAACAGGGGCCTCGCGCAGTGGCATCCCGAAGATGGCCTCAAATTTTATGGGATTGAAGATGGGCTGATCGATGACAGGGTCACAGATCTTTTGGAAGACCGCGATGGCAATCTGTGGATCGCTACTCTCGGAGGTCTTTGTCACTTTGATGGCAGTAATTTCCAGACCTTCACGACGGACGATGGGCTTCCGAGCAACCGCATCCGTTGCTTGTTCGAAGATCGGCAAGGCCACCTCTGGCTCGGTACAGAAGGGGGTGTGGTTCACTTTGATGGTCAGCTTTTCCAGACCATCAACTCACCTTATATAGGACCAGTTTGCCAGATACTCGAAGATCGCGATGGAACGTTCTATTTTGGCACTATTATGGGTTCTATCATACGCTACCGCCTGCGGCAAACTTTGCCCCGGATTCGCTTGCAGCAAGTGATTGCCGATAAGGTGTATGAGAATTCGGAGGAAACCATTGTATCTACGGCAGGACAGCAGGTGATCTTCGAGTACAAGGGCCTGAGTTTTTCCACCCATCCCAGCGACATGCTCTACATCTATCGCCTGAATGGCTATGATGCCGACTGGCAACCAGCCACTCGAAGAATGCGGGCCTTTTACAGGGACCTGCCGCCGGGAGACTACACCTTTCAGGTCCGGGCGATAGATCGCGACCTCAATTACTCAGAGATCGCGCAAACGCGACTCTCGATTACGGCAGATCCGCGTATCGAAGCATTGACCGACGTCATCAACCGCCGAGGAAGCCAACAGTTTATCGGGCATAGCGCTGCGCTGCGCGAGTTTCAAATCAGTCTTGAAAAAATTGCATCTACCAATATGACCGTGCTGATTATGGGCGAGACAGGGGTGGGCAAGGGACTGGCTGCTCGGACACTACACGCGCTGAGTGCCCATGGCGATGGGCCTTTTATAGAGTTTAATTGCGGTGCATTGCCCGGGACGTTGATCGATAGCGAACTGTTTGGGCACGAGAGAGGAGCTTTTACCACTGCTGTTTCCCAAAGACTGGGCAGGGTGGAACTGGCGGAAGGTGGCACACTCTTTTTGGACGAGATCGGCGATATGGCCTTGGAAACGCAGGTCAAGCTGTTGCGTTTGCTGGAAGAGGGCACGTTTGAGCGGGTTGGGAGCAGCGAGACGCAGATGGTAAAGACGCGGATTGTGGTAGCGACCAATCGCAATCTTGAGGAGATGGTCCGCACAGGAGATTTTCGGGAGGACCTCTATTATCGCCTCAATGCCTTTCCGATGTATTTACCGCCGCTTCGCGAACGCAAGGAGGATATACCGGAATTAGCCGAGTATTTCAAGACGCGCATGGCGACGCATCTGGGCAAGCAATTTGCCCCCTTGACGCCAGAAATTATCGAGATGCTGCAATCCTACGATTGGCCGGGTAATGTGCGGGAATTAGAGCATACCATACAGCGGGCTGTGGTTTTGTGTCCCGAGTCTCAAATTGGAGTGGGAGATCTGGGACTGCCTGGTTCTCAAATCAAAGATATGGATCAGTGGACTTTATTTGCTTCTCAAGACCGCGAATTCGTGCCTTTGGATGAGTATGACCGCCGCTACATCCTCGACGCACTAAAAGCCACGAATTGGCAGATAAAAGGCCCCGAGGGCGCAGCGACACTGCTTGGCGTACCCCCTTCTACCCTGTATGGAAAAATGAAAAGACTGGGTATTAAACTAGACCGCGATGTTTGAAGACAATTCAAAATAGAACATCAGGCATCTCCAAGATTCACTACAAAGCACGGCGAACACGCCGCCTAACTTTAACCGTATCCAGACCGGGAAGTTCCGGTGCAAATACCGTATCCAGATCCACATCAGTGTAGCCACATATAGATGAATAGCGCGCATCCAGCGTGATATTGATCAAGTTGTTGAGGCCAGAGAAAATGCTCGCTTTGGTGAATTGGCTGACGCCCGTGAGGAAGGTGAAGTGAATGTGTGCATCGCAGTCTTTAGTGGTGGCGTACAGGCTGTGCAAAAAGTCGCGATTGGCCCGAGCGACTTCGGGCACCGCCAGCGCGTCCAGGATCGGCTTGTCATTTTCATCCACCAGTAGCATAACGCGCTGACCACTGCGCTCGTGGAGCACTTTCATCAAGTGGCGCAAGCGGGCTGATGCGTTTTCGTCGCGCGGGCTGACCTTTGCTTCGTTCTCCAGGGCGTCCAATTGCACCGCCACTTCCTTCCGCAAGTCGTCCGGCCCCTGATAGTTCCCACTGCTGAAGTCGAATCGCAGGACAGGATAGCGAACAGACCAGTCCCAGTGGTCGTGGATGTGAAGTCCCTCAAACAGCGGTTCGTTGCCCTCAAACAGTTCCTTCAGTGTGT
Source organism: Gemmatimonadota bacterium (assembly GCA_028874765.1). Lineage (GTDB taxonomy): Bacteria > Latescibacterota > UBA2968 > UBA2968 > UBA2968 > VXRD01. The sequence goes on from JAPPIE010000225.1 coordinate 33,332, forward strand.
CCAGAAACAGGCTCTTGCCAAACCGACGTGGACGCGATAGAAAGTAGTGCTTACTCTCGTCGATCAGCCGCTGAATGAGGGCCGTTTTATCGACATAGTAGTAATTCTCCTCTCGCATCTCCCGGAAGGTCTGAATGCCGATAGGCAGCTTGCGTCTGTCTGATATGCCCATCTCTTATCTCCAGATTGCGATGTCCTTACGGTCGCCCTGCTCGATACAGTATTATACCGCTTTCGCTATCTATTTGGAAGTCAAAACTTTTCGTTTTTCTGTGCCTACATCTATTAGGCGGATCCGGATATGTGCGCTGAGGACGATGCGGTTGTTATTGAGGTGGAGGATAATGGGGTAGGGATAGATGAGGCACCCCGGTAGCGTCTTTTTGAGCCTTTTTTCACGACAAAAGATGCCGATCGCGGCACGGGTTTGGGATTGTCGATAATTTATGCCATTGTTCGCAATCACGATGGGGAGATCACCGTCGAGAGTGAACAGGGAAAGGGGACGACGTTCAGGGTGATGTTGCCGGTGGTGGAGAAAAGCTATCCGCAGATGAGCGCAGATGGACGCAGATGAAAAGGCGGGTCAGGATTTACAGAGTCTGCACGGGAGGGTTCCATCCAGTGATGAAAAGGCAAACTGCATCAATCACAGCTTGAAATCCAAGTCTTAAATATCCCACTAAAGCGGAGTAACTCCAGACAGTCAGACAGAGGGCGGTCCGAAGTGTGCTATCCGAGGATTGGAGAAGGGGCCTTCTACAGCCCATTTGGAGCCACTCTGAACCTTCGACGCAGCACTTTCCGTAACGAGGATCGTGAATAAGCTCTCTTTGGGGTCAATCTCTACAACGCCGAAGGATGCGTCAATCTCTTCCTCCGTGAGACCGTAGCGAGCACGTACCAACTCGAGGGTTGGGTGCTCGCCGTTCGTGCAGATTGTGAGCATCACTGTATTCATAGAGCAGATCCTTTCCGTGATTCAGCGAACAAACGCTATCCCGCGGCGATGGGTCGCAACCTATTGTATTGTTCGCCATCTCCGCTGGTGTCGTTACTGCTGCGATCAACATCCAAATCAGTCACCCTTCTTTGGATCATCAAGCTGGAGTTTCTGTGAAAGGGAATTTCGCGGCGATATTGCAGCCGTTCACGATGCCCCAGCCATACTTGGCACTATGGCCGCTATGACTATGACTTGCTTCGGCGGTATCCCTCAGAATTTTCCGCACGGCGGCGGGAGACGTATTGGGATCAGTTGGATCCTGCGGCATTTGCGAGCGAAGCGCCGCCACGACGCCAGCCACGACGGGCGCAGCAGCCGACGTCCCGCTGTCGGCTGGATAGACCTTCGATCCTTTGAAGTGAGTGTAGCCCGAAATGTCGGGCTTATCCGAAGCCAAACGACCCGGTCCAATTGAGGAGTAGCCCACACGGTCCTTGTTCACGTCAACGCCAGCGACACACGTTACTTGAGGGTGAGAGTTCGCACCGTAGATGGCTTTTGTTGTGACACCCCCACACCCACTAGCCGGGCAATCCGCTCCACAGTTACCGGCAGCGAACAGGATGTCGGCACCCGCACCTTCAAGGACTCCCACAATGCGGTTAAATGGATGGCTCGGGTTGTCGCTGTAGTTTCCGGGATGTCCGGCTGGAAAGTCCCAACTCGGGTGGTACATCCCCCAGCTATTGTTCACGACCAGAGAACAATCTTTACCTGACTCGATCCGTGCTTGCATAGTGTTGAGAAGGTGACTATAGGCCAAGACAGCGTCGCTCAGGGTGCCCGACATAGGACTGCTACCTGACAGCCGCGTCTGAAGGAGCGCGATATCGAGAATCGTGCAGTTGGGGGCCGCAATACAGGCGTCGAACGCTACCATAGTACCATGATCGACAGGCATGCTTCCGAGCATGTGACCTGGCGGTGTTGTTGACGGCTTCCAACTCAAACCGAGATTAAATGCTGGGTACTTGCCCACGCTATTTAGATATGTAATGTTGACTCCTGTATCGACTATAGCGACGAGAACGCCATTTCCGTCCATTCCCTGGTTTTGCAGATCGGGTACGCAGAGCAGATTCTCGATATCGCCATCATTTCCCGACGGTGGGTCACCCGGACAGATCGGACAGCTCTGGATTTCACAGTCAGCGTACACGCCGACGATGCTCTGGTTGTTTTTCATCGCTGCCTCGAGCGCAGACTGCGAGTTGTCGGCGACAGTCCCACGCAGGAGATACGTCGCGTTAGTCGGATCTGGGGCGAAAGTGGACTGTTCGGTCACGTCGTCTCCGGGTATGCTGACTGGAGCGAATGCATCGTCCCACTCAATCCAATTGAAGTTCGGAGTGAGATTCGAAGGAAAGAGACTCTCCCCAGACAAACCCGCCGCCTCAGATGCTTCATGCAAATTGTTCGTGTACTTCATTTCTACAATGACGCGAGATGGACCATTGGTCATCTGAACACACCTTTCTAAAAGCTTAAAAACCGTGAAAAAAATAACAAAACAACTGACGTTACGCAATGCTTAAGTCCGGAAGCGAAGCGGAGTAATATCGTCTGACCACTTACCACCTGTCATAAATCGGGTATTTCAAATTTGAAAATCGTGTGAAAGAAACTGCTTGATAATGGCAAATTAATAATAATCAGGTTCTTATACAATTAATCCCCGTGAGTTGCCCACTTTGCGCGGTCTATAAAATTAAGCAGCACGACACAGTTTCGGCCCCGTACAGCACTGCAAAGTTCCCGGCCAGATCGCTGAACCGGCTCGGCGCAGGAATGGCCCCAAGCGGTGAGTTGGCGAGACTTTGGTGAATCACACGAAACATGCGCATGATTCGGACCGTGCAAATCTGTACTTGAATGTGCCCTATAAGGTTGATATAGCCAGCCATTACGCAAAGTCGCCCTGGAGATACCCTTTAGCGGCGGCCTCAACACGGGCGACTTCTCCCTTGCGAAGAAGGGCAAGCGGTTTTTCTCCGTCGAGTACGTCGTTTGGCACTGTTAGCCAATACCATGCTGCATCGGCATCACCGTCGAATATCTGTTTGATACGATCAAACCCTTCAAGAGGCTGCATGTGTTCGTTGAATTGCCCAGCCCCTCCCATCTTCTGAGTACGTTGTTTGATCATCCGTTTCGCCTCCTGGTCATTGATCAGATCTTCGGTGGCCTGGATGATTATTTGTTGCATTTTCATTTTGATCCTCCTGTGCTTATTCTCAGAACTTCCTGAAACATGGATACAGCAACGCTTAATCCAGGGGCAGAGAGGGCTTTCCCTGTCCACAAACGTGACTGGGAATCTTCTGCAAAGGCTAATCCGTCCATTGCCTACAGCCGTTCTTATGCCGTTGTCCATTTCGCCAGCGACCGTCTCTTCGCATTCGCTGTCCCAAACTTCAGCACACGGACTCTGGCTGGACGCATTATTTTCCGAGTATATCTACCTTCCGAAGTTTGGTTTCAGCGAGAAAGGTGAAGAGCAGGCATTGCCGAGGTTTTGACTTCCGAATCGCCTGCATCAACCGCTCCAGATCTTTCCTGTGGATTGGCCGCGGCAACCCGGGTGAACACCAGGTACCGCGCTCTCATTCTGATTACATAAATACGCCTGATTTGCTCACCACTGACACGCTCCCCGATCTAACTCATTTCTTCCTACCTCTTCACCTTGACGATATACTATGGACCAGCAGGTCAAATTATCGGACATGTCAAAACCCAATACTAACCACCTGCCTTCTCTTTTGCCGTCTATATATTCACCTTTATCTTTGTACCCGGAAGCGTGATGATCGACCCAAAGCCCATGCTTCTTGCCGTTCACATAGGGGCCTTCCTCTCCACCTCCATTCGCGTAACGTGTGGCCCAATGCCCATGCCGCTTGCCGTTCACATAGGGGCCTTCCGCTGTCCTTCCCCCGTCACGTTCGACCCATTTGCCGTGCATTATGCCTTTCTGAAGGACGCCCATAGATGTTGACACTGACTTTACCGGGATGTCGTATTTTTCTGTGTCCGGATTGTAAGAGTATCCACCAATATAGCCCCATGTGATTGTCCCTTCCCCCTGAGCCACGTTCCCCGAACACCTGCCAGACCAGGTTACAGTTTCGCCTTCTTGAAGGTAAGGGTTCCAGACATAGAATTCAGGACGGTCGGCCAATGCCATCCAGCAACTCGAACCCAAAGGCTTTCCGGTACACGTTTCCTCGGCACCGATCGGTATTCCTTCAGTCTCGATCAACAACGCCAGTGCTTCCTTGTAAAACTCTCCCTCTCTCCCTGTTGATGATAAATACCTGGTCACAGACTCAAGCGCGATCCGGGTTGAATCTGCTGCCAAGGCCACCTGTGCATATTTGAAGTGGAACTCGTCTGGCAATGTGAGATTGTGTTCTTTTTGCAGCGCAATGGCCTTATCCATCATATTGAGCGCAGCTATATAGTCTTTTTTCTCATGTAACTGTTCTGCCTGCATCAGATATTTGTCTGCTATGATCTCTGGCGGTAGTTGAGCAGATGCAACCGCAAAGAATCCCAATAAGGCCGGAATGAAAAAGCCGATAAACATTCGCATGAGTGTCTCCTGTCATCAATTTTTATGCGGCGAAGACGAAAGATGCGGTAAAGAATCAAGAACTAAAAAGACCTGGCGACCCGAAAACCGTAGAAGATGGACCGAGCCTCGGAGGAATATGTGAGGCGAGTCGCCGAGCGCAAGATCCTCGGCTTGTCGGCCCACGATCCACCACGCATCAGGCGCCTATTGCAGTCTCCACGTACCCCCGCAGAACCGTCTGTTGGCACGCCCCTGTAGCTGGGTCTCCAACAGTCCTGTGCCCACTCACTCACATTTCCGTGCATATCGTACACGCCCCAGGCATTCGCCTCGAAAGATCCCACTGGTGCTGTCTTCTCACCATCCCATGCACTAACGCAACCGTCGCAATTGGCACGGTCGTAATCTATGCTATCCCCCCAGCTATACGCAGTCCCCGTTCCTGCTCGCGCAGCATACTCCCACTCCGACTCGCTCGGCAAGCGATAGGTTTTCCCCGTCTGATCCGATAGCCATTCTGTGTACGCTATCGCGTCATACCAAGAAACATTAATCACAGGACGCCGACCGCGTCCCCAACCTTCATCGTTTGCCCGCTCGCGTCCCGTCGCATCCGTGAAAGCGTCGTACTCCTCAAACGTCACCTCATACTTCGATAGGGCAAACGAGTCTATCTTCACTTCACGCACAGGCTTCTCATCGTCGTAACAGTCTATGCCCGACACGCAGCCCATCTGAAAACTGCCCGCTGGTATCACCACCATCTCAGGCATTGGGAAACTCAGCTGGGAATACACTGAATACGCCGTCCAGCAACTCAACACCACTGATAGTGCAACAAATTTACGCCACATACTGAACCCCTTTCCCTGCTATCACCTCGCCGTCTCAACGATAATCCCCGCCATTGATCCCTTGCCCCCGCGATGCCGCCACACTTGCGTTTCCACATTCTCGCCTGTAACGCGGATCTCGCCCGTGTTCGCGTCTATGTAGCTACAGTCTCCCTTGTATCCCGTGCCGTTGAGGGCTGTCAATCCCACTATGTAGGTTAGCCCTGCCCACACATTCAGCGTGTAGCAGTCCCACTCGTTGTCAATCTCCCCGGAAAATATGGTTCTGCCGTCCACATCAACCTTGATCTCATCCCCATCTTCGCAATCGTGGTCACGCACGCAAATTTCAAGGTTCCCCCTCGTGCCCCTGATTTTCATTGAAAAATCCTGAATGCCCTGGTCGCGCCCGACGCCCTGGTCACTGACGGCAGCCAGACCGCCATAGGCATAGATTTTACTGTCGTTCCTGTTCCTGTCCACCACCCACATGGTTGTCCCATCCGACCAGACCCCCTCGGGATCGGTATTTCCTATGGCGAGATCGGAGTCTTTGTCCGGATCACGGGCTTTAGTCCTCATGTTGTAGGCATAAATTTTATGCCGATACCCGTCTGCTACCCACATGGTCGTCCCGTCTGACCAGATGCCGCCAGAGTCTTGTTCTCCGGCGTCTTTTAGGGTATTGAAGTCTTTGTTCAGATCACGGGCTTTAGTCCTCATGTTGTAGGCATAAATTTTATCGAATTGGTAAGAGCTTTCCTTCACCCACATGGTTGTCCCATCCGACCAGATGCCTTCGGGGACGTCGTGTTCTGCGGCGAGAACGAAGTCTTTGTCCGGGTCATGGGCTTTAGTCTTCATGTTGTAGGCATAAATGCGGCCCCCGAAGTCCACTACCCACATGGTCGCTCCGTCCGACCAGATGCCGAGGGGAGCGGTATTTCCGGCGTCTTTTAGGGTATTGAACTCTTTGTTCGGATCACGGGCTTTGGTTCTCATGTTGTAGGCGTAAATTTTATCGCCCCAATAGTCTGCTACCCACATAGTCGTCCCATCCGACCAGATGCCGGTAGGGGCTACGTTTCCGGCGGCTTTCAGTGTATCGAAGTCCTTGTCCGGGATGTGGGTCAAGTCGGCAGCAGACGCGACCGCGAAAAGGGCGCAGAAGGCGGGGATGAGAAAGAGGGTGAGTGTTTGCATGGGGTGTCCTATTGATTATTTTTCAAGGTGCTATAGAGACTTAACAGCGAATACAAGTGAGATGACCTGGAACCATCCCCGTGTATTATGGACGTAAACACCCGCTCAAAACTCTTGGTGTGTGTATCTTTTTCGTCCCCTTCATCAAGGTCGTGGATCATGTTTTTTGTCTCAAAGAGGAAGTGTATTAATATTGCCGCCTCCCATTCAATCCATGTATATGTAGAATCCACGATACGTATAATTTCAGGTGAGTCAAAGCTGGGCAGAAGGGCCTTTGTGGCGACCCAATATCCAAGACTATAACCTGATATGCGACCCAGAACAAAGGCTATGAGGTTTCTGTTACGAAATGAAGCCCTGGCTATCAGCACAATGAGAATATCTTTGGTAACCTGTGGTGATAATTCACGGATCAGGTCTGGCTCTAAAAGCAGGTCTAAGTGATCTTTTTTAAAGAACATGTCGTTAATAAATGGATATTGAAACAAACTGTCCCCCATTGTTTTATTTGGCCCCTTGTGTAAGATGTTTTCGTCTATATCGTACCAGTAGAGTGTTTTATCTTTCAATACTTCGGACAGTTTTTTAAAAAGTGATAGACAAAAAAGTGCCGTTCACGC
>JAPPIE010000354.1 GCA_028874765.1 Gemmatimonadota bacterium
CGACGCGCTTGGGTAGATTCCCGTCGTAGATCCGATTTGGTTCTGCATCTCCCCACCCCGGTACGAGCAAGAAGTCCATAATGTGCAGACCCGAACCTAGATCGGTCGCGCCCGTCCGTTTATCTACAAACGACCTGCTTTTGATCCCACTCACGTATCCCTCAGTCCGCACAGTCGCACAAAGATGCGGTGTTTCGATCTCGAGTTCCGCTCTCCGTTCACACCGTATCATTGTCCCTCCCAAAATGCGACAAAACACATCCCAACTATCAAAAAAATTAGTAACTGATGTTACGCAAGAACCACTACGATAGCCACTGTCCAAGCGGCACATATCTTTCACATAACCGCCCATTCATCGCTCAAAATATACACTTTTTTCGCTAACACTTGTCCTCCCCCACCTCCGCTTCAACGGGCAATCCACAAATTCAAGTTGTGAACAAAAGCGTAATACTGCATATTGGAAAGCATAATGAGGCGCCTGCGTTTCTTTTTAGTTCATTTATCACTCAACTTTGTGATGTTTGGCCTGATATTTGCTTGAGGTCTGACTGTTGCGTTTGTCCAAAATACGACCAACCCTCAGACCAGGGCATCTCACATGGCAGAATTTGATGTAATATCCAAACACCTCATTCAAACTTATCCCAACGACTTCGCTAACTTCACCCTCGGACGCGAGGACATTGAAGTTCTTGCAGTCATTGACACTGAGCAACTCACTGTTGAAGCACACCAGACCGATAGCCTGATTCGCGTGCGTATGGGTGACGAGGAGGTATTGGTCCACAACGAGTTTCAAACGACTGACAGCACCAATCCGCCTATGGAGCGTCGCATGGCGGGCTATATCGGACATGCGATTCGGCAATACGGTCTGCCGATTTATTCCAATGTGATCTACCTGCGTCCCAATGCGGGGCAGCACGATACCGGGTACTATGTCCAGGCGCATCTCGACTACGAAATCACGATTCGGTATCGCGTGATCAGACTGATTGAGATAGAAGGCGAACGCGTCCTCAATGCGGGGCAATCGGGCCTGATCCCTTTCACACCTTTGATGAAGCCACCTGAAGGAGTGGCTTCAGATGCGTGGTTGCATCAGTGTATTCACACGGCTCGGACGCGTCCTATCGCCCGGTCGTCCAGGGCTGATTATCTCGCTGGTATGGTGGCCTTGAGCGAATTGGTATATGAGTCTGAAGTCATTTCTGGTATTATTTTTAAGGAGGGCATCATGGATCTCATCCGCGAATCATCCCTTTTTCAATCTCTTACCCAACAAAGCAGAGAAGAAGCCAGAGAGGAAGGCATTGAACAAGGCATTGAGCAGGGGGTCAGGCAACGTGCCATTGAAGATATTCTCGAAGTGCTGGAGATTCGATTTGACCTGAGCGAAGCGCACCCTCTATCCGCACGTATTACCGCCATCGACGATATGCAACATCTCAAGCAGTTGCACCGTGCGGCAATACAGGTGCCCAATCTCGAGGCATTTCAGCGCGTGCTATATGCGTGATATGATTTCCATAAGCCTGACGAAATATTGGAACATCGCGTAACATCAGTTAGTAATCTGCGCCAACAGCTAATAAAGATGGGTATTATCAGATCTGCTTTCGGTCCTTCGGTCCTTCCAAGGACGAAATCTGGACGCAGATTGCTACGCATTAAAATACCGTTCCAGACCACCTCGACTCTGACACGCATGCGGTGCTATGCGATCCCTCGCTTCCCGACCGCCGATCGTCATCGCAATCCCGATAGGCGCAGGCTCCAAATCGTCCTGCCGTACGTTGTAGTCCGTGCCGCCCCACCGCGATCCCACTGCCACCACATCAAATCGCACAAAACGTTCTGTCCGCCGATCAAAACGGAGATAACCCAGCAGCGATGCATCCAGGCCTCGTTCCAGACACGCGCCCTCGTACCAACTTCCCGCCGAGAACAACTGCGCGGATCCGGAAAGCCTTAAATCCATCCATTCCGGTGTCTCCTCAGTCACCGTCAATGTCATAGACGCATCTCGGATCGCCTCGGATGGCCACGAAGACGTTTCCCCCCGGACGTAATCCGCCAGATGATAACGCACCAGCCGTCTGACCAGCCCACCGGGCACCGGGATAACATCACCCACAACTGCATCCGATGGAACCATAGACAGCACCTCTTCCCGTCGGAACCAGACGTAATCCTGATTGTGCGCCTCGCGCTTCATTCCCGAAGGCCGCGTATCCACATCCCGGGGCAGGTCCCGAACGCTCAGGTGTAAAACCAATCCATCTTCAGGATACCCCGTCCAGCTAAATGTGGAATCCCGATACACCAGATCTTCGATTTCCAATGCCTCGCGCTGGGTCTTGCGGTTCTCCCAGTTCTCCAGCGCCCGTCTCAACATCCACAAAAACCGGTCTGGATCGCTACCCACACCATGTACAGGAAGCTTGCCACCCGGAAACAGCCTGTTGCGACCACCCAACACTTCACCCTCTGTCGTCACTGCATATAAACCCTGATGATTCAGCCCGTGATCGATATCCTCCAGCCTAGCTCGAGCTTCGTCAAAAGAATACCCATACCGTCCTTGCCAGGAGATCAGGCGCAAAAACCGGCCCTCATCATCGGCTTGTCGCTGCAACCGGGTATTGTTTACAGCCACCGGGATAAACCGTTCGTTCAAAAACTCGATCACCCGAGGATCTGAAAAAACGAGCGCACGGCCCGTAACCCCGTTATTTCACGTACACCCCAGGGGATGACCGTTCATCGCCCAGATGAACAGTGGCTTCTCCTCGCGCGCCGCCTTCTGTCGCCCCTCCCACAGTCCTCCGATCCAGGGGATATCTGTCCACCGTTCCTTTTGGGGCCGGCAGGCTTCGAACAACGCCTCAAATGTCTCGTCCGTCAACGCCGGAGCGGAATTTGTTATCTCTTTGAACGTCATAACACACCTCCGTGTCTCTTCTAAGCCTCTTATTTGTGCTCTTTCTCGTAAGTTAGGAGTTCATCAACGGCCAATGCCACCTTGTGGTAGGCATCCAGATACTGGTTGATCAGTTCTCTACACTCCGTTTCGAGCCGGGGAGCCGCGCGAAAAGCATACTCTCTGAGATGTTCTGTCACCGGAAGCGGACCATTTGAAAAATCCGACGCATCATGTCCCTGTACGCTCAATGTCGCACCCTTCGTACCATAGGGAAATTCCTCTGTAAAAATTGGATTCCCGTGCAAATGTCCGTATCTCATTCTGCCGATACTCACACCTTCTGCTGCGAGTGCCTGCAGGAAGGTCTCGATTGAAACACCTCCGAGTTTGTCCGGATCATACCGCATACAATGGCTATTGTAAACGCGCTGGCAGCCCGGAAGCACTCGCTGGGGCACCACATCTGCCACATCTGCCAGCCCGGCGTCCAGGACCGCACCATTGCGGTCTCGAATTTCGTTCATCTCATCCAGGTGATGAAGCTGCTCGCGGGCGATTGCAATGCCCAGTGGGTGGGGGCGGTATTTGAAACCCAACCCCGTGAAGGCAAAGCGTTTTATCCATGAATCCTCTCGAATTTCGGCACGCTTTTCCGGACGGCCCAGCACGATAGCCCGCTCGTACAGGTCGCGGTCGTTTGTCGTGAGTACACCGCCCTCCCCCGCCGCAACCAGCTTGGATCCCTGGCAACTGAAACATCCGACATCGCCTACAGAACCGACTTTCTCTCCATGCCACATAGCCCCATGGGCGTGCGAACAGTCCTCAATCACGGCGATCCCCCGCGGGCGTGCCAGTTTCAAAATCGATTCCATATCCGCAGGATTACCCCAGACGTGGCAAACGACAATCGCACGGGTCCGCTCTGTAATCTTCCGCTCAATGTCGGTGGGGTCTAAAGTCATCGTATCGCGATCTACATCGGCAAAAATAGTGACGCCCCCCATAGCCGGCACAGTCGTCGCTGTGGTAAGAAATGTGAAGGAAGGAACAATAACCTCATCGCCTGGCTCCACCCCCACCGCAAACAGTGCCGTTTGAAGCGCCGCCGTACCGCTGGTAAGCGCCAGCCCGTATTCACAGCCGACGTAATCGGCGAACTCGCGCTCGAACTCGGCAACCGATGGTGAAATGGAAGTCTCGCCCTTACGCATCAGTTCCATCACCGCTGCAATCGCCTCCTCACTCACAGGGGGAACCGCGAATTTTCTTCTGTCGAGCGTTACCGCCTTAGGACCCCCCGTCAATGCCAGATTTCCCATCAACATCTCCTTTCAATATGCTGAAACGCGATCATCGGCTCGCAGGCTCAGAAAGCCCCAACAACCCCAGAGTATCGCGGTAAAGAATCTGATCCGGCAGGTCTTCTGGAAGCGGAGGCAACCGCATCTCCTGGGAAAGCCGGACCACATGGTGCAACCCCTCCACTGTTTCCTCAAAAGTAGCCACAGGATAATCGGTTCCAAAGAGCAGTTTATCCACAACCCCGTACTCAACCGCCAGCCGCAGCGAGTTGTAAAACTGCCAAGGGCGGTAGAACAGACCCGAAATATCCGAAAACACGTTTGGCTGCTTCCGAATCAGGACAATAGTCTCCGCCTCCCAGGGATGTCCCAGATGAGCGATTATCATCTTCAGATCCGGAAATCGAAGCGCGATCTCCTCCAGCAGAACGGGATTCGCATATTTCAGCGGTGCCCTGCGCGGGAAAGTCGCTCCCTGGTGGAACATAATAGGCAATCCGTACTCCTCCGCCCTGGCAAAAATAGCCAGCGCATTCGCATCCAATGGGTCCCACCCACCGTAGATCGGACTCATCTTCAGGCCCCGCAACCCCAGCTCTTTGACCGCGCGCTCAACCTCCTCAAGCGCGTTGTCTTCAGTCGGGCAGATCGCAGCAAAACCGATCAGCTTCTCCGGATAAGCGCGCACGTAATCTGCAACCGTATCGTTGACAGTAAAAAAGCCAGTCAGTGGTGCCCGCAACCCGAACACGATAGCGCAATCCACCTCTGCCACAGCTGCCGTGTGCATATCGGGTGTAATATCCAGATCCACCTCTTGATTGCGCATAATAAAAGTCTCGCGCGCCAATTCGTCGGTCAATTCACCCGGATATCGCCAGAGGTGTGTGTGGCAATCTACTCGATAGCCTTTCTTAGACATCAATCCTC